>JAEWZE010000267.1 GCA_023395465.1 Pseudomonadota bacterium
ACGTATTCAGAACGCGCAGCGTCGACGACGCAAACCGGGCGGTCCAACTGGCCGTGGCCGGCGGAATTCCCGACGGGGATGTCCATATCGTCGCCCGGCCCGAGGTCGAGATGGAGCGGGTCAGCGACCGTCGCAAGATGGCCGACAGCGACCTCGTGCCGGCGGCCCTGCGCGGCATGCTGATCGGCGCCGCCATCGGGCTGGTGCTCGCGCTGGTGCTGATGGCGGTCTGGAAGGTGCCCGCGTACGCCCTGCTGATCGCGATTCCGGTGGGCGCGGTGCTTGGTGGCCTTGCGTCGTCGCTGGCTGGCGCCTCGATCCAGGATCCGCTGCGGCGCCAGTTCCGGTCGGAACTCGAGTCGGGCAGCGTGCTGGTGGTGGTCGACGCCGAGCCGGAGGCCATGCCGGCCGTGCACCAGGTCATGGAGATCGCGGGCGCGACGCCGCTTTCCTACGATGCGCCTTCGGCCATGACCTGAGGTCACGGCGCGGGGACCCCTCAGTGGTAGCCCTGCCCCGCCAGGATCTTGCCGCGGAAGACCCGGTACGACCACGCCGTGTAACCCAGGATCACCGGCAGCAGCACCGCGACCCCCGCCAGCATGAAGCCCTGTGACGAAGGCGGAGCCGCCGCCTCCCACAGCGTGAGCGACGGCGGCACCAGGTACGGCCACATGCCCAGCACCAGCCCGGCGAAGCCCAGGCCGAAGAAACACAGGGTCAGGACGAACGGGCGCGCGTCGCGCCCCTGCGCCATGGCCGCGCGCCACAGCGCGAATGCGGTGAGCAGCGTGAGCGCGGGGACCGGCGAGAGCCACCAGAAGTTGCCGCTCTCGAACCAGCGCGCCATCACGCGCGAATCCAGGAACGGCAGCCAGGCGCTGACCAGTCCCATGAACACCGCGACCACCAGCACCAGCGGTCGGGTCAGTACGCGCGCCATGCGCTGCAGGTCACCTTCGGTCTTGAGGATCAGCCAGGTGCTGCCCAGCAAGGCATAGCCGAAGACCACCGCCGCGCCGGTCAGCATCGAGAACGGGCTGAACCAGGACAACAGCCCGCCGATGTAGCGCCCCTCCTCCACCGGCATGCCCTCGACCAGCGCGCCCAGGATCACGCCCTGCCAGAACGCGGCGCAAAGCGAGCCCAGCGCGAACGCCCAGCCCCAGAGCCATCTGGTGCTCCCGGCCTTGAAGCGGAATTCGAACGCGACGCCACGGAATACCAGCGCGATCAGCATCAGCAGCACCGGCAGGTACAGCGCCGACAGCACCAGCGCATAGGCGGC
Organism: Pseudomonadota bacterium; assembly: GCA_023395465.1. GTDB lineage: Bacteria > Pseudomonadota > Gammaproteobacteria > Xanthomonadales > Xanthomonadaceae > Luteimonas. Next base: position 1,289 of record JAEWZE010000267.1, read on the forward strand.
CGGGAACGCGGCCAGCAGCCCTGCCCCGCCCAGCACCAGCCAGGTCTCGTTGCCGTCCCAGATCGGGGCGGCGGTATTCATCATATGGTCGAGCTGGTCGCCGTCCTCGGCAAACGGCGCGAGGATGCCGAGTCCGAGCACGAAGCCGTCGAGCACGACGTACATCAGCACGCCGAACCCGATCACGCAGAACCAGACGACCGGCAGCCAGGTTTCCATCGGCATCAGCGCGCTCCTTCTTCCAGCGTCGCGTCCGCGGCGCTCAGCGGCCGGGCCGGCGTGCGTTCGCCGCCCTCCGTGTCAGGCTCGGGTTCATGCGGCAGCGGGCCGCGACGCAGCATCTGCAGGATGTAGGCGGTGCCGAAGCCGAACACCACCGCGTAGGCGAGCACGTAGATCCCCAGCGAAATCGCCACGCTGGAGGCATCGACCCGGCTGACCGCGTCGGCGGTGCGGAGCTGCCCGTAGACCACCCAGGGCTGGCGCCCCATTTCGGTGACGAACCAGCCCGCGAGGATGGCCACGAAGCCCGCAGGCAGCATCAGGTTCCAGCCCAGGTGCAGGCCACGCGCGGTGGCCAGCCTTCCCTGCCGCCAGCGCACGCCCGACGCAACGGCCAGCAGCAGCATCGCGATGCCGAGGCCGACCATCACCCGGAATGCGTAAAACACCGGCGCCACCGGCGGCCGGTCTTCCGCAGGTGCCGAGTCCAGTGCCTCGATCTGGCCATCCCAGCTGTGGGTGAGGATCACCCCGCCCAGGCGCGGAATCGCGATCTCCTGCCGGTTCGTTCCGGCCTCCTGGTCGGGAATCGCCCACAGCACCAGCGGCATGCCCTCCCCCTCCGGCCGCCGTTCCCAATGGCCCTCCATGGCGGCGACCTTGAGCGGCTGGTGCTCGGCGGTGTTGAGGCCGTGCAGGTCGCCGGCCAGGATCTGCAGTGGCACCACGATCAGGGCGAACGCGGTGGAGAGCCGCAGCATGCGCAGGGCCGCTTCGCTGTGTACGCCCTTGCGCAGGTACCAGCCGGACACCCCGCCGATCACGAAACAGGTGGTCAGGAAGGCCGCCAGCGTCATGTGGACCAGGCGATAGGGGAAGGAGGGATTGAAGATCACCTCGCGCCACGAGGTGACATGGAACATGCCATCGACCAGTTCGTAGCCCTGCGGGGTCTGCATCCAGCTGTTGGCCGAGAGGATCCAGAAGGTCGAGATCAGCGTGCCCAGCGCGACCATGCAGGTCGACAGGAAGTGCAGCCGCTCCGGCACCCGCTTCCAGCCGAACAGCATCACGCCGAGGAACGTGGCTTCCAGGAAGAAGGCCGTCAGCACCTCGAAGCCCAGCAGCGGCCCCAGCACCGCCCCGGCGCGCTCGGCGAACACCGACCAGTTGGTGCCGAACTGGAAGCTCATCACGATGCCGCTGACCACGCCCATGCCGAATGAGACCGCGAAGATCTTCAGCCAGAAGAAGTACAGGTCCTTCCACACCGCATCGCGCGTGCGCAACCAGCGGTATTCCAGGAAGGCCAGCCAGCTCGAAAGCCCGATCGTGAACGCCGGGAACAGGACGTGGAAGCTGATGACGAAGCCGAACTGGATCCGGGAGAGGAACAAGGCATCCATCCGCTCCTGATACCACGGACGGCGCTAAATGCCGGTGAATCGGGCGCTCAGTCCAGGAACGGTACGCGCCGCGAGACCATCATGTAGAAGATGGCGAGGAACGCGATGGCCGCGGCGTGGCTGGCGGCGGCCAGCCATGCGCCGTCATGCGCGTGGTAGCGGGCGAGCACGCTGAAACGCTCGTCCAGCGCCGACGCCAGGTGCGCACCGGTGCGCAGGGTTTCGCCGGCACCGATGCCGCCGCGATCGACCAGCAGCACCTGTCGCCCCTCGCGCAGCAGGCATAGCGCCGTGCTCAAGCCGGCGATGCCAGCCCCGACGACGATCACGTCGCAATCAGTCTGCTCCGCCGTCTCGTTCCACCAGTCCGCCGTCTGCGCGGCGATGTCGTCCCATACCGGGATGGTGCGTGCGGTACCCATGCCCACTCCGTCGTGGCCAGCCGTCTGCCGGCCAGCTTGCTGGCCATTCGGTGAAGGAGTGGTGCAGCGCGGACGTCAGGCCGGTGCGGGCAGGCACCTTGCGTCCGGAATCGTTCCGGAAGCTGCGCCGCGCCGTAGTCATCCCGACGTGACTTCCGTGCCCGGAAGCCACGTCGGTTCGGGACTGCAGTGTCCTGGTCCCGCGCTGCCCCTAGTGCGGCGCCTGCGGCTGCTGCGGCTGCGTACCGGTCGTCGTCGCGTCGTCGGTGGGGGCCTGGCGCTGCCTGCCGGTACCGGTTTTCGCCGGGGACTCCGACGGCGCCGTCGACGCGCCCGTGCCGGTCGCTGCCGAATTGCTGGGACGGCTCGTGTCGAAATCGCCCTGCGATGCGGGCTCTTCGGCGACCACGCGGATCCGGTTCTCGACATCCTTGACCCCCGACGCCGAGTCGGCGATGTCCTCGGCGCGATGCTTCATCCATCGCGTCGGCACCTTGCCCTCCAGCACCACGCAGCCCTGCGCGCAGCGCACCTCGATGTCGGTGGCATCGACGATCGGGTCGTCGCACAGACGCTCGTTCACGTCCTCCAGGATGCGCTCGTCGGACCGGGCATAGCCGCGCGGACCGCGCCCACGATGGCTGCCCTGCCCCTGGGCGGTGTACGCCCGCTCCCAGCGCCCGGATGCCTGCGCGAAGCCGCTGCTCCCGTGCGCATGGTGATGATCGCCACGGGCGGATGCCTCGGCGCCGCTCTGCATCCGGCCTTCGCCGCCGTAGCCGTAGCTCCCGGGCAGATAGGCCTCCGCGTCGAGCGCGCCGCGCCAGCCCGGATGGCGGCGGCCGCTGCCGGCATCGAAGTCCCGGCCGCGGTGCCGGGCGAGATCCTCGGCGCGTGCGTCGAACTCGCGGCTGCGGTGATCGTCGTAGTCGTAGCCGGCGCGGTGGCGCGCTTCGGGTGAGCCGCCGGTCGCGGAGAACGAATATTCGTCGGGCGCGTACGGACCGCGCTCGCGCGAGGATTGGCCTTGGGCGGACCAGTCGTCCGCGTCCGGCCCGTCGTGCTCCGGACGGAACCCCGCGCGCGGCCCGTAGCCGCCGGCGCCTGGACCATATGGTTCCTCGCGGCGGTCGTCCTGCTCCCTGCGAGTTGCCGCATGCAGCCAGGCGCGTCCCTGCTCCAGGTAATGCGTACCGGTTTCCAGCAGGCGTTCGGCCACTGCCCTGAGCTCGCCGACGCCGGCCACGTTGCCGGCGTCGCGATGGTCGCCGGCCGGTCCCGACCTGCGCTGTGATCGATTGGAATTACGCACTGATGTGCCCTCCTCCGTTGATGTGGATGGTCTGGCCGGTGATGAAGGACGCCTCTTCGCTGGCGAGGAACACGTAGGCGGGGGCCACTTCGGATGGCTGCCCCGGGCGCTTGAGCAGGGTCGAGGCGCCGAACTCGGCCACCTCCTCGGCGCTGAAGCTGGCCGGGATCAGCGGCGTCCAGATCGGTCCCGGCGCCACGGCATTGACGCGGATGCCGCGGTCGGCGACGGCCTGGGCCAGCGAGAAGGTCAGCGCATGGATCGCGCCCTTCGTCGAGGCATAGTCGATGAGTTTTTCATGGCCCCGGACACCGGTGACCGAACCGGTGTTGATGATCGCGCCGCCCTTGCCCAGGTGCCCGAGCGCCGAGGTGGCGAGATTGATGTAGGCGAACACATTGGTGCGGAAGGTGCGTTCGACCTGTTCGGCGGTCAGCTCCTCGGGCTTCTCGACGGTGTGCTGCTCGGCGGCGTTGTTGACCAGGATGTCGAGACGGCCATGTTCGTCGACGGCGCGCTGTACCAGTTCGCGGCAGAACTCCGGGTCGCCCACGTCGCCCGCGACGGTGGTGCATTCGCTGCCCTCTTCGCGTACCAGGCGCGCGGTTTCCGCGGCGTCCTTGTTCTCCTCCAGGTAGCCGATCACCACCTTGGCGCCCTCGCGCGCGAAGTGGACGGCGACTGCACGGCCGATGCCGCTGTCGCCGCCGGTGATCAGCGCCACCTTCCCGTCCAGGCGCCCGGACCCGCGATAGCTGTCGCGGATGCTCTCGGGCTGCGGATGCATTTCTGACTGCCGGCCGGGCTGGTGCTCCTGCTCCTGCGGTGGCAGTTGCTGTTTCGCCTCCTCGTTCATCTCGTCCTCCGTCCGGGCTGGACGTGCACGATGGCACGCGGTCCGTGCAGCCCACGTCGCGGCGGTCTTACGGAATCGGTAAGGCGCGCAGCGCTTCACCCGTGCTTGGCGCAGGCGGTGAAAAGCTGCCGCCACGCGCGCGCAGGAGCCCAGAATGAATCCGACGCTGAATCCGCTTCGCCACCCGTCCATCGCCGCCCCCTGCCTGGTGCTGGTGACAGCCTGCGCGCAACACCGGGTGCCACCGGGCACCGTGTCCGCGACCGACGTACCCGCTGGGCCCACGAACGATGCCGCCACGCCAGACGCCAATCCCCATGCCTTGGCCTGCGAACGCGTGACCGGCGCCGAACGCGAAGCGTGCCTGCGTCAGTACCCGCCGCGGACGACCATGCCGGTCGAACCGGAAAAGAGCCCGCCGCCGCAGTCGCAGCCGGCGCGCTGAATGGGCGCGGCGCGTCGCACGGGCGTTCCGCCGCTGGCCAAGCCGGTGGACGAGATCCCGGCCGGGAGTCTGGCCAAGCTGCGGCGCGAGGCACAGGCCTGTCGCCGCTGTCCGCTGTGGCGGTTCGGCACGCAGACCGTGTTCGGCAAGGGCAGCAGCAGCGCTGCGATGATGCTGATCGGCGAGCAGCCCGGATCGCAGGAGGACCTGCAGGGCGAACCGTTCGTCGGCCCCGCCGGGCGGCTGCTGCGCGAGGCCATGCAGGACGCCGGCATCGATGTGGGCCGGGTCTACCTGACCAATACCGTCAAGCACTTCAAGTACGAGCAGCGCGGCAAGGCGCGCCTGCACAAGCGGGCCAACGCAGGCGAACAGGCCGCGTGCCGCCCGTGGCTCGCCGCGGAGCTGGCGCGGGTGCGGCCCGGGGTCATCGTGGCGCTGGGCGCGATGGCCGCGCAGACCCTGTTCGGCACCGGCTTCCGGCTCACGCGCGAACGCGGCCAGTGGCACGATCTCGGCCAGGGCAGCTGCGCGCTGGCGACATGGCATCCCTCCGCGATCCTGCGCATGCGTGGAACCGTTCGCGAAAGCGCCCGGGCGCAGCTGGTGGGGGATCTCGAGATTGCCGCGAGCCGGCTCCCGGACCGTTAGGTCGCCACCTCCACGCAGGCGCCCGTGAGTTGCGAAAGGCTGCGGGGCGCACGCCCGCTCGGTGCCCCGCAGCCTCTCAGTGCCCCGGAGCCTCGTCGGAAGGTTGCCGGGAGACGTCGACCACGTCGTCCAGCCAGAAGTAGCGCATCACGCCCATGCCGCCGATGTTGTCGAGTTTGAGGATGGCGTTGACGCCCTCGTTGCCACTGTGGTCGAGGAAGGTCTGCAGTCCGGGTTTGGCCAGGACCACGCCGGACAGGGTGGAGCCGTTGGCCAGTGTGACCCTGACCCGCGCTTCCTCGTCCAGTGCGTCGCATAGCGACGAGAGTCTTTCGATGTCTTCGTGGCGGGTGTGGACCCGTTCCGCGTGCTGCGCCATGACGTTCTGCCGTGGGAGGTATTGCCAACCGATCCTACGCGGCGGCATGTCAAGCCGATGCCTGCATGCCGCGGGCATCCGGTCGCCGCTGCGCGCCCGATGCCTCGCGTTCAGCAGTGCGCGCGTCGCGCCCTGGACGAGCTTCGGCTGGCGGCGCGAGGGGTCACGCCGGCGCAACGCGGCCTGCGCTATCAATCGCCTCCCCGAACGCGAGACACGCCCATGAGCCGCGACCGCAAGGATCCCCCGAAGTCCCCGCCCGACCGCGACGAGTCGCCGACCGAACGCGCCGTGCGCAAGGATCGCGAAAGCGAGAACCAGGACGAGGCGCTGGAAGAGACGTTCCCGGCCAGCGATCCGGTGTCGCCCTTCATTCCGGCGAAGAGGCCCGACTGAGCATGGCCGGTGGGGACGCCCCCACCGCGCTGCTGGTCATCGACATGATCAGCCTGCTGGACTTCCCGCAGGCGGAGCGGATGACACCGCGCGCCGTGGCGGTCGCCAGGAAGATCCAGCGGCTGCGGCGCGGCTTCCACGACCGCGACTGGCCGGTCGTGTTCGCCAACGACAACTTCGCCCGCTGGCGTTCGGACTTCCACGAGCAGGTGGCGATGGCAGTCCACGAAGGCGGCACGCCCGCCGACATCGCCAGCCGCCTGGATCCGGGCCCGCGCGACCACTTCGTGCTCAAGCCGAAGCGCTCGGCCTTTCTGGCCACGCCGCTGGGGGTGTTGCTGGCCAAGCTGGGGGTGCGCCGCCTGCTGCTGACCGGCATGGCGCTGGAGGGTTGCGTGCTGGCCACCGCGATCGACGCGCATTCGCGGGAGTTCGAGGTGGCCGTGGTGCGCGATGCGGTGGCCGGGCTGCCGGAACTCGCCGCCCCTTCGCTGAAGGTGCTGGAGGGTTCCGGCGTGGCGCGGCTGGTCGCAAGCCGCGCGGCCCTGGGCTGGGCTGCGGGCTGAGGCGCCCTGCAAGATCCTGCCGGCGCACCTTCATGGGACGAACGGACTCAATAACGACAGTTTGGCAAAAGATCCGCGCAAATCCTGCCGTTTTCAGCGACGTCCGGAGCCAATTGACAAAATTTTACAGCGTTCACGCTATGGTGACGCACCCATCCGCAACTGAAGACCCTGATGGCGCCCAAGACCAACAACACCGTTCTCCGCAAGTCCGGCAAGTCCGGCGGCAAGCAGACTGCCTCCCTCACCCGCGAGCAGATCGAGGACCACATGGCCGCGTTCCGCAAGGCCGGTGGCAAGATCGAGAAGCTCGGCAATACCAATACGTTCAAGAAGATCGGCTGAGTCCGGTCGGCCGGTCCTAGCGGATCGGCACATCGTGGAAGATCGCCGGTGGCGGCTCCATCCGGAAGCTGTAGTGCCACCACTCCAAGGGATAGTTCTCGAAGCCGTGCCGCGCCATGGCGTCGCGAAGCCGCGTGCGGTTTTCACGCTGCGCCGGCGTGATGCCGGGGTGGTCGGTATTGGCACGAGGATCGAAGAAGTCGAAGGCCGTGCCCATGTCGAGCGGCGCGCACTGCCCGCTGCGGCAGTCCAGCACGGTCAGGTCCACCGTCGCGCCCTTGCTGTGGCCGGAGCGGTCGGCAATGTAGCCCGGCACCAGGCTGGCCTTGTCGAGTGCCGGGTAGTACTCGGACTTGGTGGACTGGTCGCTGGCATCCGCGGCCCAGCGCACGAACTGCCGCACGGCGCGCGCCGGCCGGTAGCAGTCGAAGATCCGCAGGCGCAGCCCCTGCGGGCGCAGTTCCCGTTCGACGTCGCGCAAGGCCTCGGC
>JAEWZE010000268.1 GCA_023395465.1 Pseudomonadota bacterium
GAGAGGAACTGGCCCTTCTTGATGTTCACCGGCTTGCCGGCGCTGCACACCTTCCTGATGAAATCGGTCTGGCGCACGAGGAAGGCCGGGGTCTGCAGGACGTCGACCACCGAGGCCACTTCATCCATCGGCGTGTACTCGTGCACGTCGGTCAGCACCGGCACGCCGAGCTGGCGGCGTACCTCGCCCAGCACGCGCAGCCCCTCCTCCATGCCCGGGCCACGGAAGCTGGTGCCGGAGGTGCGGTTGGCCTTGTCGAAGCTCGACTTGAAGATGAAGTTGATCCCGAGGCGCCCGGCGATCTCCTTGAGCCGGCCGGCAACATCCAGCTGCAGTTGCTCGGATTCGATCACGCAGGGGCCTGCGATCAGGAACAGGGGCTGGTCGAGGCCGACCTCGAATCCGCACAGCTTCATGAAAAGACCCTCTTGGCCATGGATGGGCGCATCACGCCTTGGCTTCCTTCAGCAGCTTGCCGCCGGCCTTGTGCTCGCGCGCGGCGCGGATGAAGCCGACGAACAGCGGATGGCCGTTACGCGGGGTGGACAGGAACTCCGGATGCGCCTGGCAGGCGATGAACCAGGCATGCTCGGGCAGTTCGACCATCTCCACCAGCAGGTCGTCCATCGACTTGGCCGAGATCACCAGTCCCGCGTCCTCGAGCTGGGTGCGGTAGCGGTTGTTGAATTCGTAGCGGTGGCGATGGCGCTCGCCGACCACGTCCTTGCCGTACAGCTCGCGCGCCTTCGTGCCGGGCTTGATGCGCTGTTCCTGCAGGCCCAGGCGCATGGTGCCGCCGAGGTCGGACTTGTCGTCGCGCTTCTCGACCTCGCCGCTGCTGGTACGCCACTCGGTGATCAGGCCGATCACCGGATGCGGACTCTGGCGGTCGTTCTCGGTGCTGTTGGCACCTTCCAGGCCGGCCACGTGGCGGGCGAAATCGACCACCGCCGCCTGCATGCCGTAGCAGATGCCGAAGTACGGCAGGCCGCGCTCGCGCGCATGCCGCGCCGCCAACACCTTGCCTTCGAAGCCGCGGTCGCCGAAGCCACCGGGCACCAGCACGCCGTCCACGCCCTGCAGCGTCTTCTCGGCGCCGTCGCGCTCGATGTCCTGCGATTCGATCCAGCGCAGGTTGACCCGCGTGCGCTGGCGGATGCCGCCATGCTTGAGCGCCTCGCCAACCGACTTGTAGGCGTCCTTGTGGTCAACGTACTTGCCCACCACCGCGATGGTGACTTCGTCGATCGGATGCTCGGCCGCGTCCACCACCGACAGCCACTCCGACAGGTCGGCCGCCGGCGCGGCCTTGTCCAGGTGCAGGCGCTCGACCACCAGCGCGTCCAGCCCCTGCGCGTGCAGCCACATCGGGATCTTGTGGATGTTGTCCAGATCGATCGCCGAGATCACCGCCTTCTCGGAGACGTTGGTGAACGAGGCGATCTTGCGCCGCTCGCCGTCGGGCAGCGGCTGTTCGCTGCGGCACACCAGCACGTCGGGCTGGATGCCGATCGAACGCAACTCCTTGACCGAATGCTGGGTCGGCTTGGTCTTGAGTTCCCCGGCCGCGGCGATGTACGGCACCAGGGTCAGGTGCATGAACATCGCCTTGTCGGGGCCGCGGTCGGTGCGGATCTGGCGGATCGCCTCCAGGAAGGGCAGCGATTCGATGTCGCCCACCGTGCCGCCGATCTCCACCAGCGCGACGTCGAAGCCCTGGGTGGCCGCGTCGATGCAGCGCTTGATCTCGTCGGTGATGTGGGGGATCACCTGCACCGTCGCGCCGAGGTAGTCGCCGCGGCGCTCCTTGCGGATCACGGCCTCGTAGATCTTGCCGGTGGTGATCGAGTTCCTGCCCGACAGGCGGACGTTGATGAAGCGCTCGTAGTGGCCGAGGTCGAGGTCGGTTTCGGCGCCGTCGTCGGTGACATACACCTCGCCGTGCTGGAACGGGCTCATCGTGCCCGGATCGACGTTGATGTAGGGGTCCAGCTTCATCATCGTCACCTTGAGGCCGCGGGCCTCGAGGATCGCGGCGAGCGAGGCGGCCGCGATGCCCTTGCCGAGCGAGGACACCACGCCGCCGGTGACGAAAACGAGCGGAGTGACGGAACTGGGGGAAGTCATGGGGAGTGGGCACCCGCTGGAAAGCCCCATTCTACAGGCACGCGCCCCCGGCTGGCCCGTCCGCGGCGCCGCCCGCGACCATCCCGGCCGTCACGGCGGGGCCGGTCCGGGCTCCGGCCAGGCGCGCCGCGCCCGGCAGGACTGGACTCAACCGGTCCGGTAACGCCGGGTGAACATGTCGCCAACCACCCCCATCGCCTCGCGCCAGCGCGTGAGCAGGGCCGGCGTGGCCTCCGGACCGGTGTCCGACACCATCCGTCGCGGGATCCGCGACGGCTCCGGGCCAGCCTTGACCACCCTGCCGCCGGCCCGCATCCTGCGCGCCTCGCAGGACCCGCCCCCAGAACGCCGCAGCCGATGAATTCCCGCTACAACGCCGCCGCCATCGAAGTCCTCTCCGGCCTGGATCCGGTCAAGCGCCGCCCGGGCATGTATACGGACACCACGCGGCCCAACCACCTGGCGCAGGAAGTCATCGACAACGCGGTGGACGAGGCCCTCGCCGGCCACGCGCGCGAAATCGCGGTGACCATGTTCAGGGACGGCAGTTGCGAGGTGTCCGACGACGGCCGCGGCATGCCGGTGGACCTCCATCCGGAAGAGAAGATCCCCGGCGTCGAGCTGATCCTCACCCGGCTGCACGCAGGCGGCAAGTTCAACAACAGGAACTACACCTTCTCCGGCGGCCTGCACGGCGTGGGCGTGAGCGTGGTCAACGCGCTCTCGACCCTGGTGGAAGTGCACATCAAGCGCGACGGCAGCGAGCACCGCATCACCTTCCGCGATGGCGACCGCGCCACGCCGCTGGAAGTGGTGGGATCGGTGGGCAGGAAGAACACCGGCACCCGCGTGCGGTTCTGGCCGGACGCGAAGTACTTCGACAGCCCCAAGTTCAGCCTGCGCGCCCTGCGCCACCTGCTGCGCGCCAAGGCGGTGCTGTGCCCCGGCCTGACCGTCACCCTGCTCGACGAGGCCACCGGCGAGCGCGACCGCTGGTATTTCGAGGACGGCCTGCGCGACTACCTCAAGGGCGAGCTGGCGGGCCGCGAGCTGCTGCCGCCGGAACTGTTCGTCGGTGCGCTGCGGAAGGACACCGAAACCGCCGACTGGGCGGTGGCCTGGGTGCCGGACGGCGAGCTGGTGCAGGAGAGCTACGTCAACCTGATCCCGACCGCACAGCACGGCACCCACGTCAACGGCCTGCGCACCGGCTTCACCGACGCGCTGCGCGAGTTCTGCGACTTCCGCAACCTGCTGCCGCGCGGGGTCAAGCTGGCGCCGGAGGACGTGTGGGACCGCGTGTCCTTCGTCCTGTCGATGAAGATGACCGATCCGCAGTTCAGCGGCCAGACCAAGGAGCGCTTGTCCTCGCGCCAGGCCGCGGGCTTCGTCGAGGGCGCGGCGCACGATGCCTTCAGCCTGTGGCTCAACCAGCACGTGGACCTGGGCGAGCGGATCGCGCAGCTGGCGATCGAGCGCGCCAGTGCGCGGCTCAAGACCGAGAAGCAGATCGTCCGCAAGAAGGTCACCCAGGGTCCTGCCCTGCCCGGCAAGCTGGCCGACTGCATCAGCCAGGACCTCTCGCGCACCGAACTGTTCCTGGTCGAGGGCGACTCGGCCGGCGGCAGCGCCCGCCAGGCGCGCGACAAGGACTTCCAGGCGATCCTGCCGCTGCGCGGCAAGATCCTCAACACCTGGGAGGTCGCGTCCGGCGGCGTGCTCGCCTCGCAGGAAGTGCACGACCTGGCCGTGGCCATCGGCTGCGATCCCGGCAAGGACGACATCACCGGCCTGCGCTACGGCAAGGTGGTGATCCTGGCCGACGCCGATTCGGACGGCCTGCACATCGCGACCCTGCTGTCGGCGCTGTTCCTGCGCCACTTCCCGGCGCTGGTGCGCGCCGGCCACATCTTCGTGGCGATGCCGCCGCTGTTCCGCGTCGACGTGGGCAAGCAGGTGTTCTACGCCCTGGACGAAGAGGAAAAGCGCCTGCTGGTCGAGAAGATCCAGCGCGAGAAGCTCAAGGGCCAGGTCAACGTCACCCGCTTCAAGGGCCTCGGCGAGATGAACCCCTCGCAGCTGCGCGAATCCACGATCCATCCCGACACGCGGCGACTGGTGCAGCTGACCATCGACGACGATGGCGAAACCCGCGGCCTGATGGACATGCTGCTGGCGAAGAAGCGCGCGGGCGACCGCAAGGCGTGGCTGGAGCAGAAGGGCGACCTGGCCACGCTGGAAGTCTGAGTAGGCGACCCGGGGCGCCGGGTGGCGGATTTCTCGGTCTGTGAAGCCGGCGGAAGCTGGGAACGTATCGATCCGTCCGCCCCCACCCGCCCCTCCCCCGCAAGCGGCGGCGGGAGCCAAGCGCGACCGTGAACCGGTCGGGACGCGCTGACGGAAAACTGGAGCCCCCTGGAGACCACCGTCTCGCGGACGGGCCGGCCCACTGCGCGGCGTGCGGTGCGCGTCACCGGCCTCCGGGGTCCACGCCCTTCCATGTCAGCACCGTGCCATCGCGTCGATCCGGCCGCGTGCCGGGACGATCCGCGCCATAGGGTTCGCCACTACCGGGCAGGATGCCGAGGTAGCGATGCGTCTTCATCGACAGCAGCATGAATTCGCCGCGCAGCAGGTCCTGCCACATGAAGCGGCTGTCCACGGGATGCTCCGGCAGCAGGCGCACGTCGGCCGACAGGCCGATACCCACGACGGTGAGGAAGCCGCTGCCGTCCATCGCCTCCAGCGCCACCTGGCCCGCGCCGCGGTCGTGCACGCGGAAGCGCGCCGCTGTCGCGCGCGCCTCGGCCGAGTCCGGCGACACCGGATGCAGCACGCCCAGCGCGTGCACGTGGCCGACGCTGCCGTCGCCCCGGTTCGCCAAGGTGATCACCTGCCCGAACGGGATGTTGCGCGAGCGGTCGGCCAGGGGTTCGACCACGCTGAAATCGCCGAAGTCCGCGTGTCCGCCGCTCACGCCGCCACGGTTGTAGGCGAACAGCGCATGGCGCGTGCCCTGGAAGGTCTTGAGCTGGTACGGCAGCCGCACCGGTTCGCCGATCGGCGTGAACGCACCGCCATCGACGCTGTAGGCGAACTGCGCCAGGTCCTGGTCGTGGTCGCCATGCACGCGCAGGCGCACCGTGGCCGACGGCAATGGCACGTCGATATGGCGATGCGCCGCCTGGCTGTACCAGCGCAGCACGCGGCCGTGCCCGTCACGCACCACCGCGAGCCAGGCGGCCGGCATGTTGAGCAGGCCGAGGCCGGCGATGTCGCCGGGCACCAGGCCGGCCGCATCCAGGGTCACCGTGGCGGTGGACTCGGGACCGACCACGCGCTGGGTCAGCGTATTGCGCGCGGTGAGGAAGCCTGTCGCCGGCAGCGTATGCAGGCGCAGCCGGCCCGGCCGGTCGGACAGCGACCATTTGCCGTCATGTGGCTGGTGGTTCCACTGCCAGACCGGCTGCAGCCTCGGCGCGGAGAAATCGTCGTCGCGCCGGTATGGCGCCCGCGGCTGCATGTCGATGCCCACGTCCGGCTTGCGCCAGGTGCGCGGCGAACGGCCCAGGTTCCCCGCCAGGCCGAAGTAGGGCCAGCCCTCGTGCCAGGTCACCGGCGAGAGGAAGGTGGTGCGGCCGATCGACTTCAGGTCCATCATCGAGAAGCCCCACCAGTCGCCGTTGGCCAGCTGCACGATCCCGCCCTGGTGCAGCGGCACCGCGCCGAGCGCGTTGCCGGCGGGCCGGTGCGCGGAGAACGCCGTGCCGTCGTCGGGAATCGGCGAGCGCTGGCCGACGCCGTCTTCCCACCAGCCGCGCTGGAATCCCATGGTCTCGCTGGCGCTGATCGCCACCGTTTCCCACGGCCCGTCCAGGTGTTCGGCGCGTGCGGCCTGCATGCGGCCCACGGGCGCGTAGTTGGCGCTGATGATGAAGTAGCGACCGTCCACCCTGTAGAAATGGTGGCCCTCGCCCATGCCGTTGCCGGCGGGGATGATCACCCGCTCGCTGCCCTCGACCACGCCCGACAGGTCGGCGCGCAGCTCCACCAGCCGCACCTCGTTGTAGCCGAATACCGCCCACACCCGGCCGTCGTCGTCGAACAGCACCGACAGGTCGTGCAGGTTGCGGTCGATCTTCGAATGCGTCCACGGGCCGGCCGGATCGGTGGCGGTGAACACGTGCAGGCCGCGTCCGTTGATGTTGGAGAAGATGTGGAAGCGGCCATCGTGATGGCGCAGCACCGGCGCCCAGATGCCCTGGCCGTAGAGGTCCTGCCCGCCCTCGAGCCGGTACTCCGGTCCATCCGGGAACGACGGCATCGCATACGAGACGAACTCCCAGTTCACCAGGTCGCGCGAGCGCAGCAGCGGCAGGCCCGGCACCGCGTGCATGGTGGTACCGGTCATGTAGAACCAGTCGCCGACGCGGATCAGGTCCGGATCGGAGAACTCGTCGTAGAACAGCGGATTGGTGAAGCTGCCGTTGCCGTTGTCGGCACTCCAGCTGGCCGCCTGCACCTTGCCCATCGACAACGCGCAGGCCAGCAGGAGCAGCAGTCGCAGGAGCCGTCCCGGTTTCACTGTCGTCCTCCCAGAACCTGTACATGGCGTGGCGGCGCTGGCTCGACCGCTTGCGCCCGCCGGGCCGGCCCCGCTCCGGTGCCGCATCCACCGCTGCATCGGGACCAACCGGAGCAGCTCAGCCCGCCCCGCCGCGCCGCGCCAGCAGCCGCTGCAGCAGGCAGAACGCCAGCAGCAGCGCGCCGATCGCGATGCGCGTCCACCACGAGCTGAGCGTGCCGTCGAACACGATCAGGGTCTGGATCAGGCCCAGCACCAGCACGCCGAACACCGTGCCCAGCACGTAGCCGCTGCCGCCCGCCAGCAGGGTGCCGCCGATCACCACCGCGGCGATCGCATCCAGCTCCAGGCCCATCGCGTGCAGGCTGTAGCCGCTGAGCATGTAGAAGGTGTAGACCACGCCCCCGAGCGCGGAACAGAAGCCGCTCAACGCGTAGACCTGCACCAGGGTGCGATCCACCGCCAGTCCCATCAGCCGCGCCGACTGCTCGTTGCCGCCGATGGCGTAGACGGTGCGGCCGAAGCGCGTCATCCCCGCCAGCACCGCTCCGGCGACCACCACGAGCAGCGCGACCAGCGCGCCGGCCGACAGCGAGGCACCCGGCCCCAGCGGGATCCGCAGGCTGGCCACGGCGACGTGGAAGGCATGGTCGATGCCGATCGATTCCACGCTCACCAGCGTCGCCGCGCCGCGCGCCAGGAACATGCCCGCCAGGGTCACCACGAACGGCTGCAGCCGGTAGCGCTGGATCAGCACGCCCATCAGCGCACCGAACGCGGTGCCCACCCCCAGCACCAGCGCGATCGCCGGCAGCGGGTGCCAGCCGTGCTGTTGCACCAGGCTGGCCAGCAGCACCGTGCTGAAGGCGATCACCGCGCCCACCGACAGGTCGATGCCGCCGGTCAGGATCACGAAGGTCATGCCCACCGCGACGATCAGCAGGAAGCCGTTGTCGATGAACAGGTTGAGGAACACCTGCGGGCGCAGGAAGCCGTCGTAGAGCACCCCGCCGGCGATCGACATGCCGAGGAACAGCGCCACAGTGACCGCCAGCGAGACCATGCGCGGATCGCGCCACAGCCGCGCCAGCCCACCGGGGCGCAGCATCGCGCGCAGCGGCACCGCGCTCATGCCTGCCCCCGTGCCGGCCGCGTGACCAGCGCGCGCAGCTGGCCGCGGAACTCGGGCGATTGCAGTAGCAGCACCGCCAGCACCAGCAATGCCTTGACCACCAGGTTGACCTGCGGCGGCACGCCGATGGCGTAGATGGTGGTGGTCAACGCCTGGATGATCAGGGCGCCCACCAGGCTGCCGGCCAGGCTGAAGCGTCCACCGGCCAGCGCCGTGCCGCCAAGCGCGACGGCGAGGATCGCGTCGAGTTCGAGCAGCTGGCCGGCGTTGTTGGCGTCGGCGCTGGCGACGTTGGAGCTGACCAGCAGGCCCGCCAGCCCGGCGCAGAAGCCGCTGAACACGTACAGCGACAGCGTGATCGCCCGCGCACGCACGCCGGCCACGTGGGCGGCCAGCGGGTTGTGCCCGATCGCGCGCACGAACAGGCCCAGCGCGGTGCGATCGAGCAGCAGCTTGAGTGTGACGAACACCGCTGCGACCAGGAACAGCGCGAACGGCAGGCCCAGCAGGAAGCCGCCGCCGATATAGGCATACGGCGGGTAGTAGATGGTCAGGATCTGGCCGTCGCTGACCAGCTGCGCGATGCCGCGCCCGGCGACCATCAGGATCAGGGTGGCGATGATCGGCTGCATGCCCACCTTCACCACCAGCAGGCCGTTCCAGACGCCGCACAGCGCGGCCGCGGCAAGCGCGGCGGCGACGGCGGCGAACAGCGGGACCAGGCCGGTGCCGCCGCCTGCGGTCATGCGCGTGATCGTCCAGGCCGCCACGGTCGCGGCGATGGCGAGGACCGCACCCACCGAGATGTCCAGGCCGCGCACGGCGATCACCAGGGTCATGCCCAGCGACACCAGGATCAACGGCGCAGCACGGTTGGCGATGTCGACGAGGTTGCCGTACAGGCGTCCGTCGCGCCATTCCAGCGACAGGAAGCCCGGGTTGAACAGGCCGTTGCCGACCAGCAGCAGGATCAGCGCCAGCAGCGGCCAGGCCA
>JAEWZE010000277.1 GCA_023395465.1 Pseudomonadota bacterium
CCTTGTCCTGGGCGACGTCCTTGCCGGCGGTCTTGCCCAGCGTGGCACTGTCGCCCTCGATGTCGAGCAGGTCGTCGCGGATCTGGAAGGCCAGGCCCAGCGCCTGCGCGAATGTGTCCAGTCCCTGGCGCGCCTGCCCGTCGCCCCCGGCGGCGATGGCGCCCAGGCGCACCGCCGCACGCAGCAGGGCCCCGGTCTTGAGCGCATGCAGCCGCTCGAGCGCCTCGACCGGGATCGCGGTCCCGGTTGCGGCCAGGTCGAAGGCCTGGCCACCGCACATGCCGGCCGCGCCGGCCGCGGCGGCCAGTTCGGCAAGCATCGCCACGCGAGTGGCGTCCGGCAGCGGCGCGTCGGCCAGCAACGTGAACGCCAGCGACTGCAGCGCGTCGCCTGCGAGGATCGCGGTGGCCTCGTCGAAGGCCACGTGCACGGTGGGCTGGCCGCGGCGCAGGGCATCGTCATCCATGGCCGGCAGGTCGTCGTGCACCAGCGAATAGGCGTGCACCAGTTCGACGGCGGCCGCGGCCGCGTCCAGCTGGCCGGCGCCGGCCCCGCAGGCGTGGCCGCTGGCATAGGCCAGCAGCGGACGCATGCGTTTGCCGCCGAGCAGTACGGCATGGCGCATGGCCGCGAGCAGGCGGGGTTCGGTGTGGCCGTCGAGCGCGTCGAGCGCGGCTGCCAGCGTCGTGTCGGTGCGGCGGCGCCAGTCGGCGAGGATGCCCTCGAGCCCGGCCCCGCCGGCTTCAGGCCTCGCCATCGATGCCGGGGAAGGGTTCGGCCCGTTCCGGAGCGTCGGGGTCGGCGAGCAGGCGCACGCGCAGCTCCGCCTGTTCCAGCGCCTGCTGGCAGTGGCGATACAGGCCCACGCCGCGCTCGTAGGCGGCGAGGGATTCCTCCAGGCTCATCTCGCCGTGTTCCATCTTCTCCACCAGCTGTTCGAGCTGGTCGAGCGAGGATTCGAAGTCGGCGACGGGAGACGCGTCGGAGGCGGCGGTTTCGGCTTTCTGGCCCATGCGCGCAGTGTAAGCCAGGCGCCGGCGGACGACATGGTCGTGGCGCTCAGTCCGCGCCATCCCAGCGCAGTCGCCGACCCGTGCGGCGCAGCCAGGCATCGAAGCGGCCCGACAGCACGAGATCGCCGGCGGCGAGCAGCGTGCCGGCGCGATCGGAGAGCAGCGGCAGGCGATCGCGGGTCCAGGGCGGCACGCCCAGGTCCTGCAGCACGTGCTTGAGCGCGTGCGAGTGGGCGCGGCCGGGCAGGACGACGCGCTCGCCGCCACCGCGCGGATGCGCCATGAAGGCGGGTGCGTCGGCATCCTCCTGCGTTTCGAAGGTTTCGCCAGGCGCCAGCGCCGGCTCCAGTGCGAGCGTGCCGCCCCCCCAGTGCAGTGGCGCGCGGCCGTCCCACGCCCGGGGCGCGGTTGCGGGCGCGGGCGGCTGCATGCCGGCGTAGAGCAGGTCGCGCCAGCGACGGATGACCGCGCCGTGCCAGGCGAACTCGCCGCGCACGTCCTGCCCGGCGGCAAGCAGCGGCGCGAGCTGCGCGACGCCGCGCGACGGCAGCGGCGGCAGGCCGGTTTCGTCCACCCAGCGCCGCAGCACCCGGGCGCGACGCGCGGCCGGCAGCGCGGCCAGTGGCGCGACGTGCAGGCAGTTCCGATCGACGCCACGCAGGCGGGCGAGCGCCTGTGCGTCGGATTCCTCCAGCAGTTCGGAAGCCTCGCGTTGCAGCGCGGCGGCATGTGCGAACGCGGCGCCGGCGTGCGCCCAGCGGGCCTGCAGCAGGGGCATGACCTGGTGGCGCAGGAAATTGCGGTCGTGCGCCTCGCTGTCGTTGGACGGATCCTCGATCCAGCGCAGGGCGTTGCGATGCGCATGGGCGAGCAGCGCCTGGCGCGGATGCCCGAGCAGCGGCCGCCACATCCAGCCGCGGGCGAAACGCCGCCAAGGGCGCATCGCGGCCAGTCCGTCGGCGCCCGAGGCGCGCAGGGCGCGCAGCAGGAAGGTCTCGGCCTGGTCGTCCCGGTGGTGGCCCAGCACCAGTACCTCGTCCGCGCCCAGCGCATCGGCGAACGCGGCGTGGCGCGCGGTCCGCGCGGCCGCCTCCAGGCCGCTGCCGCCGTCGCGCGCGACCCTCACTTCCACCACCTCGAGCGGCACGCCCAGCCCGCGACAGGTGTCGAGGCAGTGCCGCGCCCAGCTGCCGGCATCGGGATGCAGGCCGTGGTGGACGTGGATGGCGCGCACGCCGCGCGCGCGCGCGGCGGCGTCGGTGGCCAGCAGGTGCAGCAGCGCGGTCGAGTCGAGGCCGCCGCTGTAGCCCACCAGCAGCGGCCGTTCCAGCGGCGGCGCCGCCAGGACGAGCGGCGCCGCGGCTGCCATGCTGCGTTCGGACCGGGTCACCGCCTCCCCCTGTTGCCCGCGCGCGCCGGCACCCGCGACGCTCGGCTCAGGCGTTGTCGTAGGCGCCGTAGCCGCGCAGGCGCTCGTAGCGGCGCTGCACCAGTTCGTCGAGCGGCAGCTGCTGCAGCGCGTCGAGCTCGTTCATCAGCACGGTCTTGAGCCGCACCGCGGTCTGGCGCGGATTGCGGTGGGCGCCACCGATCGGCTCGCGCACGACCTTGTCGACCAGGCCCAGCCCGCGCAGCCGGCGGGCGGTCAGGCCCAGCTGTTCGGCGGCATCGCGCGCCTTGCCCGCATCCTTCCACAGGATCGACGCGCAGCCCTCGGGCGAGATCACCGAGTAGGTGCTGTACTCGAGCATGATGGTGCGGTCGCCCACGCCGATGGCCAGCGCGCCGCCCGAGCCGCCCTCGCCGATCACGGTGCAGATCACCGGGGTCCTGAGTTCGGCCATTTCCATCAGGTTGCGGGCGATGGCCTCGGACTGGCCGCGCTCCTCCGCGCCGATGCCGGGATAGGCGCCAGGCGTGTCGATGAAGGTCAGCAGCGGCAGCTTGAAGCGCTCGGCCATCTTCATCAGCCGCAGCGCCTTGCGGTAGCCCTCCGGGCGCGGCATGCCGAAGTTGCGGCGCACCTTGGCCTTGGTGTCGCGGCCCTTCTGGTGGCCGATGATCACCACCGGCCGGCCGTTGATCCGGCCCAGGCCGCCCACGATCGCCGGGTCGTCGGCGTAGGCGCGGTCGCCGGCCAGTTCCTCGAACCCGTCGCAGAACACCTTGATGTAGTCCAGCGTGTACGGACGCATCGGATGCCGCGCGAGCTGCGAGACCTGCCAGGGGCTGAGGTCGCGGAAGATGTGCGCGGTGCGCTTGCGCAGCTTGTCCTGCAGCGCGTGGATCTCGGTGTCGATGTTGACCGCCGGGCCGTTGCTGGCCTGGCGCAGTTCGTGGATCTTGGCCTCGAGGTCCGCGATCGGCTGTTCGAAGTCGAGGTAGTTGGGATTCATGCCCGGGACTGCTGCAGGGAAGCGGAAAGTCTAGCCGACTGGACCGCCGGCCACCGTACCTGGCCGTCCGGACGGCCTGGCAGGCCGCCGGGCGGCTCAGTTGAGCCAGGGCCGCAGCAGCGACAGCCGCACCTGGCGCACGCCGGGCAGGCTGCGCAGGGTGGCCGGCAGGTCGGCCGCCACGCGCACCCCGTGGCCGCCATTGACCTCCAGCTTGCCGGTCGATCCGGAGGGCAGCAGCAGTTCGTAGCGCAGCGGGGTACTGCCGGGCCGATGTTGCGAGAACAGCGACTCCACGCGGTCCAGCGCGCCGGCCACGCGCAGGTCCAGGCGCAGCGCCAGACCCTGTGCGTTCTGGGCGCAGACCTGCTCGAAATCCCAGCAGCGCCGCGCGCGCAGCGCGAAGCCGCCGCTGAACTCGTCCTCGCGCAGTCCGCCCTCGATGATGAGGATGCGGTCGCGGGTGAGCAGGGCGGCGTTGCTGAAGTATTCCTCGGCGAAGAAGGCGCATTCCAGGCGGCCGCGCCCGTCCTCGATCTGGACGAAGGCCTGCGAATCGCCGCGCTTGCGCATCGCCAGCACCTGGCCGGCCACGATCACCGTGGTTTCAGGGCGCCAGCCGCGCGATTCGGACTCCGAGCGCGCCGCCCAGAGCTGGTCGAGCTGGCCCAGGTCGTGGCCGACCAGCCCCTGCAGCTCTTCGCGGTAAGGGTCGAGCGGATGGCCGCTGAGGTAATGGCCGAGGGTGTCGCGCTCGCCGTCGAGCTTCTGCTTGAGCGGCCACTCCTCGCAGCGCGGCAGCTCGATCTGGATGTCCGCCGCGCCGCCGCCGCCGAACATGTCGAACATGCCCGCGGCGCGGTTCCTGGCCATCTGGTCGGTGGCCTTGAGCACTTCGGGCAGCTGCAGCATCAGCGAGGCGCGGTTGGGCGCCAGCGCGTCCAGCGCCCCGGCCTGGATCAGCGCCTCGAGCGTGCGCCGGTTGAGCCTGGTCGTATCGACCCGCTTGCAGAAGTCGTACAGGTCGGCATAGCCCGCGCCGCGCGCCTCGATGATCGCCTCGCAGGCGCCGCGGCCGACGCCCTTCACCGCCCCCAGCCCGTAGCGGATGGTGATGCGCCGTCCCTGCGCGTCCTCGGCGCCGTCGATCGCCTCGAACATGTACGCCGAGGCGTTGACGTCCGGCGGCAGCACGTCCAGCCCCATCGCCTTGGCTTCGTTGAGGAAGCCGACGACCTTGTCGGTGTTGTCCATGTCCGAGGACATCACCGCGGCCATGAATTCGGCCGGGTAGTGCACCTTCAGCCATGCGGTCTGGTAGGCCACCAGCGCGTAGGCGGCCGAGTGCGACTTGTTGAAGCCGTACTCGGCGAACTTCTCCATCAGGTCGAAGATCTGCGTCGCGGTGCGCGCGTCGACGCCGTTGGCCGCGGCGCCGGCCTCGAACTTGGCGCGCTCCTTGGCCATCTCCTCGGGCTTCTTCTTGCCCATCGCGCGGCGCAGCAGGTCGGCGCCCCCGAGCGAATAGCCGGCCAGGACCTGGGCGATCTGCATCACCTGTTCCTGGTACACGATGACGCCGTAGGTCGGCTTGAGCACCGGTTCCAGCGCCGGGTGCGGGTAGCTGACCTCCTCGATCCCGTGCTTGCGGTCGCACCATTGCCGGTCCATCCCCGAACCCAGCGGGCCGGGGCGGAACAGCGCCGCCAGCGCGATGATGTCTTCGAAGGTGTCGGGCTTGGCGCGCTTGAGCAGCTCGCGCATGCCGCGCGATTCGAACTGGAACACCGCCACCGTGTCGCCGCGCGCGAACAGCTCGTAGCTGGCCTTGTCGTCGAGCGGCAGCGCACCGATGTCCAGCGGCGCCTCGCCGCCGGCCGCACGGCGCGCGTTGATCGCCTTGACCGCCCAGTCGATGATCGTCAGCGTGCGCAGGCCGAGGAAGTCGAACTTCACCAGGCCCACCGCCTCGACGTCGTCCTTGTCGAACTGGGTGACCGGATTGCGGCCGCGGCCCTCGGCGTCGTGTTCGGCGAACAGCGGGCAGAAGTCCGACAGCGGGCTGGGCGCGATCACCACGCCGCCGGCGTGCTTGCCGGCGTTGCGGGTCAGGTCCTCGAGCTGCAGCGCGAGGTCGACCAAGTCGCGGACCTCGTCCTCCTCGTGGTAGCGCTGCCTGAACTCGGCCACCACGTAGCTGTCGTCCTTCTGCGCGCGCTTGCTGCGCCCGATGGCGTCTTCCAGCGACAGCGGATCGGCCGGCTGCAGCGGGATCAGCTTGGACAGCCCGTCGACGAAGCCGTAGGGATGGCCGAGCACGCGGCCGGCGTCGCGCAGCACCGCCTTGGCGGCCATGGTGCCGTAGGTGATGATCTGGCTGACGCGGTCGCGGCCGTAGCGCGCGGCGACGTAGTCGATCACCTCGTCGCGGCGATCCATGCAGAAGTCGATGTCGAAGTCGGGCATCGACACGCGTTCGGGATTGAGGAAGCGCTCGAACAGCAGGTCGTAGGGCAGCGGGTCGAGATCGGTGATCTCCAGCGCCCAGGCCACCAGCGAGCCTGCGCCCGA
Source organism: Pseudomonadota bacterium (assembly GCA_023395465.1). Lineage (GTDB taxonomy): Bacteria > Pseudomonadota > Gammaproteobacteria > Xanthomonadales > Xanthomonadaceae > Luteimonas. The sequence continues at coordinate 5,981 of JAEWZE010000277.1, forward strand.
ACCACGGCCCGGTCCGACCGGGATGCCGTGCTCCTTGGCCCACTTGATGAAGTCCGAGACGATCAGGAAGTAGCCAGGGAACCCCATCTTGGTGATGACACCCAGCTCGACCTCGAGCCGCTCGAAGTAGCTCTCGCGGGTATGGCCGGGCGCCAGCGGGTACTTGGCCAGGCGCCGTTCCAGGCCCTCGCGGGCCTGGCGGGTGATCCAGGTGTCGAGGGTCTCGTCGTCGGGCACCGGATAGGCGGGCAGGTAGTACTTGCCCAGGCGCAGCTCGAGGTTGCAGCGCTGCGCGAGCGCGATCGTGTTGTCGATCGCGTCGGGCACGTCGGCAAACAGCGCCGCCATCTCTTCGCTGGACTTCAGGTACTGCCCCGGCGCGTAGTCCTTGGGCCGCTTGGGATCGTCGAGCACGCGGCCCGAGGCGATGCACACGCGCGCCTCGTGCGCCTCGAAGCCGTCGGCGTCGAGGAAGCGCACGTCGTTGCTGGCCAGCACCGGGATTCCGCGGGTGGAGGCCGACTGCAGCGCGAAGCCGTTGAAGTCGTCCTCGCCGTCGAGGCCGCAGCGGGTGAGTTCGAGGAAGCAGTCCTCGCCGTAGACGCGCTGCAGGTCAGCGAGCGCCTGGCCGGCCTGGTCGTCGCGGCCGCCGGCCAGCAGCTGGCCGGCGCGGCTGTGGCGGCCGGCCAGGGCGAACAGTCCCGTGGCGTCGTCGGCCAGCCATTCCGGCCGCACCACCACGCCGTCATGCCGGTGGCCCTGCATCCAGGCACGGGTGAGCAGGCGCGAGAGCGACAGGTAGCCGTCGTGGTCGCGGCACAGCAGGGTCAGCAGCCAGGCCGGCTCGCTGCCGTCGGCGACCAGGATGTCGGCCCCGGCGACCGGTTTGATCCCCGCACCTTCCGCGGCCCGGTAGAACTTCACCAGCGAAAACAGGTTGTTGCGATCGGTGATGGCCACCGACGGCTGCCCGAGCGCAGCGCAGCGCTTGACCAGATCCGGGATGCGGATCGTCGAGTCGGCCAGCGAATACTCGCTGCGGAGGTGGAGATGGACGAAGCGGGAGGACATCGCGGCCGAGCCAGGCGGGCAGGGGCAGGGTAGGGGCGGGCGCGGGGCGCGACAAGGCTTGACACCCGGGTCCGGCGCCCGCCTGCCCGGCCGGCCAGGCCTCCGCGGAAGGGCGCTGCGCGCGGCACCGGACAGGCAGGGGACCGGTGTGCCGACGGGGGTCGCGGGCGGCGTGAGGACGAGCGGAACCCGGACGCGCCCAACCCGACGGTGACATCCGTAACCGGGTTTGCCAACGGGGCATGATCCCGGCACTCTTGGTAGCGCTATCACGCCGTACCGGTCCACAGCCGCCGGTTACCGGCGAGACGGGAGGAACATGGGCAAGCCAGAAGCCACCACCGCGGCGGGCGGCGCCCGCGCGCGCCTGCGACTGCGCGAGAAGGCCGGTTACGGCATCGGCGACTTCGGCTTCAACCTGTACTGGGCCAACATCTCGGCCTTCCTGCTGATCTTCTATACCGACGTCATGGGCCTGGCCGCGGCCGCGGTCGGCACGATGATGCTGGTGACCAAGATCGTGGACGCGATCACCGATCCGCTGATCGGGGCGCTCGCCGACCGCACCCGCACGCGCTGGGGCCGGTTCCGGCCCTACCTGCTGTGGGGCGCGCTGCCGCTGGCGGTGACCGGCGTGCTGACCTGGACCGTGCCCGACCTCGACCAGGACGGGCGCCTGCTGTGGGCCTATGCCACCTTCACCCTGATGATGCTGGCCTACACCGTGCTGTCGATGCCGTACTCGGCGCTGTCCGGGGTGATCACCGCCGACAGCCAGCAGCGCACCACCCTGATCAGCTTCCGCTTCATCGCCGCCTTCGCCGGCACCACCCTGGTCAGCTGGCTCACGCTCGACCTGGTGGAATGGCTGGGGCGCGGCGACGAGGCGCTGGGCTGGCAGCTCACCCTGGGCCTGTACGGCGTCATCGCCGCGGCCACCTTCGCCACCGTCTTCCTGACCACGCGCGAGCGCATCGCGCCGCCGCCTGCGCAGCGCAGCGCGGTGAAGCAGGACATCCTCGACCTGCTGCACAACCGGCCCTGGCTGGTGCTGTTCGCGCTGGCGCTGGTGATCATGGTGACGATCGTGATGCGTAGCGGTTCGCTGGTGTACTTCCTCAAGTACTACATCGGCCGGCCGGAACTCACCGGCACCTTCCTGGGCGTGTACTCGGTGGCGCTGGCGGTGGGCGCCGCGCTGACCCCGGTGATGACGCGCTACATCGACAAGCGCCGCCTGATGATCTGGCTGATGGCCGGCGTGGGCGTGCTCAGCTGCGCGATGTACTTCGTGCCGCCCGACCGGATCTGGCTGCTGTTCTCGATCAACACCGTGATCGGCCTGATGCTGGGTCCGAAGTCCCCGCTGGCATTCTCGATGTACGCCGATTGCGCCGACTACACCGAATGGAAGACCGGCCGCCGCGCGACCGCGATGACGTTCTCGGCCGCCACGTTCTCGCAGAAACTCGGCGGCGCACTCGCCTCGGCGGTGATCGCCTGGGTGCTGGCGGGGCTGGGCTATGTGGCCAACGAGGCCCAGAGCGATGCTTCGCGCCAGGGCATCGCGCTGCTGCTGACGGTGATCCCCGGTGCCGTGGCGCTGCTGGCGGCCTGGGTGATGCGCTTCTATCCCCTGGACGACCGCGCGCTGGAACAGGTGCAGGCCGACCTGCAGGCGCGCCGCGAGACGACGGATGAATGAGGACGCGCCCTGCGGCTTCGAGGAGGACGGCCGGCGCTGCGTGCTGTACAGCCCCACGGCGATGCCGCAGGCGTCCACCTTCCTGTGGAACCGGCGCATGCTGCTGCAGCTCAACTGCCGCGGCTACGCGACCGCGCAGTTCATGCAGCCCGAGCCGGCCAAGTACGCGCACGCCCCCGCGCTGGAGGCGAAGACCTTCATGCAGCCGGAGCAGCCGTACTACGCGCACCATCCCGGCCGCTTCTGCTACGTGAAGGACGAAGACAGCGGCGCGCTGTTCTCGGCGCCGCACGCGCCGGTCAACCGCACGCCGGACGGCTTCCGGTTCTCGGTGGGACCGGCCGATGCGGCGTGGACCGTGCATTGCGACGGCATCGAGGTCGAACTCGGTGTCGTGCTGGCGCCGGACGACGTGGCCGAACTGTGGACGCTGCGCGTGCGCAACGTATCGGGGCGAACGCGCAGGCTGAGCCTGTATCCGTACTTTCCGGTCGGCTACATGTCCTGGATGAACCAGTCCGGGCGCTATCGTCCGGACCTGGGCGGCATCGTCAGCGACAGCGTGACGCCCTACCAGAAGGTCGAGGACTGGTTCCGCCAGCGCGAGTTCAAGGACCGCACGGTGCTGCTGCATGAGCGCAAGCCCGATGCCTGGGAGGCGAACCAGGCCGCATTCGAGGGCGAAGGCGGCCTGCACGCGCCCGACGCCGTGCTTGGGCGGGACGTGCTCGACTGTGGCGACGCGCTGTACGAAACGCCGGTGGCTGCGCTGCAGTACCGCGTCGAACTGGAGCCGGAAGCGCAGCAGGACTTTCGCTTCCTGTTCGCTCCCGCGCGCGACGACGCGGAGATCGCCACGCTGCGGCAGCGCTACCTGTCGCCGCAGGGCTTCGAAGAGGCTGCGACGACAGCGTGCGAGCGACTTGCGTCGGCAACCGGCAGCGTGCGGATCGAGACGCCCGATCCCTGGTTCGATGCCTTCGCCAACCACTGGCTGCCGCGGCAGGTGTACTACCACGGCGATTGCAACCGCCTGACCACCGATCCGCAGACGCGCAACCTGCTGCAGGACCAGATGGGCATGGCCTATCTGCGCCCGGAGACGGCGCGCGCGGCTTTCCTGCTGGCGCTGTCGCAGCAGGAATCCAGCGGCGCGATGCCCGACGGCGTGCTGCTGGCCGAAGGCGCGCAGCTGAAGTACATCAACCAGGTGCCGCATACCGACCACTGTGTGTGGCTGCCTGTCTGCCTGCAGGCTTACCTGGACGAAACCGGCGACGATGCGTTGCTCGATGAGCCGGTCGCCGACGCCAGCGGCCAGGTCGCCACGGTGGCCGAGCGCGTCGACCGCGCGATGCACTGGCTGCTCGGGCAGCGCGACGGGCGCGGACTGAGCTGGATCGCCCAGGGGGACTGGTGCGATCCGATGAACATGGTCGGCTGGAAGGGACGGGGCGTGTCGGGCTGGCTTTCGCTGGCCAGCGCGCATGCGCTGGAACTGTGGGCCGGCATCTGCGAGCGCCACGGACGCCTGCCGCAGGCGTCCGGGTTCCGCGAGGGCGCGGCGGCGTTCAACGCCTCGGTCAACGACCAGCTGTGGGACGGCGACTGGTATGCGCGCGGCATCACCGACGACGGCGTCGCATTCGGCGTCCGGGCCGATCCCGAAGGCCGCATCTATCTCAATCCGCAGTCGTGGGCGATGCTCAGTGGCGCGGCCGACGAGGCGCGGCGTGCGCGCCTGATCGCGGCGGTGGAGGCTGAACTGGTCTCCCCTCACGGGGCGACGATGCTGGGTCCGCCCTATACCGGCATGCGGGAGGACGTGGGCCGGCTGACCCAGAAATTCCCCGGCTCGGCCGAGAACGGCGCGGTCTACAACCACGCCGCCGCTTTCTGGATGCACGCGCTGTACTCGGTGGGCGAGGCGGATCGCGCCTGGCAGGCTCTGCGCACGATGCTGACCGGGCCCGATGCAGACGAATGCCGCCAGCGCGGCCAGCTGCCGGTGTTCGTGCCCAACTACTACCGCGGCGCGTGGCGGCTGCATCCGCGCACCGCGGGGCGATCGAGCCAGCTGTTCAATACGGGGACCGCCGCGTGGCTGTACCGCTGCATCGTCGAATCGCTGCTGGGCCTGCGCGGCGACGGCGACGGCCTGCGCATCGCGCCGCAGCTGCCCTCGCACTGGCCGCGCGTGCGGGCGCTGCGGCGGTTCCGCGGCGCGGAACTGGAGGTCGGGATCGAGCGCGTGGCGGGCCTGGCCGCGCAGCGCATCGAAGTGGACGGGCAGGCGCTGCCTGACGACCGGCTTGCGCGCGTGGAGCGCGGACGCCGCTATGTCGTGCGCGTGGAGCTGCCCCGATGAACGCTGCCGACGTGCGCGTAGCCGTGGTGATGGGCGTCTCCGGCAGCGGCAAGACGACGATCGCGCGCGGGCTGGCGGATGCCTGGCCGGCCAGCTTCCTGGACGCCGACGACTTCCACAGCCCGCAGGCGCGCGAGCGCATGGCCAGTGGCCTCCCGCTGACCGACGACATGCGTCGTCCTTGGGTGGAACGCATTGCCGCCGAGCTGCAGCGCCGCGTCGCCGCCGGCGAGCGCGTCAGCCTGGCGTTCTCGGGCCTGCGTCGACGCCATCGCGACATGCTGCGCGAGGCCGGCCTGCCGCTGCGCTTCCTGTTCCTGCGGGGGGAGCCGGGCCTGATTGCCGACCGCATGCGTGAGCGCGCCGGCCACTACATGCCGGTGTCCCTGCTCGAGAGCCAGTTCGCCACTCTGGAGGCGCCCTCCGGCGAAGGCGACGTCCATGCGATTGCGGTCGATGCCCCGCCGGAGAGCGTTCTGGCCCAGGCCCTGGCCGCACTCGCCGGTGAGACGCGCCCGATATAGGCGTGCGCCCTGCTGCCGCTCATGCGCGGGCAACAGGCCCCGCCTCACCAGCAAGCCAGGATCCTGCCCCGCGCTCGCAAAAGACGGGTGACAGGACGGTGCAACGGGCCTATCATCGCCGACCCGCCAGACAGGTCCTGCTGGCGCGCTGAACGGATCCGGCGACAACTCTTCACGAGGCGTTGACGAAATCCAAAAGCGCGGTAGGATATGCGGCTCGCTTCAACGAAACGCCTTCGGGCGCGGGGTTGGAGGGAGGTCGAAGCCCCTCACGGGGTGTTGACGAAGCAATCGGGCCGTGACAGAATGTGCGGCTCCCTGAAGCGAAACGCTTCGGGACGGAAACCAGGCGCTGAGGCCGGTGTCCGAAGATCTTTGACAGTGTGCGCAGGTGACTTGTGCGGGCGTCTGGCGGGTGGATGGTTGTCC
>JAEWZE010000296.1 GCA_023395465.1 Pseudomonadota bacterium
TAGGCAATTTTTCAAAATATTGTTAAGCCTTTTCTGAGCATGGTATTTTTCATGGTATTACCAATTAGCAGGAAAATAAGCCATTGAATATAAAAGATAAAAATGTCTTGTTTACAATAGAGTGGGAGTAGCATAGTCCCGGGCCCGTGGGGACGGGCCGACACATTGGATCCAGGGGAAGAGCGTCGATGCTAGGGAAGCTGTTGGGGGTTGTCGTGTTGGGGGTGGTCGGATTCCTGGCCTACGAGAACGGGCACGCCATTGACGAGTCGCATGTCCGGGAGCACTACCGGCAGCAGCTCGAAGCGTGGCGCAGCTTCGATGAAGCGGGCATCTGTGGGAGCATCGCGGACGACTACAGTCTGAAGGTCGCCGAACGTACCGCGGAACATCCCGCCAATGCGACGCTGGACGGCGCGCAGTCATGCGAGATGACCCGCAAGTTCATCAGGCTCGCGCAGCAGCTCTCCAGCCAGACGGGTGGGCTGCTGACCATCGACATCGACATTGACATCAAGTCTATCCAGGTCGCTCCCGACGGCCGCAGTGCAACCGTCGAGGCCACGAGCACAGCGAAACTCGGCGACACGCTGATCAGCCGGACGCGCGGGCGGGAACAACTGTCGCGCTCGTTCTGGCGCATGCGCAGCCACGGCGGAGAGTCGCAGGTCTGGTCGTACGGGGGCTGATCGCGCCGGCTGAGCAGGCGTCGCCACGGCATTGGTGATGGCCCCGCCGGCGGTAGAATTCGAGCCGCTGGCCAGCAGCCCGGCGCGCCGAGGCGCGCGGGTGCAGGCTGGCGCCACCACAGCACGGAGAACGACATGCGTTCCAGACCCTTCGGCCGAACCGGCCGCAACGTGGGCGAGATCGGATTCGGCGCCTGGGCGATCGGCGCGGCGTGGGGCAAGGTCGACGATTCGGAGTCCATTGCGGCCTTGCACGCGGCGCTCGATGCCGGACTCGACTTCATCGATACCGCCGATGTCTATGGCGACGGCCATTCCGAGCGCCTGATCGCGCGCGTGTTGAAGGAGCGCGGCGGCGAGCGCCCGTTCGTCGCCACCAAGGCCGGCCGGCGCCTGCCGGCGCAGACGGCGGAGGGCTACAGCGCTGAGAACCTGGAAGCCTGGATCGACCGCAGCCTGCGCAACCTCGAGGTCGACACGCTCGACCTGCTGCAGTTGCACTGCCCGCCCACCGATGCCTATTACCACCCCGAGATCTTCGAGCGCATGGACCGGCTGGTCGAGCGCGGCAAGGTCGCGCGCTACGGCGTCAGCGTCGAGCGCGTCGAGGAAGCGCTCAAGGCGATCGAGTACCCGGGCGTGGCCAGCGTCCAGATCATCTTCAACATGTTCCGCCTGCGACCCGCGGAGCTGTTCTTCCGGCAGGCGCAGCGGCGCGGCGTCGCCGTGATCGTGCGCGTGCCGCTCGCGAGCGGCCTGCTCAGCGGCAAGTTCCGCGCCGATACCCGGTTCGAGGCGGACGACCATCGCCAGTTCAACCGCCACGGCGAGGCCTTCGACGTCGGCGAGACGTTCTCGGGCGTGCCCTACGAGGTCGGCCTGGTGGCGGTGGAGAAGCTGCGCCCGCTGGTGCCGGAGGGCGCGACGCTCGCGCAGCTGGCGCTGCGCTGGATCCTGATGGATGAGGCGGTGTCGGTGGTCATTCCCGGTGCGCGCAACCCGCAGCAGGCGCTGGCCAACATCGCCGCCGCCGAGCTGCCGGCGCTGCCACAGGCCACCATGGACGCGGTGGCCCGCATCTACGAACAGGACATCCGGCCGTACGTGCACCAGCGCTGGTGATGGACGACGCAGGTTCCTTGCGCATCGTTCCCGCCCGCGAGGACGACCGCGACGCACTGGCGGCCATGCTGGTGGAGACCGTGGCCGCGAACGGCTCGGTCGGCTTCATGCATCCGCTCGCGATGGCCGAGGCGCGCGCATTCTGGGATGGCGCGCTGCAGTCGGCCGCGCGCGGCGAGCGCATCGTGTTGTGCGCATGGCGCGACGGGCAGCTGGTCGCCACCGGGACGCTTGCGCTGGTGTCCGCGCCCAGCCAGCCGCACCGCGCCGAGCTGACCAAGGTGATGACCACGGCCGCAGCGCGCGGCGGCGGCATCGGCGCCGCGCTGGTCGGTGCACTGGAACAGGGCGCGCGCGATCGCGGCCGGCGGCTGATCACGCTGGATGCGTCGCTGGTCGACGGCGCCATCGCGTTCTACCGTCGCCTGGGCTACCGCGCCGCCGGGGACATCCCCGAGTACGCCTACAAGCCGCTCGGCGGGCTGGCGGCGACGCGGGTGATGTGGAAGCTGCTGGACGCGCGTGAGGCACCCGGACCACTGGCGATCGATCCGGCGACCGACGAACGCTGGATGCGCCATGCGCTGGCCCTGGGCGAACGTGCGCACCAGGAGGACGACGAGATCCCGGTCGGCGCGGTGCTGGTGTCGGCCGAGGGCGCACTCCTGGGCGAGGGCTGGAACCGCAACATCTCCGACCACGACCCCACCGCGCACGCCGAGATCGTGGCGCTGCGCGCAGCCGGGCGCGCGCTGGGCAACCACCGGCTGGTCGGCAGCACGCTGTACGTGACGCTGGAACCCTGCGCCATGTGCGCGATGGCAATGGTCCATGCCCGCGTCGCGCGCCTGGTCTATGGCGCGGCCGATCCCAAGACCGGCGCCTGCGGCAGCGTCTTCGACCTGGTCGCCGACCCGCGGCACAACCATCGCATCGCGGTGCAGGGCGGGCTGCTGGGCGAGGAGGCGGGGCGAAGGCTGTCCAACTATTTCCGCGCCAAGCGGGGCAAGCCGCCGCTATAGCCGGCGCCGCCTCCCGCGATCGCCGGGCGGTGCGTCCATGACGGCGAGCGCATGACGGCGAGCGCATGACCGCGAGCGCACGCATCGCCGCGGGTGGGCCGGGATCCGCGCAGGCGGCCCGCCTGCGGCTATGCGCTGCCGCGGTTCGCCAGGCGGTGGCGGTCGTCCATCTCGTCGTTGACCGCGCGTACCGCCATCGATGCCTCGCTCGCCAGCAGCAGGCTCGATCCGAACATCGACAGCACACCCAGCACCGCCATGATCGTGGGGCCCGGCCCGAACGCGTGATCGAAGAACGAGTCGCCGGCCACCAGCAGGCTGGTGCCCACGAAGCAGCTGATCGCCACGTACAGCAGCTGGCTGGCGCGCAGGATGATCTGGCTGCGTCGGCGCTGCACCGAAATACGCCGCTCCAGGACCGCGCGCTCGGTGGCGTCCTCGATCTCCGCAAGATCCTTCAGCAGCTGGCGGGCGCGGTCGATGATGCGCGCCAGGCGCGCATTCGCCGACGCCAGCAGCGCCGCGGTCGCGGTCAGGAAGAACGCGGGCGCGAGCATGGCGGTGAGGATCGCGTAGTGGGCCAGCGAAGCGTTGGAGGGCATGGCGGCTCGGGGCGGGGAAGGGCGGCAGGTTATGATGCCGCGTCCCGACTACCTCCGCGAGCGCATGGCATCGCACGACAATACCCAGGGTGCAGGCCGGCTGGTCTGGATCGACCTTGAGATGACCGGCCTGGATACCGATCGCGACTCGATCCTGGAGATCGCCACCGTGGTCACCGATGCCGGCCTCAACGTACTCGCCGAAGGTCCGGCCCTCGCGATCGCGCAGCCGCTGGCAGCGCTCGAGGGCATGGACGAATGGAACCGCAACCAGCACGGCAAGTCGGGGCTGTGGCGGCGTGTGCTGGAAGAGGGCGTGCCGCTGGCGGAAGCCGAGCAGCGCACGCTGGCCTTCCTGCAGGAGTGGCTGGGGCCGAAGCAATCGCCGATGTGCGGCAACTCGATCTGCCAGGACCGCCGCTTCCTGCACCGGGAGATGCCGGAACTGGAACGCTTCTTCCACTACCGCAACCTCGACGTGAGCACGCTCAAGGAACTCGCCCGCCGCTGGGCGCCGCAGGTGCTGACCGGCGTCAGGAAGGCCGCCGCCCACACCGCGCTGAGCGACGTGCACGACTCGATCGAGGAACTGCGCCACTACCGTCGCCACATGGGGCCGCTGTCGGGACAGCCCGCGCAGGGCTGAACCGCGACGCTCGACGGGGCTGCAGCGCAGCCCACTGGGGCGCTAGCATCGCGTCATGAACCAGATGATCGAACCGGCCGAAGGCCTGTCCGCCGCGACCCTGGACCGCGCCGACCTGCAACGTGCGGTGGCCCTGCTGGAAGCGCCCACGATCACCGCGCGCATGGCCAACCTGGTCGGTACGCCGCTCGAGTTCGCGGTGCGCGCGTTGCCGGCATCGGTGTCCGGACGCATCCATGGCGCGGTCGAGGCTGCGCTGTACCGGTCGGCCCAGGCCGCGCTGTGGAGCATGGAGAACCGCCCCGGTCGGAGCGCGTCCACGCGCTGGCACAAGCTGGCCGCGGCCACCACCGGCGCGGTCGGCGGCGCGTTCGGCTTCACCGCGCTGTTCCTGGAACTGCCGGTGTCGACCACGATCATGATGCGCGCGGTGGCCGACGTGGCCCGCAGCGAAGGTCGCGACCTGTCCGATCCAGCCACGCGACACGCCTGCCTGGAGGTGTTCGCGCTGGGCGGCAAGTCCGGCAAGGACGACGCCAGCGAAACCGGCTACTACCTCGCGCGCGGCTTCACCGCCGACGTGATGCGCCATCTGTCCGCCGAACTGGCCGGCCGGAGCCTCGCCGGCCACGGCCTGACCGGCGGGATCGGCTCGAAGGAGACGGGCAAGTGGCTGGCCAAGCTCGTGGAGAAGGTGGCCAGCCGCTTCGGCGTGGTGGTGACCGAGAAATTCGCGGCCCAGGCGGTGCCGATCGTCGGCGCCGCGACCGGCGCGGCGCTCAATACGATGTTCACCGACTACTACCAGGACGTGGCGCGCGGCCACTTCATCGTCAAGCGCCTGGAATTGCGCTACGGCGAAGCGGCCGTGCGCGAAGCCTACAACCGGATCGCGGCGCACGGCGGGCGCTGACCCCGCCGCAGGCGCGTGCCGGCGGGAGGGCGCGCCGGGCCTGCGGCCGCGGGAGCTCCGGCGCGCGCCAGCTCAGCCGCCGGCCTTCGCCTTCGACCTGGCCAGCTTCAGCCAGGTGTCGACCACCGTGTCGGGGTTGAGCGACACCGACTCGATGCCTTCCTCCATCAGCCACTGCGCCAGGTCCGGATGGTCGCTTGGGCCCTGTCCGCAGATGCCCACGTACTTGCCCCTGGCGCGGGCGGCCTTGATCGCCATCGACAGCAGCTTCTTGACCGCCGGGTTCCGCTCGTCGAACAGGTGCGCCACGATCGAGGAGTCGCGGTCCAGACCCAGGGTGAGCTGGGTCAGGTCGTTGGAGCCGATCGAGAAGCCGTCGAAGATGTCCAGGAACTCGTCGGCCAGCAGCGCGTTCGACGGCACCTCGCACATCATGATGATCTTCAGGCCGTTCTCGCCCTGGCGCAGCCCGTTCTGGGCCAGCACTTCGACCACCTTGCGGCCTTCCTCGAGCGTGCGCACGAACGGGATCATGACCCAGAGATTGTCCAGGCCCATCTCGTTGCGCACGCGCAGCACCGCGCGGCACTCCAGCGCGAAGGCCTTGGCGAACGACGGATCGACGTAGCGGCTGGCGCCGCGGAAGCCGATCATCGGGTTCTCCTCGTGCGGCTCGTAGTTCGCGCCACCGATCAGGTTGGCGTACTCGTTGGACTTGAAGTCCGACAGGCGCACGATCACCGGGTGGGGCGCGACCGAGGCTGTGAGGGTGGCGATGCCCTCGGCGAGGCGGCCCACGTAGAAATCCACCGGAGAGGCATACCCGGCGGTCTTCTCGTCGATCTTCCGCCTGGTCTCCGCATCCTGGCGGTCGTACTCCAGCAGCGCATTGGGATGCACGCCGATGTGCGCGGCGATGATCATCTCCAGCCGCGCCAGCCCGATGCCTGCATTCGGCAGCTGGCCGAAGTCGAACGCGCGCTCGGGGTTGGCGACGTTCATCATGATCTTGAGGGGCGCCTCGGGCATCGAGGTCAGGTCGGTGGTGATGCGCTCGAAGGGCAGGGCGCCGCCATAGATGAAGCCGGTGTCGCCCTCGGCGCAGCTGACGGTGACTTCCTTGCCGTCCTCGATCGCATCGAGCGCATTGCCGGTGCCGACCACGGCCGGCACGCCCAGTTCGCGGGCGATGATCGCGGCGTGGCAGGTACGCCCGCCGCGGTTGGTGACGATGGCGGACGAACGCTTCATCACCGGCTCCCAGTCGGGGTCGGTCATGTCCGCCACCAGCACGTCTCCCGGCTGCACGCGGGCCATGTCGTCGAGGCTGCGCACCACGCGCGCCACGCCGCTGCCGATCTTCTGGCCGATGGCGCGGCCTTCGGCGATCACATCGCCACGCCGCTCCAGCGCATAGCGCTCGATCTGGGTGGCCTTGGCGCGCGACTTCACCGTCTCCGGCCGCGCCTGGACGATGAACAGCTTGCCGCTGACGCCGTCCTTGGCCCACTCGATGTCCATCGGCCGGCCGTAGTGCTCTTCGATCACCAGCGCCTGCTTCGACAGTTCGTGCACGTCGGCATCGGAAATCGAGAACGTGCGCCGCAGCTCGGCCGGCGTGTCCTCGGTGCGCACGCGCTCGCCGGGCTGGTCGGAATAGACCATGCGCAGCTGCTTGGCGCCGATCGAGCGGCGCAGGATGGCCGGCTTGCCGGCCTTGAGCGTGGGCTTGTAGACATAGAACTCGTCGGGATTGACCGCGCCCTGCACGACCATCTCGCCGAGGCCGAAGCTCGAGGTCACGAACACCACGTCGCGGAAGCCCGACTCGGTGTCCAGCGTGAACAGCACGCCCGAGGCGCCGACGTCCGAACGCACCATCAGCTGCACGCCGGCGGAGAGGAACACGTCCTCGTGCTTGAAGCCGTGGTGCACGCGGTAGGCGATCGCGCGGTCGTTGTAGAGGCTGGCGAAGACTTCCTTGACCTTGCGCACGACATCGTCGGCACCGGTGACGTTGAGGAAGGTTTCCTGCTGGCCGGCGAACGAGGCATCGGGCAGGTCCTCGGCGGTGGCCGAGGAGCGCACCGCCACCGCGACTTCGCCGCCGCCGTTGTCCGCGCACAGCTTCGCGTAGGCATGGCGGATGTCGGCGTCGAGTTCGGGCTGCAGCGGGGCGTCGATCACCCAGCCGCGGATCTCGCCACCGGCGGCGGTGAGTGCGGCCACGTCTTCGACGTCCAGCGGCGCCAGCCGGTCGAAGATGCGCTGGTGCAGCGTGTTGAATGCGATGAAGGCCTTGAAGGCCTCGGCCGTGGTCGCGAAGCCGCCGGGCACGGACACCCCCAGGCCGGACAGCTGGCCGATCATCTCGCCCAGCGAGGAGTTCTTGCCGCCCACCTGGGCCAGGTCGGTCAGCCGCAGATCGTGCAGCCAGAGGATGTTGGCCGTCGATCCGGACGGCTGCTGTGTGGGCTGGTTCAAGGCGGAACTCCCGAAAGCGTGGCGAAAGACGAAAGGACCGGGCGGCGCCCGGTCGAAAAGACGCTATTTTAGCGCCCACATCGGCCGCCACAGACGTCCGCGCCCAGGGAGACAGCGTTGTCAACGACCAGACTCGTGTTCTACGTATCCGATGGGACCGGTATCACCGCCGAGACCATCGGCCACAGCCTCCTTACCCAGTTCGGCGGAATGCAGTTCGACACCAGCCGGATCCCGTTCGTCGACAGCGTCGAGCGCGCGCTCGAAGTGGCCGAACGCATCCGCTTGGCAGGCGAGGCCCAGGGCCAGCGCCCGATCGTGATCAACTCGTCGGTCAATCCGGACATCTCCGCCGCGCTCGCCCATAGCGGCGCGCTGATGCTGGACGTGTTCGAGCCGTTCATCGAGCGCCTCGAGTCCGAACTCGGCGAGCAGCGCCAGGCCAAGGTCGGACAGGCGCACGGGATGGTCGACTTCGAGACCTACCATCGCCGCATCAACGCCATGAACTTCGCGCTCGCGCACGACGACGGCATGTCGATCAACTACGACCTGGCCGACGTGATCCTGGTCGCCGTGTCTCGGGCAGGCAAGACCCCCACCTGCATCTACCTGGCCCTCCACCACGGCGTGGCCGCGGCCAACTATCCGCTCACCGACGAGGACCTGGAGCACGACCGCCTGCCGCCCCGCCTGCGCGCGCACCGCTCCAAGCTGTTCGGACTCACCATCGATCCGACGCGGCTGCAGCAGATCCGCCAGGAGCGCCGGCCCGGCTCGAAGTACGCGGACCTGGAGACCTGCCGGAGCGAAGTGCTGGCCGCGGAGAAGCTGTTCCGCGCCGAGCGCATTCCGGTGCTCAGCACCACGCACGTCTCGATCGAGGAAATCTCCAGCAAGGTGATGTCGACCCTGGGCCTGCAGCGGGTCATGTACTGACGGGGGAGGGCGCCTGCGCTCGCGGCGACCGGCCGCCGGGAAGCTGCGGTCGGTGGATGCGGGTTCGGGACGGTGCGGCGCAGTGATCGGCCCGGATTCCACGTCCTTCCGGCGCCTCGTCCGCTCGCGCGGAACTCCCTTAACGTAGGGGCTTCGCGCTGAATCTTCAATCCTGCCCGCGCACGGCGCCAGCGTGTAGGATCGATGCATGCACCAGGTCGTAGCACGCAGTTCGCAGATCCCCCGGCTCGGCCGTTTCGGCTGGCTGATGGCGCTGTACGCGGAGAACTTCCAGCGCATGACGCGACTGTTCGAACCCGCCGACCTGGCCGTGGGGCGCTACGTGTCGAGCATCGGCAACGGACTGGACGTGCAGCTGGACGTGCTCGAGCAGCACGCCTACACCACCGAGCTGCGCCTGACCTACACCGTGCGCGACCCGCTCACCGGCGAGCCGGACCCGTCCGCCTTCCTGCGCCTGTACCGCGACGCGCGCCAGGCCGAGGCCACGCACTGCTACGTGGGCCGGCGCTGGCAGGACGTGATCGGCATGTACCCGCCCGCGGCAGAAGTGCTGGGCCACCGCATGCGGATGAACACCTTCCTGGGCAAGTGGCTGCAATACCTGGCCGAAAGCGGCCATGGCGTGGCCACGCTGCGGCCTGTGCCGGCGGAAGCCGTCGCCGAAGCAAACGCGAACTGAGCCCCGGTCCAGAAGTCGCGGCTGGCAGTGGCGCGCCGGTTGCCGGTGATGCCAGATGCGGCCGCGAAGGCAAGCTCCCGTTCTGATGGACGAATGAAAAAAAATGGGCCCGGATTTCTCCGGGCCCATCGAAAAGTGGCGTCCCCACGGGGATTCGAACCCCGGTCGCTACCGTGAAAGGGTAATGTCCTAGGCCTCTAGACGATGGGGACGCTGTAAAACCTGTTGCCTGTTTCCCTGCGGCCTTTGCAGCGGAAACGTGGTGGAGCCAGGCGGGATCGAACCGCCGACCTCCTGCATGCCATGCAGGCGCTCTCCCAGCTGAGCTATGGCCCCACGGGGCTGGAAAGCGCGAAATTGTAGGGGCGCCCGCGAAGTCCGTCAACAGTCTTGAACGATCGGATCGCACGACGGGCATTCCGGGTCGCGACGGTTCAGTTGCAGCGCCGCTGGACAGCGTCGAGGCGCAATGGAGCTGCGCGGAGACCGTCCGCGCGTGACCCGCCAACCGGTTGGGCTCCTGGCGTCGAAGACGGTGCGATTTGATCGCAGCAAATGTCGGTCACCGAGGCCAGCGGGCGTCAGCCACCGCGGCGTGGGACTGTGTGCGCATGGCCAGGCGATGACATTCGCAGCTACATTGGAACGAACCTCGACAGTGGATTCGAATGAAAGCTGCGGCGTCGGGCGTCATAGACGTGTCGCGAGGTGCGTGCAGTGTTGCTTGGGGCGCGCTGTTGCGCGCCGTCCCGAGGGGCCGGTGGAATGACATCGTGCCCG
>JAEWZE010000007.1 GCA_023395465.1 Pseudomonadota bacterium
CCAGGCAAGATTGCTGCATACGGGGTCATCATCAACCGCAAGGATTGTGCAGGCCGCCCGCCTGAGGCGATGTTCCGCGTCGCCACCCATCGTCGTACCATGTTCAATGGCCATATTCTTGGCGAAGGGGCTCAGTACATTGTGCTGGAACTTGGTCAGATGCCGGAAGATTCCCGTCCGAAGTGGGTGCCCCAAGTGCTGGACAAGCTTGCCCTGGCGGCTAAAACTGATCCGGCGGCGGCGGAGTTTCTGCGCTTTGCCGAGGAAAGTGCCAAGGCTGCAGTGAACGCGAAAGCCATGGGCACTAAGTCGGCAGACTAGCTTCCATGATCGGCCGGTAAACGGCGCACTGGCAACTCAGGCGGCTAATCCTTGAGGGCGGCCTCGACCATCTTGGGTTGCAGCACCTTGACCACGTCGTGGGGATGGACCCCCACCAGGTAGCCGCGACGGCCGCCGTTGAGATAGATCAGGGGCAGGTCCAGGATGCTCTTCTCCATGTAGATGGGCATGGCCTTCTTGGTACCGAAGGGGCTGGTGCCGCCCACCAGGAAACCGGTGTGGCGGTTGGCCACTTCCGGCTTGCACGGTTCCACCTTCTTGCAGCCCACCTGCCGCGCCAGTTCCTTGGTGGATACCTTGCAGTCGCCGTGCATCAGCACGATCAGGGGCTTGGCGTGCTCGTCTTCCATGATCAGGGTCTTGATCACGGCATGCTCGTCCACATTCAGTTCCCGGGCCGACACCTTGGTGCCGCCGTGCTCCTCGTATTCGTAGAGATGGTTGGAGTGGGCGATGCGGTGCTGGCGCAGGAAGCGGGTGGCGGGGGTTTCCGGCGCGTGGCCGGGGTCGAGATCGTGATTGCGGCTCATGGTGCACCTCGAGGGTGTCTTGTTGCGGATGGTTTCATTCTACGCCCGCCGACCGGCGCCGTGCCTAGCCCCGGGGGTGGTGTACGGCGTGCAGGTCCTTCAGCCGCTCCCGCGCCACGTGGGTGTATATCTGGGTGGTGGAAATGTCGGCGTGGCCAAGCAGCAGCTGCACTACCCGCAGGTCGGCGCCGTGGTTGAGCAGGTGGGTGGCGAAGCTGTGGCGGAGACCGTGCGGGCTGAGCCGCGACGGATCCAGGCCGGCCGCCGCCGCGCACCGCTTCACGATCGCCCAGAACCGCTGCCGGGTCGGCGGCTCGCCCGAGGCGGTGAGGAACAGCGACGGCAGCACCCGCCGGCCCGCCAGCAGCGGCCGCGCCTCGGCGAGGTAACGTTCCAGCCAGTACTGCGCCTCCTCGCCCAGCGGCACGAGCCGTTCGCGGCCGCCCTTGCCGGTCACGCGCAACACGCCCTGCCGCAGGTTGACCGCGGTCGCCGGCAGCCCGACCAGCTCGCTCACGCGCAGGCCGCAGGCATACATCAGTTCGAGCATGGCGCGGTCGCGCAGGCCGTCGGGCGTTTCGATATCGGGCGCCGCCAGCAGCGCCTCGACCTCGCCCTCGCCCACCGCCTTGGGCAGGGAGCGCGGCAGCCGCGGCGGATCGATCAGCGCGACCGGATCGTCCGCGCGCAGGCCGCGCCGGCGCAGGTGGGCGAAGAAGGCACGCAGCGCGGTCAGCAAGCGGGCATTGCTGCGCGCCGAATAGCCGTCGGCGGTGCGCGCGGCGAGATAGTCGAACAGCGCCGCGCGATCGACCGCCGCCAGTCCGCCGCCGCGCCCGTCCAGCCAGCGCGCGAGCCCTTCCAGGTCGCGCCGATAGCTGTCCAGCGTCTGCCGGGCGACGCCGCTTTCGGCCCAGAGCGCGTCGAGGAAGCCGTCGATGGCATCGCCGTCGGCGGCGCGCAGCGGCGGCCGCTGCAGGCTGCGCTGGCGACGTTCGGCGGGCGTGGTACTCGGCATCGGCGCAGCTTAGCCGACGCCGCCAGCCGCTATCCTGTGCCGATGCACGCCAAGCCCGCAGACCACGCCGCACCCCAGCGGCAGCCCGCCCTCATCGGTCGCCGCCTGCTGGCGCTGCTGTACGACCTGTTCGTGGCGGTGGCGCTGTGGTTCCTGGTGGCGGTACCGTTCGTGCTGGTCGATGTCGCGCTGAGCGGCGATGTCCGCCACAACATCGGCCCGCTGAGCCTGCTGCAGTGGCTGCTGTGGCTGGCGTGCTGGAGCGTGACCGGCCTGTATGCGACCGTCAGCTGGCGGCGCGGCGGCCAGACCCTGGGGATGCGGCCGTGGCGACTGCGGGTCGTGTCGATGGAGGGCGGCGCGCCGACGCGCGCGGCCACGTGGCGGCGCTACGCGGTGGCGACGCTGTCGCTGCTGGCGGCCGGCGCCGGGTTCTGGTGGGCCTGGTTCGATCGCGACCGGTTGACCTGGCACGACCGCGCCGGCGGGACGCGGGTGGTGCGGGTGCCAAAGGGCCGGTGAGTCGGGCCGGCGGGACCATCGTCACGTGGGAGCGCGCTCGCGCGCGAAGGTTGCAGGGCCCTGTTGTGGGAGCGCGCTCACGCGCGGAGGTTCCAAGGCCCTGGTGTGGGAGCGCGCTCACGCGCGGAGGTTCCAAGGCCCTGGTGTGGGAGATTCTATGTCTGCATGCAATGGCGGTTCGAGCAGTAGTCGGATTGGAATTTGAGAAGCGAGAAGGCCAGGCGAGCCAGCTTTCGGGCGAGGATGACGAGGGCTTGGGTCTTGCTCAGTCCACGGGCCTGGTAGGCCTCGTAGAGGGTTTTCCATCGGCCCCTGCGCGCGGCGGCCATCGCAGCGTTGTGGAGCAGACGCCGGAGTTCGGGATCGCCTTGCTTGGTCAGTTTTCGCCGGCCGCGGGAGCCACCGGAGTCACGCACACGCACGTCCATGCCGAGGAAGGCGATAAAGGCGTCGCTGTTGCGGAAGTGGCCCCGTCGGAAGACGTTGGCCAAGGCGACGCAGGTAAGCGGGCCGAGTCCTTCCACGGCCTGTAGCCGGGTCAGATCCTGGTGCAGCCCGGTCTGCACGGCGAGCTGTTGCAAGGCGCGGTCGAAGTGTCGCAACACGGTATCGAGTTGGGTCAGCAGGGCGCGGCAGGCCTTCCGCAGGTCGGGAACTTCGGCCAGGCTCTGGTTCAGTGCAGTGCGCATCCTGACCATGCGGGCGCGCCGGTGCAGCAAGCGCTGCAGGCGGATGTAGCCCGGCGGAGGCGGCTCCCAGAGCCGGAGCTGGTCACGCTCGCGCTGGAGATAGCGCTGCAGCAGCCGGGCATCGGCCAGGTCGGTTTTGGCCCGGCCGCCGACACTCTCGCGATAGCGGCTCAGGCGCAGGCCATCGACAACGTACAAGTGATGGCCGGCGGCATGCGCCAGCTCCAGCAGCTGCAGGTGGTAGGTTCCGGTTGCCTCGATCGCGATGCAGGCCGGGCCGGGCAGGGATTTGAGCCAGCGCCTGATATCGGTGTCCCGGTTGGTCAGGGACTGCATCTGCCCGTCATGTCGGCAGATCACCAGTTCCGACTTGCCGGTATCGATTCCGATCAGTTCCGGTTCATAGCGTTTTGCCATGTGCGTTGCTCCCGACTAAGGTATCCAAGGGCCTGTCGGGGGCTCACCGGCGCTGGCTTGCAAGATGGGCGGTAGGGCGTGTGGTGACGCCAGCCGCTGGATTCCTGATCGGCGCTTGTGGTGAGGGGGCGGGACGATGTCTCCCACAGTCTGTGCTGCTGCCAGATGCGCGTAGGGTCCCTCCACCCCGACAGGCCCAACATACAAGCGCGCTCGCGCGCGAAGGCTTTCGCGACCGAGGTCGCTCCCACAGGGGGGTCCACACAGCGTGTCGCTTGTTCCTGCTCCGACCGGGGGTCTCGCAAGCGTCGCTGGCTTATCCGGCCCGGCGCAGCGCGCCGGGCGTTCGGAGCGCCTGCGCGGCAGTGCCGCGCAAGCAGGCGCTCCTCACCCACTCCGCCGTCGGAACAGGAACCAGGAGACCGACAGCATCGCCAGCGGCGGAATTAGGTAAGCCAGGCGGTAGTCGAAGCCGTAGACGGCCGCGAGCTTCACCACCTGGGTCTGCAGCAGCCAGAAGCCCAGGGCAAAGACCACGCCGATGAACAGGCGCCGGCCCAGGCCGCCGCTGCGCAGGCTGCCGAAGGCGAAGGGAATCGCCGCAAGGCACAGCGCCAGCACGTTGAGCGGGTAGAACCAGTGGCCCCAGTAGTGCTCCTCGAACTCGCTGGCGTCGAGCTGGTTGCGCTTGCGGTAGTCGATGCCCTGGCGCAGTTCCGCGGCGGTCATGTAGCGCGGCCGCCAGATGTTGCTCGCGTTCGCGGCCAGGGTCGCCGAATCCAGGTTCGACTCCCAGCGCTCCTCGGCCGAGTCGGTCTGGCTGACCGCGCGCTCCTCGAACCAGGTGCGCTGGACGTCGCGGAGCAGCCAGCCGCTGTCGGCGCGATGCTCGGCCACGCGGGCGCGGGCGACCGAGGCCAGCCGGCCATCCTCGTCGAACTCGAACAGCCGCACGTCGTCCAGCTCCAGCCAGTGCTCGCCGCCCTCGGTACGCTCGCGGCCGGACTGGGCATTGAGGAAGGTATCGCCCTCGCGCGCCCACAGGCCTGAGTACTGCGCCACGATCATGTCGTTGGAGCGCGCCGCGGACTTCATCATGTCGGCGCTGCGCTGCGCCCAGGGCCCCACCGTCTCGGCGTTGACCATCATCAGGCCGGTCAGCAGCAGCAGCGGCAGCGCGACCGACAGGCTCAGCCGCCGGCGCGAGACGCCCACGGCACGCAGGGCGGTGAGCTCCGAACTCGCGGCGAGCTGGCCCAGCCCCATCAGCGAACCGATCACCGCCGCGGTGGGGAACATCATGTACGCGCGGCGCGGCGTGGTGTGGGCGATGTAGTTGACCGCCTTGAGGAAGTCGTAGCTGCCCTGGCCGACGCTGCGCAGCTCGTCGACCATCGCCAGCACCAGGTCAAGCCCGGTCAGCACCGCCCAGGTCAGCAGCACCGTGCCGATGACCACGCGCGCCACCAGCAGGTCGTGCAGCTTCGGGAACGGCCTCATCGCGCCGCCCCCGCCACGCGCGGCAGCCTGGCGCGCTTCACGCGTCCATCGGTGAAGTACATCCACAGCCCGAACGCGAGCAGGGGCAGCACCAGCCACCACAGGCCCAGCGGCGCGGGCAGCCGGCCCGACGCCAGCGCGTTGGTGCCCAGCAGCATCAGGTTGATGCCGAAGACGTAGGCCAGCAGCCCCAGCAGGATCCGTCCCCAGCGCGCCTGGCGCGGCGGACTGCGCGCCAGCGGCACCGCCAGCAGGGCGAAGGCCAGCGCCAGCAGCGGCGGCGCGACGCGGAAATGCAGCTGCGCATTCGCCTCCGGGCGGCCGTCGGAGAACAGCGCCAGGGTGGGCATCAGCTCCGGATCGTTGTCGCCGTCGGAACTCTCGGCGTCGGGCAGGCGCACCTCGTTGGAGGCATAGCGCATCAGTCGGAAATCCTTGCCCCCGTCCATCGGCCCTTCGACCCGGAACCCTTCGTCGAGCTTGAGGTAGCGGGTGTTGCCGTCGACCGCGAGCGTGCCGGTGCGGGCCGAGGTGATGTCCATCCGGCCCTCGTCCTGGCGGTAGATGAAGACCCGTCCCAGGTAGGTGCCGTCGCTGGACATCGAATTGGCGTAGACCACGCCGCCACCGCCCGGCAGCTCGACGAAGCGCCCGGCCTCCAGGCCGGACACGAGCAGCGTGCGCTGGCCGGCCTCGATCATCTGCTGCGAATAGGCGCGCGCCCACGGGCCCAGCCACAGCGAACAGGCCCCGACCACCAGCACGAACGGCAGCACCAGCATCAGCAGCGGCCGCAGCAGCCGGCGCGGCCCGACCCCGATCGAGGCCAGCACCGGCGCCTCGCTGTCGCGGTACAGGCGCCCCACGCCCAGCAGCAGGCCGAGCATCAGTCCCAGCGGCAGGATCAGCGGCAGGTAGTTGAGCAGCTGCAGGCCCAGCTGGGTCAGCATGATGCCGGCCGGCACCTTGCCACCCACGATGTCCTTGAGCACGTCGGCGAACACGCCGCCCAGGCTCACCACCATCAGCACCACCAGCGCCGCGAACGTGGTCTGCGCGAATTCGCGGAACAGGTAGCTGTCGAGCTTCGGCATCGGGCGGGGGGTTCGATTAGACTAGGGTATTGCGTCCGGCCGCGACTGCGGCCCTGATCGACGCGGCCGGCGGCCCTGCACTGGGCGGGCGCCGATTGTACGGAAATACCCACCGGAATCTGATTGATGACCCTCGAATTCACCCTGAACCGCTCGGCTCCGGGCACCACCGGTACCGACTGCGTCGTGGTAGGCGCGTTCTCCGACGGCTCGCTGAGCCCCGCCGCGCAGGCGCTCGACGGCGAGGGGCGGCTGGCCGCGCTGGTGGCGAGGGGCGACCTCTCCGGCGCCACCGGGCGCAGCCAGATCGTGCACGACCTGCCCGGCGTGTCCGCGCCGCGCGTGCTGGTGATCGGGCTGGGCGAGAAGGCCAAGTTCGGGGTCGCGCAGTACCTCAAGGCCGTGGCCGACGCGGTGCGCGCACTGCGCACCGGGCCGGCGAAGTCGGCGCTGTTCACGCTGTCCGAACTCGACGTCAAGGACCGCGACGCGGCCTGGAACATCCGTCAGGCGGTCATCGCCGCCGACCATGCCGCCTACCGCTACACCACCACGCTGGGCGCGAAGAACAAGAAGCGCAGCGAAACCGGCCTGGCCGCATTCGCGGTGCAGGGCGACGACGAGACCGCACTGGCGCAGGGCAAGGCGATCGCGGCCGGCGTGAAGTTCGCGCGCGAGCTGGGCAACCTGCCGCCGAACATCTGCAATCCTGCCTACGTGGCGCAGCAGGCGCAGGAGTTCGCCGCGCGCTTCGACCGGGCCGAGGCCGAGATCCTGGACGAGGCGCAGATGGAGCAGCTGGGCATGGGCGCCCTGCTCGCGGTGGCGCGCGGTTCGGCCAACCGGCCGCGCCTGGTGGTGCTGAAGTGGAACAACGGCGGGGACGCCAGCCCCTTCGTGCTGGTCGGCAAGGGCATCACCTTCGACACCGGCGGCGTCAACCTCAAGACCCAGGGCGGCATCGAGGAGATGAAGTTCGACATGTGCGGCGCGGCCGGCGTGCTCGGCACTTTCGTCGCGGCGGTCGGCATGCAGCTGCCGATCAACCTGGTGGTGATCGTACCGGCGGTCGAGAACGCGATCGACGGCAACAGCTACCGTCCCTCGGACGTGATCACCAGCATGGCGGGGAAGACCATCGAGGTCGGCAACACCGACGCCGAGGGCCGCCTGATCCTGTGCGACGCGCTGACCTACGCCGAGCGCTTCAAGCCGCAGGCGCTCATCGACGTGGCCACGCTCACCGGCGCCTGCATGGTCGCGCTGGGCCGCTACGCCTCGGGCCTGATGAGCAAGCACGACGATCTGTCGGCCGAGTTGCTGGAAGCCGGCGAGCATGTGTTCGACCGCGCCTGGCGCCTGCCGCTGTGGGACGAATACCAGACCCTGCTCGAGTCCAACTTCGCCGACGTCTACAACATCGGCGGCCGCTGGGGCGGCGCGATCACCGCCGGCTGCTTCCTGTCGCGGTTCACAGAGGGCCAGCGCTGGGCGCACCTGGACATCGCCGGCAGCGCCAGCGGCGACGGCAAGATGGGCATGGCCACCGGCCGCCCGGTGGGCCTGCTGAGCCAGTGGCTGCTGGATCGTGCCAGCGGCGCGGCTGCGGGCTGAGGGAGAACCGGGGTTAGAGTGCAATTTCGCTTGCGAAATCGAAATTGCACTCTGACCCCCTCGCCCCCGCACCCGGATCCCCTGCCCCATGGCCCGCGCCGATTTCTACCTGATCGCCAAGCCGCGTTTCCGCGACCAGCCGCTGCGGCTGGTCTGCGAACTGGTGCGCAAGGCCTACGCGGCGGACCTGTGGACGCTGGTGCTGGCACGCGACGCGGCCCAGGCCGAGGAACTCGACGACCTGCTCTGGGACATGGGCGAGGACGAGTACATCCCGCACCAGATCGCCGGGCGCGACGAGGAGGACGAGGTCACCCCCGTGCTCATCGCCGACCCGCAGGCCGACGCGCCGATGCGCCCACTGGTGATCAACCTGCGCGATGCGCCGGTGGCCGGCGGCTTCGAGCGCGTGCTGGAAGTGGTGCCCGCCGACGAATCCGCGCGCGGCCCGCTGCGCGAGCGCTGGAAGCACTACAAGGCGCAGGGCATCGAACCCAACAAGTACGACATGTGAGCGCGGCGCCCGCCGCGCCTGCGCCAGGCCCGTCCCACCTCCGGCACCGGCGGACGCGTCGCCACGCGTGACCAAGGCGAGCCGCCCGGAGACCCGTCGCGGGCATGGCCCGCACCTACAATGCACGCCATGACCGACACCCTCGCTTCCAGCTACGACCCCGGCAACTTCGAATCGCGGCTCTATGCCGAGTGGGAGTCGTCCGGCGTATTCGCCCCGCGCGGCGATGGCCCCGCCTACACCATCCTGCTGCCGCCGCCGAACGTCACCGGCACCCTGCACATGGGCCACGCCTTCCAGCACACCCTGCAGGACGCGCTGGTGCGCTACCACCGTATGCGCGGCTACCGCACGCTCTGGCAGATGGGCACCGACCACGCCGGCATCGCCACCGAGATGGTGGTCAGCCGCAACCTCGCCATCGCCGGCACCGGCGAAACCCGCGACTCGCTCGGACGCGAGGGATTCATCGCCAAGGTCTGGGAGTGGAAGCAGCACTCCGGCGACACCATCGAGCGGCAGATGCGGCGCATGGGCACGTCCGGCGACTGGTCGCGCAAGGTTTTCACCATGGACGAAGGCCCGTCGCAGGCGGTGATCGAGGCCTTCGTGCGCCTGCACGAGAAGGGCCTGATCTACCGCGGCAAGCGCCTGGTCAACTGGGACCCGGTGCTCAACACCGCGATCTCCGACCTGGAGGTGGAAAACCGCGAGGTGCCCGGCCACATGTGGCACTTCAAGTACCCGCTGGCCGGCGGCGAGACCTACGAGTACGTCGAGCGCGACGCCGACGGCAGCGTCACCCTGCGCGAGACCCGCGACTACATCTCGATCGCCACCACCCGCCCCGAAACCATGCTCGGCGACGGCGCGGTGGCGGTGCATCCGTCCGATGCGCGCTACGCGCCGATCGTCGGCAAGCTGTGCGAGATCCCGGTCGGACCGAAGGAACACCGGCGCCTGGTGCCGATCATCACCGACGAATACCCGGATCCGGCCTTCGGCTCGGGCGCGGTGAAGATCACCGGCGCGCACGACTTCAACGACTACGGCGTCGCGCAGCGCAACCACCTGCCGCTGTACGCGCTGATGGACGGCTCCGCGCGCATGCGCAGCGACGGCCTGTCCTACGCCGAGAGCGCCGCCATCGCCGGCGCGATCGCGCGCGGCGAGCGCAGCCACGAGGACGTCGGCGCGATCAACTTGGTGCCCGAGGAACTGCGCGGCCTCGACCGCTACGAGGCGCGCGCCCGCGTGGTCGCGGCGATCACCGCCGAAGGCCTGGCCGTGACCGATGCCGAGGGCCAGCCCGTGGTCGACGCCAAGCCGATCATGCAGCCCTTCGGCGACCGCAGCGGCCAGGTGATCGAGCCCTTCCTCACCGACCAGTGGTTCGTGGCGATGGACGAGATGGGCCGTCGCGGCATGGAACTGGTCGAGAACGGGTCGGTGAAGTTCGTGCCGCCGAACTGGATCAACACCTATCGCCACTGGATGGAGAACATCCAGGACTGGACCATCAGCCGCCAGCTCTGGTGGGGCCACCGCATCCCGGCCTGGTTCGACGAGGCCGGCAACGTCTACGTGGGCCGCGACGAGGCCGAGGCGCGCGCGCGCGGCGGACTGGGCGACGAGGTCGCGCTGCGCCAGGACGAGGACGTGCTCGAGACCTGGTTCTCCTCGGCGCTGTGGCCGTTCAGCACCCTGGGCTGGCCGGACGAGGCCGCGATGCGCGAGCGCGGCTTCGACGAGTTCCTGCCGACCAGCGTGCTGGTGACCGGCTTCGACATCATCTTCTTCTGGGTCGCGCGCATGGTCATGATGACCGACGCGCTGACCGGCAAGGTCGCCTTCGACGACGTGTACATCACCGGCCTGGTGCGCGACAAGGACGGCCAGAAGATGTCCAAGTCCAAGGGCAACGTGCTCGACCCGCTCGACATCATCGACGGCATCAGCGCCGATGCGCTGGTCGCCAAGCGCACCAGCGGCCTGATGAAGCCGACCGATGCGCCGAAGATCGAGAAGGCCACGCGCAAGGAGTTCCCCGAGGGCATCGCCGCGCATGGCGCCGATCCGCTGCGCTTCACCATGGCCGCGCTCGCCGGCCCCGGCCGCGACATCAAGTTCGACCTCGGCCGCGCCGAAGGCTACAAGAATTTCTGCAACAAACTGTGGAACGCCACCCGCTTCGTGCTGATGAACACGGAGGGCCGGGAATTTGGAACCGGGAATCTCAAATCGGGAAAGCACTCGCCGGCGACGGATGCGGAGCGCTGGATCCTTTCCCGTCTGGCGAAAACCGCCGCAGAGGCGGAAGCGCATTTCGCGGCATACCGCTTCGACCTGCTGGCGCAGGCGCTGTACGAGTTCGCGTGGAACGAGTTCTGCGACTGGTTCGTCGAGCTGGCCAAGCCGGCGCTGCAGGGCAGCGACGCCGCGGCCGCCGACAGCACCCGCCGCACCCTGCTGCAGGTGCTGGAGGCGCTGCTGCGCCTGCTGCATCCGCTGATCCCGTTCGTGACCGAGGAGCTGTGGCGCCACGTCGCGCCGCGCCTGGGCGTGGCCGGCGACACCATCTCGCTGCAGCGCTACCCGCAGCCAGGCGACTACGCCGGCGCGGACTTCGCCCGCGCCGATGCCGACGTCGAATGGCTCAAGCAGATGGTGACCGCGCTGCGCCGCATCCGCAGCGAGCTGGGCGTGTCGCCCTCGCGCCAGGTGCCGCTGCTGGTGCAGGCCGGCAGCGCCGACGATCGCGCGCGCCTGCAGCGTTTCGATGCGCAGCTGCGCTTCCTCAACCGGCTCGACCGCATCGAGGCGGTCGACGGCGATCCGCCGGCGTCGGCTGGCGGCCTGGTCGGCGAGTTGCGGCTGTTCGTGCCGCTGGAAGGCCTGGTCGACCTCGACGCCGAGCGCGCACGCCTGGACAAGGAGCTTGCGCGCGTGTCGTCCGAGAAGGACAAGAGCGCGGCCAAGCTGGCCAGGTTCAGCGACAAGGTGCCGGCAGCGGTGGTCGAACAGGAGCGCCAGCGCCTGGCCGACTGGACCGCGCAGCACGAGGCCTTGGCCAGCCAGCGCGCGCGCCTGGCGTAGGCAGCAACCCCCCGGCGCCGCGCGCCGGGCCGCGGAAAGACGGTGCCGCCGCCGCTACAGCGGCGGCATCCGGCTGATGTCGTCGGCGACCAGTTCTCGCGCCATCACGATCGCGTCCTCGCGTCCGTCCCGGGCGGGGTAGTAGCGCGGCCGGCGCCCGATCTCGTTGAAGCCTTCGTCGTGGTAGAGCGCGATCGCGCCGGGGTTGGACGGGCGCACTTCGAGGAATACCCGCTGCGCGCCCTGCCCGCGCGCCGCATGCACCAGCGCGCGCAGCAGCCGGCGGCCGTGACCCTGGCCCTGGTCGTCGGGATCGATGCAGACGTTGAGGACGTGGGCCTCGCCGGCGGCGATGCTGAGCACGCCGTAGCCGAAGATACGGCCATCCTGCGCCAGCACCCAGGCCGGGTAACCGGCACGCAGGCAGTCGCGGAAGATGCCCGCCGTCCACGGAAACGGGTAGGCGCGCACCTCGATGCGCATCACCGTGTCCAGGTCGTCCTCGCGCATCGGCCGCAGCGCGGCGCGGGCCTGCCCTGCGTCGGACGCGAGCGCGCTCATCGTGCCGGCCTGGCCCGCAGGGCCCGCAGCCTTGGCCACAGCGCGCGACGCGACGCGGCGTCGCGCAGGCCGCCCGCCGGCACCAGCGATCGGCACAATGCCAGTGCGGCCTCATCGTCCGCGCGCCGGCCGCAGGCGCGCAGCAGCGCGTGCAGCAGCGCGGCGTCCACCGTCTTGCCCGACTCCGCATCCACGTTGGGCACGGCTGGCGCATCGGCCGACGCCGCCGGCGCGACTGCGCCGGCGTGCGTGCCGTGGACCGCGTACAGCCGCAGGCCCATCGCCTCCAGGGCGTCGCGCTGGAACGGATCCCAGCTCACGTCGGCTCCGCGCGCGCACCCTCGTGGCGGCGCCAGAACCACAGCACCGGCCCGGACAGCGCATACAGGGTGGCGGCGATGAGCAGCGTCTTGGGCGGATCGACCCACAGGGCGATCAACACGCCCACCGCGATCGGCAGGGCCACGAACGGCACGCGCTCGGCCTTTGGCCCGGTGCTGCTGCCCTTGAAGCTGGTGTAGCGCAGGCGGCTGACCATCAGCAGCCCGGCGATCACCGTCACCGCCAGTGCGGCGTAGCGCAGCTCCTCGCCGACCAGTCCCAGTTCGTCGCAGGTCCAGACGAAGCTGGCCATCAATCCGGCCGCGGCCGGGCTGGCCAGACCGATGAACCAGCGCCGGTCCACCGTGCCGACCTGGCTGTTGAAGCGCGCCAGCCGCAGCGCCGCGCAGGCGGCATAGAGGAAGGCCGCCAGCCAGCCGATCTTGCCCAGCGTGGGGCCGTCGAGCTTCATCGACATCAGCGCCCAGTGATACATCACCAGCGCCGGCGCCATGCCGAAGCTGATCAGGTCGGCCAGCGAGTCGTACTGCACGCCGAATTCGGTCTGGGTATTGGTCAGGCGCGCCACGCGGCCGTCTATTCCGTCCAGGATCGCGGCGACGAAGATCGCGATGCAGGCCGCTCCGAAACGCCCCTGCGAGGCGGCGATGATCGCGAAGAAGCCGCCAAACAGGCCGCCGGTGGTGAACAGGTTGGGCAGCAGGTAGATGCCGCGGCCGCGCGCCGGCGCTGGGGTCGGGTGATCCATCCGGGCAGTGTAGCGCCAGACGGCGCGACGCCGAGGGCGACCGGCGGGCCCGCCACCGCGCGTCCGCGCGATGCCCGGTTCACGTTTCCGCCCGGCGATGCTTGCGCGGGGGCCTGCGCAATGCTGCAATCGCGCCGGACACATGCGTCCTCCAGGAGTCAGTCGATGCCCCGCCTTCCGATCCTGGCGCTCGCCGCCGCCGGCCTGCTGGCCGCATCCGCCGTGCAGGGCGGCGAGGTCTATCAGTGGAAGGATGCCAACGGCGTCACCCACTATTCGCAGACGCCGCCCCCCAAGGGCAGCTACCAGCAGCGCGTGATCAGCGCCGACCGCGCCGGCACCGCGCAGCCGGTCGTGGCCCAGGCCGCGACCGCCACCGAGGAGTCCAGGTGCGCCACGGCCAAGGCCAACCTGGCCGCGCTGGGCAGCGGCCGCCCGGTCCACGAGGCCGGCAGCGACGGACAGCCGGGCCGCGCACTCAACGACGCCGAACGCGCCAGCCAGCTGGAGCTGGCCAACGCCGCGGTCAAGGCCTATTGCAGCGACAGCGTCACCGGTACGCCCGGCACCTGACGATGCGACCGGCCTGGGCGATCGTCGCCGGCGTCCTGGGCGCCGGCGCGCTGGCCTGGTGGCAGGCGCGCGACACACCAGCCGGGCAGCCGGCGGTCCCGGGCGCGACGGCCACGCCCGTTGATCCAGGCGCATCCGCCCGTCCGGCCACGGGGCCGGCGCTGTACCGCTGGCGCGACGAGGCCGGCATCGTCCAGATCACCGACATCCCGCCCGACGGCCGCGAGTACACGGTCGTGGACGTGGCCGCGCTCGAGCGGCGCAACCTCATCGATCCGGATCCGGTGCCCGAAGCCGCGCCCTGAGCGCGCCACCCGGAACGCGCGCGGGGCGCATGGCAGAATGCGCGTCCCGCCGTTCCGAGCCCGACGATGCGCCTGTCGCAGTTCCACCTCCGTACCGAAAAGGAAACCCCCGCCGACGCCGAGATCGTCAGCCACCAGCTGATGCTGCGCGCCGGCATGGTGCGCCGGCTGGCCGCGGGCCTGTACACATGGTCGCCGCTGGGGCTACGCGTGCTGCGCAAGGTCGAGGCGGTGGTGCGCGAGGAGATGGACCGCGCCGGCGCGATCGAGATGGCCATGCCATCGGTGCAGCCGAAGGAGCTGTGGGAGGAAACCGGGCGCTGGGAGAAGTTCGGCCCGCAGCTGCTGAAGATCCGCGACCGCAAGGAGCAGGACTACTGCTTCACGCCGACCGCCGAGGAAGCGGTGACCGACTTCTTCCGCCAGGAGTTCGCCAGCTACAGGCAGCTGCCGGTGAACTTCTACCAGGTCACCGCCAAGTTCCGTGACGAGATCCGCCCGCGTTTCGGGGTGATGCGCGCGCGCGAATTCATCATGAAGGATGCGTATTCGTTCCACGTCGGCGACGACGACCTGCAGCGCGAATACCGCAACATGTACGACACCTACACCCGGATCTTCAGCCGGCTCGGCCTGAAGTTCCGCGCGGTGGCCGCCGATACCGGCGCCATCGGCGGCAGCGCCTCGCACGAATTCCACGTGCTGGCCGAGTCCGGCGAGGATGCGCTGGCGTTCTCGCAGGATTCGGACTACGCGGCCAATGTCGAGCTGGCCGAAGCCGTGGCCCCCGGCGAACGCCCGGCCGCGGGCGAGGAGCTGCGCAAGGTCGAAACGCCCACCCAGAAGACCTGCGAGGACGTGGCCGCACTGCTGGGCGTCGCGCTGCAGCGCACGGTCAAGTCGGTGGCGCTGTGGGGCGAGGATGGCTTCGTGCTGGCGCTGGTGCGCGGCGACCACGTGGTCAACGAGATCAAGCTGGCCAAGCTGCCGGGCATGGCCGACTACCGGCTCGCCACGGAAGCCGAGATCCGCGACCACCTGGGCGCCGATCCCGGCTTCCTCGGCCCGGTCGGGCCGCGCAGACCGGTCCGCGTCGTCGCCGACCGCAGCGTTGCGGCGATGGCCGATTTCGTGGTCGGCGCGAACGAAAACGGCTTCCACCTGGCCGGCGTCAACTGGGAGCGCGACCTGCCCATGCCCGACGACGTGGCCGACATCCGCAACGTGGTCGCGGGCGATCCCTCGCCGGACGGCCGCGGCACGCTGTCGCTGGCGCGCGGGATCGAAGTCGGGCACGTGTTCGCGCTGGGCCGCCGCTATTCCGAGGCCATGCGGTGCAGCGTGCTCGACGAGGCCGGCAAGGCGGTGCATCCGGCGATGGGCTGCTACGGCATCGGCGTGTCGCGCATCGTGGCCGCGGCGATCGAGCAGAACCACGACGCCGCCGGCATCGTCTGGCCCGCGCCGATGGCGCCGTGGCAGGCGGTGGTGTGCGTGATCAATCCCAAGGGCAACGCCGAGGTCGCCGCCGCGGCCGAGGCGCTGTACAGCGAACTGCGTCAGCGCGGCATCGACGCCGCGCTGGACGATCGCGGCCTGCGCCCGGGTCCGATGTTCGCCGACATCGAACTGATCGGCATCCCGCACCGGATCGTGGTGTCCGAACGCGGCCTGGCCGCGGGCACCTTCGAATATCGCGCGCGCGGCGAAGCCGAATCGGCCAACCTCGACCGCGAGGCGCTGCTGACGCGCGTGACTGCGGGCTGACGGGTTCTCGCCAGCGTCGTATGCCGTGGGCGGTCGCGCCCATTCCACGCCGTCACGGTGCGCGAACCGTGAGCGGGCTGGGTGCTCTTCGAGTGGCGTACCGCGCCGCGCGCAATCGCCCGTCGCCACCGCATCCACGTCACCTCGCGCCGCGTTCCGTCTCGCGGTGGCGGCCTCGTCCACGCGGCGATGCCGCCGGCAGAGCCGCCCGCGATTTTCCCTGACAATCGACCGGGAATCCCCGGCGGATATCCCGCGCCAATATGCCGTGGATAATCGATCGTCCGCTGATCGCGACGGCCCGGTTTTGATCGCATGGCATATTCCACTACCATGTCGCCTCGCCAAGGAGCGGCCATTCCCCTTTCCCGTCACGGAGTTTTTGAATGGCAATCGATCTGAATGCACTTTCCCCCAAGGAACTCGATGCGCTCATCAGCGCCGCACGCCAGCGCAAGACCACGCTGAGGAAGCGCAAGCCCATCGCCGCGATCCGCAAGCGGATCGTCGATTTCGCCGCGGCGGAAGGTTATTCGGTCGAGGAGCTGTTCGGCGGCAAGGCGGCCGGCGGCGCACGGACCGCGAAGAAGGCGACCACCAAGCGCGCGACCACCCAGGGCCGCAAGCTCGGGAAGGTGCCGCCGAAGTACCGCAACCCCGCCAATGCGGAGGAAACCTGGACCGGGCGCGGCAAGCAGCCGCGCTGGATGGCGGCCCTGGTGAAGAAGGGCAAGAAGCCGGACGACTTCCTGATCAAGAAGTAGGACGGCAGGCATCGGCGGAAAGTCCCCGACCGCAAGGCAGGGCTTTCCGCCGTCACCCGCACCGGCCGCGGCAGCGCCCATTGCGGCAGGTGCCAGCGGAAACAAGCAGTTGCCGCCATGCGGCCATTTCCCCGCGGCACTTCCTGGGCCAATGAGCTGCGAGGACGGCGACGCGGCATTCACGCCCCCGTTGGGAAAACCGGGTCGACAGCACCCGCCCCCTTCGATCCGGTAGTTCCGATCGTCCGCAACAACGATTCTTCTTCCAGCGGAAACATCCGCCGTACGACGCGGCCGCCTCAGAGATCGCGACGCGCCGGCAGCAGCAGGTTGCCGATCAGCAGTCCCGCCACCAGCGCCAGCAGCACGTTGAGCACCGTGATCGCCGCGCCCTGCCCGGCCGCGACATCCTGCTGCTGCACCGCCACCAGCAGGCTGCGCAGGCTGGTGCTGCCGGGCACCAGCATGATGATGCCCGGCACGCGGATCAGCGCACCGGGCCGGTTCATCCAGCGCGCATATCCGTTGCCGGCGACGGTGACCACCAGCGCCGACAGGAACACGCCGGCAGGACTGCCCAGCCACTGCCCGCCCAGCCGCGAGATCTGGTAGCCGACGATGGCCGCGGCCATCACCAGCAGGTAGTCGCGGCGCGCGGCACGGAACAGCGCCGCGAACGCCCAGGCGGCGGTGATCACCGCGCACCATTCCACCCAGTCCGGCTGCGGGCGCCAGGCCCGCACCTGCGGTTCCAGGCCGACCAGCTGCACCAGGGTCAGCGCGATCATGGTGCCGACGGTGAGCTTGAGCAGGGTGGTCATCGCGCCGAAGAAGCGCGCCGTGCCCGACATCAGGTGCTGGCTGGTGAGCTCGCTGAAGGCGTTGGTCAGCGCCATCCCCGGCATCAGCACGATCATCGAGGCGATCACCACGGTGTTGAGGTTGAGCGGCCCGACGAAGACCGCCACCAGGGCGGCGAGTCCGCCGGCGAGCATGCCGGCGATGGCGTCGTCGGCCTCCTTCATCTGGGCGCTGTTGCGGCTGGCCCAGAGCAGCAGGCCGATCAGCGTGCCGATCACCCCGGCGGTGCCGATATCCAGCCAGGGCAGGCGCAGCAGGCCCGCCACGCTGGCGGCCGCCAGACCGAAGCCGAAGGTCTGGCGCAGGTGCGCGCGCCAGTCCGCGCCGCGGTCGAGCGCGCGCAGCGCGGCATGGCCCTCGGCGATGCCGAGCCGGCCGGCGGTCACCTCCTCGGCGATGCGGTCGGCCTCGCACAGCTTCGACAGGTTGGTCTCGCCCGGGGGCAGGCGGATCACGCGGGTGGTGTCGCTTTCGCCGGGCGGGCGCTGCGGGTCGTTGAAGCTCAGGATCAGCCCGGTCGGATTGCTCCACGGTTCGCAGTCGAGTCCGAGCCGGCGCGCGACCGACACGATCGCCCCTTCCAGCCGCTGCGCCGTGGTGCCGTGGCGGTGCAGGTGTCCGGCCAGCTCCACGATGAAGGCGATGCGGATCGCGTAGGCGGCGGTGGCGGGCATGGTGTCGGCGGGCATGGCCACAGGATCGCATGGCCCGCCCCCGCGTCGCACGACGGGCGATGACCTGCCCTTGCACGGCGTTGCCTGTATCCTCGCCCACGATGACTGCACCCGCCCCGCCACCGCCCACCGCCGGAGCCGATGCCGGCGACGAAGCGCTGCTGCGCCTGGCCGGTTGCTGGACCCTCGACCACGCCGCCGCCATCGGCCAGGCGCTGCGCGACGCACCCGATTCGATCACCGCCATCGACGCCACCGCGGTCGACCGGCTCGACTCGCTGGGCGTGCTGCAGCTGCTGCGCTACGCCAAGCGCCGTGAGCTGGACTACCAGGATTTCCGCTTCCGCGAGGACCACCGCGCGCTGGTCACCGCGATCGAGGACATCCACGACGAGCGGCCCAAGTCCAGGCGCGAGTACGGCTTCGCCGCCGCGCTGGCGCGACTGGGCCACGCCGTCCACGACAACGGCCGCGAAGTGGTCGCCCTGGTCAGCTTCCTCGGCGAGACCCTGTACAAGCTCGGCCGCACCATCGTCGACCCGCGCCGCTTCCGCCTCACCTCGACCGTGCACCACATGGAACAGGTCGGCCTGGACGCGGTGCCGCTGGTCGCGCTGC
The DNA here is from genome assembly GCA_023395465.1 of Pseudomonadota bacterium. Lineage (GTDB taxonomy): Bacteria > Pseudomonadota > Gammaproteobacteria > Xanthomonadales > Xanthomonadaceae > Luteimonas. The sequence continues at coordinate 18,550 of JAEWZE010000007.1, forward strand.
TGTCGTTCCTGGTCGGCGCGGTGATCGCCTTCCTCGGCGCGCAGATCCTGGTCGACTTCGGCGCCACGATCTTCGTGGTCGAGCTGGTGTCGATCGCCTTCCTGCGCGAGTTCGGCGTGCTGCTCACCGCGATCCTGCTGGCCGGCCGCACCGCCAGCGCGTTCACCGCGCAGATCGGCGCGATGGTCAGCCGCGAGGAGGTGGACGCGATCCGCACGCTCGGCCTGGATCCGGTCGAGCTGCTGGTCCTCCCCCGCGTGATCGCGCTGCTGGTGATGCTGCCGCTGCTGACCTTCATCGCCATGGTCGCCGGCCTGCTCGGCGGCCTGTCGGTCGGCGCCTTCAGCCTCGATATCCCGCCGCAGGCCTACCTGGCGCGCATGCAACAGGAGATGGAGCTGCGCCACATCCTGATCGGCATGTCCAAGGCGCCGCTGTTCGCGATGGTGATCGGCCTGATCGGCTGCCTGGAAGGCATGCAGGTCAAGGGCACCGCGCAATCGGTGGGCGAACGCACCACCTCGTCGGTGGTGCAGACGATCTCGCTGGTGATCGTGTTCGATGCGTTCGCGGCGATCTGGTTCATGTACATGGATTGGTGATGGAAAAGCCGGGATTCGGAATTCGGGATTCGGGATTCGCAAACGCGCAGGGCGCGGGGGCAAGGGAGGCATTGTCTTGACGAATCCCGAATCCCGGCTTTCAGCAGACGGACGTGTGGTCATTCCCAGTCCCGACGATCGCGAAGCGATCGTGACCGTCCGCGGCATGGTCAACCGCTTCGGTGCGCAGACCGTGCACGAGGACCTGGACCTGGACGTGTACCGCGGCGAGATCCTCGGCGTGGTGGGCGGATCGGGCAGCGGCAAGTCGGTGCTGATGCGATCGCTGATCGGCCTGCGCCAGCCCGACGAGGGCGAGATTTCGGTGCTGGGCGTGGATCCGCGGTCGGACGACCCCCGAGATCGCGTGCACCTGGAGCGCAGCACGGGGGTGCTGTTCCAGGACGGCGCGCTGTTCTCCTCGCTGACCGTGGGCGAGAACGTGCAGGTGCCGCTCAAGGAGCACCATCCCGACCTGCCCGAATCGCTGCGCTACGAACTGGCCCTGCTCAAGGTGCGCCTGGCCGGGCTGCCGGCCGACGCGCTGGACAAGCTGCCGTCGCAGCTGTCGGGCGGCATGCGCAAGCGTGCCGCGCTTGCCCGCGCGCTGGCGCTGGATCCGCCGTTGCTGTTCCTGGACGAGCCCACCGCGGGCCTGGACCCCATCGGCGCGGCCGCGTTCGACCGCCTGATCCGCACCCTGCAGGAAGCGCTGGGGCTGACCGTCTTCCTGATCACACACGATCTCGACACGCTGTATGCGATTTGCGACCGTGTCGCCGTGCTGGCCGACCGCAAGGTGGTCGCGGTGGCGCCGCTGGACGAGATCGAGCG
>JAEWZE010000049.1 GCA_023395465.1 Pseudomonadota bacterium
CGTGGTGGAGCTGCGGCAACTCGCGGCTGTAGCCCTTGGGCAGGTGGCGCCGGGCGATCGCGATCTGCTCTTCGACCAGATAGATGTTGTCGAGCAGCCATTCGCCGGCGGGGGTTGCCGTCCGGCCGGCCCGCACCGCTTCGGTGAGCAGGGAGCAGGCACGGTCGAGCAGTTTCTGGTTCTCGCCCAGCCGGGCCAGCAACAGGTCCGGTCCGGACCTGCGCCTGACACGGTGGGATCTGGCCAGGATGCGGCCGTGGACCTCCATCTGCTCCGCACTGAACAACTGCGCGCGCAATGGCGGTTCGCGCGTGGCGACCTCGGCCCGCGCCATGCCGCGCAGCCGGAGCCTCCGCTACCACCGCAGGCTCCAGCGAAGCCAAAGCGCCAGTCGGTCCATCGGAGGGGCATTGCGCATTCGTCATCGTAGTGCACCGGCACGCCGCGCCCGTGAAAGGGCGCAAGCACTGCATTTCCGGTGCGGCAGCGGGCGACACGCTGTGCCCAGACCACTGGAACGGGGAGGCAGATGGAGCGACCGCGCGCGTCGCGCCCGCTGCCGCCGCGCCCGCGAGGGAAGCGAGGTCAGGCGTGGGTGCGGATCAACGCCGCAGCGCGCTCCGCGATCATGATCGTCGGCGCGTTGGTGTTGCCGCCGGGCAGGGTCGGCATCACCGAGGCATCGACCACACGCAAGCCTTGCACGCCGTGCACGCGCAGTTCCGGGTCGACCACGGCGGCGGCGTCGCTGCCCATCCGGCAGGTGCCGACCGGGTGGTAGACGCTCTCGGCGCGGGCGCGGATGAAGGCGGCCAGCGCGGCGTCGTCCAGGTCGTCGCGCTGCGGCTGGATCGGTGCGCCGCGGTAGGGGTCGAACGCAGCCTGCGCCAGGATGTCGCGCGAAACGCGGGCGCATTCGACCATCATCTTCAGGTCGAATCCCTCCGCATCGGAGAGGTAGTTCGCCTCGATCCGGGGCGCGTCTCCGCCGCGGTCGCTGGCCAGCCGGATCCGGCCGCGGCTGCGCGGCCGCAGGAAGCAGGCGTGCAGGGTGTAGCCATCGCCCGCCAGGCGGCGCCGGCCGTGGTCGTCGAGCATGGCCGGCACGAAGTGGAACTGGATGTCGGGGCGCATGTCCGTGGCCAGCGACGAGCGCACGAAGCCGCCGGCCTCGGCGATGTTGCTGCTGCCTGCGCCGCGCCGGCCGCGCAGGTAGTAGTCGAAGGCCAGGCGCAGTTCGCTGGCGCGGTCGTACGACACGCGCCGGGTGGCATGCCGCAGCGTGCAGATGTCCAGGTGGTCCTGCAGGTTGGCGCCCACGCCGGGTGCGTCGTGCAGCACGCGGATGCCGTGCCGTCGCAATTCCACCGCCGGCCCGATGCCCGACAGCATCAGCAGCTGCGGCGAGTTGATCGCGCCGCCGCTGGCGATCACTTCGCGCGCCGCCGGCTGGTGGAATGCCCGGCCGCGCACGCTGTACACCACGCCCGTCGCGCGCCCGCGTTGGAACGTGATGCGCTGCGCCTGCGCGCCGGTGACGACGTGTAGGTTCGGCCTCTGCTGGGCGGGCCGCAGGTACGCCACCGCCGCCGAGCAGCGCGCACCGTCGCGCTGGGTCACCTGGTACAGCCCCACGCCGTCCTGCACCGGCCCGTTGAAATCGTCGTTGTGCGGGTAGCCGGCCTGCCCGGCGGCTTCGATGAAGGCGCGCGACAGCGGATTGACGTGGCGCAGGTCGCACACCGACAGCGGGCCGCCGTCGCCGTGCAGCGCGTCGCCGCCGCGCGCGTTGGCCTCGCTGCGGCGGAAGTAGGGCAGCACGTTGTCCCAGTGCCAGCCCGTGGCGCCCAGCGCGGCCCAGTCGTCGTAGTCGCCAGGTACGCCACGGGTGTAGCACATGGCGTTGATCGAACTCGATCCCCCCAGCACCTTGCCGCGCGGCCACCACAGGCGTCGGCCGTCCAGCTCCGGCTCGGGGGCGGTGTCATAGTTCCAGTTGATGTCGGTGCGGTAGACCAGGCGGGCGAGGCCCGCGGGCATGTGGATGAAGGGATGCCAGTCGCGCGGGCCGGCCTCGAGCAGCAGCACGCGCGTGCCGGGATCCTCGGACAGGCGGTTGGCGAGCACGCAACCGGCGGAGCCCGCCCCGATCACGATGTAGTCGAAGACGGGGGTGGTCGCGGAGGAGCTGATGCGCATCGGCGCACGGTAGGTCCGGGTCCTAGAGCATATGCTCGGCGGCTGGAATGCGCCGCCGCATTCGGCTACCGTTTGCGCGCCCCACGCGTGGAACCCAGATGAGCAGCGCACCCGAACACGACGTTCCCGCGGGCCGGGCGGCGCGGTTTCGCGCTGCGTTCGCCGAATCGCCGCCGCTGCTGTGGTCGTTCCTGTACTTCTTCTGCCTGCTCAGCGGCTACTACGTGCTGCGGCCGGTACGCGAGGCGATGGCCGCCTCCAGCGACGTCGAGGCGGTGTTCCCGCCGTCGCTGATCGCCTTCTTCGCCGACCGGGGCGTGGTGCTGGGCGAGTTCACGCTGCAGTTCATCTTCACCGCGGTGTTCGTGATCATGCTGCTGCTGCAGCCGGTTTACGGCTGGCTGGTGAGCCGCTTCGCGCGGCGCGTGTTCCTGCCGGTGATCTACGGCTTCTTCATCGCCACCCTGCTGGGTTTCTACGCGATGTTCGACAGCGGCATGGCCGGTCGGGGGCTGGCCTTCATCCTCTGGATCACGGTGTTCAACCTGTTTGCGGTGGCGGTGTTCTGGAGCTTCATGGCCGACGTCTACAGCAACGTCGAGGCGCGGAAGTACTACGGCTACATCGGCGCGGCGGGCACGGTCGGCGCGTTCGTGGGTCCGATCCTGACGCGGACCCTGGTCCAGCAGGTGGGGATCGCGAACATGATGCTGGTCTCGGCCGTGCTGCTGAGCCTGTGCGTGGTATGCATCCTGCGCCTGCGCCGGTATGCGGTGGCGCGCGAGCTCGAGCGTGGGCAGGCCAGCGGCGAGAAGCCGATGGGAGGCGAAGTGCTGGCCGGCCTGAAGCTGGTCGCGCGCGAGCCGCTGCTGCGCTGGCTGGCGCTGATGGTGGTGCTGGGCGTGGGCATCGGCACCCTGCTGTACAACGAGCAGAACCGGATCGCACGCACCGCCTTCGCGACCGCGGAGGAACGCGCCGCGTTCTTCTCGACCCTCGACCTGGCGGTCAATTCGCTGACCCTGCTGGTGCAGCTGCTGGTGACCCGCGCGCTGATGTCGCGCTTCGGCATCGCCCCGGCGCTGCTGATCCCGGGCGCGGCGATCATCCTGGGCTTCTCCGTCCTCTCGGCTTCGCCGCTGCCGCTGATGGTGGCGATCGTGCAGGTGATCACGCGCGCCAGCGAGTTCTCGCTGGCCAAGCCCGCGCGCGAGACGATCTACACGCGGGTCGGCCGCGAGTGGCGCTACAAGGCCGGCGCGGCGATCGACACGGTGATCTACCGCGGCGGCGACCTCGCCTTCGTCTGGCTGCACAAGCTGCTGGCCGCGTTCGGCTCGAACGTCGTGTTCGGCGCGGGACTGGTGATCGCCTCCGGCATGACCTTCAGCGCCTGGCGGCTCCTGCGCGAGGAAGCGAAGTTGCCACCGGAACGCGCGCCACGCGCCGCCGGGCAGCGCGCCGGGACAGCCGACGCCGCCTGAGCGGATGCCGCCGCCGGCAACCGCGCGCGACTCAGCCGTGCAGCAGAGGCCAGGCGAACAGCAGCGCGCCGGCGGCGAACAGGGCGGTGAGTGCGTGGACCAGTGGATGATGGATCCGCAGCCAGATCAACTGCGCCGCGACGCGGATGATCCAGAACACCGCCATGCCGGCCATGACGGCCCGTCCCAGCGGCGTGGCAACCAGCTCGGCCGGATACAGCAGGCAAAGCAGGCCGACGCCGGTGAATACCCAGACCAGCTGCAGGTTCGCGATCTGGATGATCGCGCGATTGGGCCGGGTGGCGTCCTGCAGCGTGCGCGGCCAGTCGAACTGCCGCCAGAAGCCGAGATGGAACAGGGCGAAACCGAAGCTGTGCGCTGCGCAGAGCAGCAGGAGGGGATTCACGTCCATGGAACGTCCTCGGCGGCGGGAATGAAAGTGTCGTCGTCCCTGTCGCGCAGCTGCGGCACGTTCTGCGGTGGACCTCAGGTCCGGCGCGGCGACAGCCACATGCGGACGGTCGCCCGGAACACCATCTCGCCAGCGGCATCGAACACCTCCACGCGCACCGGCCACTCGTGGCCTTCGCCGGTCTCGCCGGCCGCTTCGGTCGGCGTCGCCACCGCGCGCATGGTGCCGCGCGCCTTCTTCAGGTATTCCACGCTCATGCCGCGCGGGATCCAGCGCATCGATGGCGGGATGCTGACCTCGGTGGTCAGCCCGCCGATGAACTCCGCCAGGTTGCACAGGGCGATGGCATGCACCGTGCCCAGGTGGTTGCTCACGCGCCGGCGGTGGCGCAGGGTGGCCTCGCCGCGCCCTGGCGCAAGCGACACGATCCGTGGCCCGATGCTTGAAAAGTAGGGTGCCTTCCAGCAGACCAGGCGCGAGAACAACCACCGGCCCAGCGGCCTGGCTTCGAATGTGCGGTACAGCGACAGGATTCGGGAGGTCATGGGATCCCGCTGCGATGCGCCCTGCCCGGGCGGGGCAGGGCTGGAAGGAAGAAATACCGCCGTGGGGGCGCGACGCTCACCGGTCGGCATGCGCGACGGAGTACGTCGCCATCAGTGGAGACCGGCGCGGCGGCGCCACGCAGGTCTCCTCGTCCCGGTACGCGGACCGCTTGCCGCTAGGCCGCTTCGCGCGGCTGGCGCTTGTGCTGCGGCAGGTCGTAGTAGCTGGCCGCGCGCAATTCGTGCGTATCGAAATCGTCCACGGTGATGGTGTCGAGGGTCAGCTCGCGCAGCTCTTCCAGCTGCCTGCGTTCCTCGGCGGTGATCCAGCCCTCGCGCACGCCCTCGTCCAGCTGCGACTTGAAGTCCAGCGCTTCGATGTCGCTGGCCTTGAGCGCCTTCAGGAACTTGCGCTCCACCGGCTCGGCGGCGATCGCCTTGGCCAGATAGCTGTCGATGCGCCCGCCCATGTTGTTCGCGCACGGGGTCAGGAACACACCCTGCGCCAGGCGGTCGCGCGCTTCGTTCGGCGCCATCAGCGAGGCGGCCACGCGATGGCTCAGGCGGTCGCCCGGCGGCACGGCGCGGCGGCCCAGCGGGAACACCACCGGCCACAGCAGCCAGCCCAGCGGCTTGATCGGGAAGTTGCGCAGCGCCTGCGACAGCGCCAGTTCGATCTGGTGCGCGCTGTTGTGGAAGGCCCAGGCCAGCAGCTGGTTGTCCGATTCCGGCGCGCCGGCGTCGTGGTGGCGCTTGAGCACCGCGCTCATCATGTACAGGTGGCTGAGCACGTCGCCCAGGCGTCCCGACAGCGATTCCTTGAACTTCAGCTTGCCGCCGAGCGCGCCGAGCGACACGTCGGTGAGCAGCGCGAGGTTCGCCGCATAGCGGTCCAGCCGGCGGAAGTAGCGGCGGGTGTTGGCATCGCCCGGCGCCGCGCCGATCTTCGAGCCGGTCAGTCCGAACCAGAACGAGCGCACCGCGTTGGAGATGGCGGCGCCGACGTGGCTGTAGAGCGCGTCGTCCAGCGCCTCCAGGCCGGCCTTGCGGTCGGGATGCTGCGCCGCCTTCATCTCCTTCATGATGTACGGGTGGCACAGGATCGAACCCTGCCCGAAGATCAGCAGGCTGCGGGTCATGATGTTGGCGCCTTCGACCGTGATCGCGATCGGCGAGGCTTGCCAGGCGCGGCCGCCGAGGTTGCGCGGCCCCAGGATGATGCCCTTGCCGCCGATGATGTCCATGAAGTCGCTGGCGACCTCACGGCCCATCGAGGTGCAGTGGTACTTGGCGATCGCCGATGGCACCGACGGCACGTCGCCGCGATCGACCGCCGCGGCCGTGGCCTGCGACAGCGCGCTGATCGCATAGGCCTTGCCGCCGATGCGTGCCAGCGCCTCTTCCACGCCCTCGAAGCGGCCGACCGACAGGCCGAACTGCTTGCGGATGCGCGCATAGGCGCCACCCACCACTGCCGCGAACTTCGCGCCGCCGCTGGCGGTGGAGGGCAGGGTGATCGAGCGGCCCACGGCCAGGCACTCGTTGAGCATGTTCCAGCCCAGGCCGGCCTTTTCCACGCCGCCGATCAGCTGGTCCAGCGGCAGGAACACTTCCTGGCCGCGGACGGGTCCGTTCTGGAACGGCGAATTGAGCGGGAAGTGGCGGCGGCCGACGTCGACGCCTTCGGTGTCGCGCGGCAGCAGGGCCAGGGTGATGCCGATGTCGCGGGTGTCGCCGATCAGGCCGTCCGGGTCGTACATGCGGAAGGCCAGGCCGATGATCGTGGCCACCGGCGCCAAGGTGATGTAGCGCTTGTCGAAGGTGAGCTTGACGCCCAGCACCTGCGTGCCGTTCCACTCGCCCTTGCAGACGATGCCGAAGTCCGGGATCGAGGTCGCGTCGGATCCGGCGAAGGGTCCGGTCAGGCCGAAGCAGGGCACTTCCTGGCCGACCGCGAGGCGCGGCAGGTAGTAGTCCTTCTGCTCCTGGGTGCCGTAGTGCATCAGCAGCTCGCCGGGACCCAGCGAGTTGGGCACGCCGACGGTCGAGCTGACCACGCTCGAGGCCGAGGCCAGCTTCTGGATCACCTTGTGATGGGCGAGCGCCGAAAAGCCCAGGCCGCCGTATTCCTTCGGGATGATCATCCCGAAGAACTTGTTGCGCTTGATGAAATCCCACAGCTCCGGCGGCAGGTCCGCGTGGACGTGGTTGATCTCCCACTCGTTGGTCATCCGGCACAGCTCTTCGACCGGGCCATCGAGGAAGGCCTGCTCTTCGGAAGTGAGTTCGGGCCTTGGGTAGGCCAGCAGCGTGTTCCAGTCCGGGTCGCCGGAGAACAGCTCGCCCTCGAAACCCACCGAACCGGTTTCCAGCGCGATGCGTTCGGTCTGCGACAGCGGCGGCAGCGCCTTGCGCAGGAAGCCCAGGGCCGGCGCGGTGAGCAGCGGCTTGCGCACGAACGGCAGCAGCAGCGGCACGGCGACCAGCGCGAGCAGTGCGCCGGCGACCACGGTGGCGGTGCGGTCGGCGCCGAGGAACCAGCATGCGACCAGCGCGGCGGCGCTGATCGCGACCCAGGTCGTGAGGCGCACGCGATGGTAGGCCGCGAATGCGCCGACAAGCAGCAGTGCGATGAAGGGAACGACGACGCTCATCCGATGCCTCCAGAAAGGAAATATTGGCCCGCGCAGCAGCAAACCGCCGTGACGGGCTGACCGTACGGTCGAGTATGGTCAGGCGGACTGGACTTGTCAACGCACCGCATGATGGGCCACGATACGCTTCCCGACGGCAGCGTATGGACAACGATCGACATGGCCAGATCCGCACCCAAGGCCGCTGCCAGCGCGCCCGCCGAGTCCGCTGGAGCCGCCGCTTCCAAGCCCGAGCGCACCGGTCGACTGAGCGCCGAGGACTGGGCCCAGGCCGCGCTGGAGTTGATTGCCGAGCAGGGCGTGGCAGCCGTCGCGGTCGAGCCGCTGGCACGCCGGCTGGGCGTGACCAAGGGCAGCTTCTACTGGCATTTCCCGTCGCGCGAGGCCCTGCTGCAGGCGGCGCTGGAGCGCTGGGAGACGGTCGAGCAGCAGGCCGTGTTCGGCACCCTGGAGCGGGTGCCCGATCCGCGCGAGCGCTTGCGTTCGCTGTTCCAGATGGTCGCGCACGAGTACCAGTCGCACGTGATCTACAGCGCCCTGCTCAAGGCGCTGGACCATCCGGCGGTGCAGCCGGTGATCGACCGCGTGTCGAAGCGGCGGCTCGACTACCTGACCGCCTCGTTCCGGCAGACCGGACTGGGCCGCGAGGACGCGCTGCATCGTGCGCGGCTGACCTATGCCGCCTACGTCGGCTTCCTCCAGCTCAACCTGCAGCTGCACCAGGCGCGCATGCCGCAGGAGGAGTTCGAGGCCTACGTCGAACACCTCACGGCCACGCTCGTCCCGGCCTGACGGCAGGCATGGGGCGCGCCGCCATGGTGCCTTCCGGGCGTGCCGCGCGGGCCGCGGCGCGATGAGCGTTTCGATCGATCTCGTCAGCGCGCTCAAGCGCGGGCTGCGCGCGCAGGGCCTGACCTACCGCGAACTCGCGCAGCGGATCGGGCTGAGCGAGGCGGCGGTCAAGCGCATGTTCTCGCGCCGGGCGATGAGCCTTCTGCGCCTGGAGCAGATCTGCGAGGTGCTCGGCATCGGGCTGGCCGAACTCGGCGCCGATGCCGGCCGCGGCGCCGAACCCATGGCGCGCCTCAGCGAGGCGCAGGAACAGGCCCTTGTCGACGATCCGGCCCTGATGCTGGCGATGTTCCTGAGCATCAACCGCTGGCGGCAGGACGACGTGATGGCGCATTTCGCCTTCACCCTGCGGCAGTGGACGGGCCTGCTGGTGCGTCTCGACCGGCTGGGCATCATCGAACTGCAACCCGGCAACCGCGCGCGGCCGCTGACCGCGCGCAATTTCCGCTGGCTGACCGACGGGCCGATGGAGCGCCATTTCCGCGGCACCCTGCTCGGCGACTACTTCGCCGATCCTTTCGACGGCGAACAGGACCGGCTGCTGCTGCTCTCGGGCGCGCTCAGCCCCGAAGGCGTCAAGCAGATGAAACAGCGGCTGGAAGAGGTGGCCCGCGAATTCGACGGGCTGCTGGCGCGCGATGCCGCGCTGCCCGCCGAACGGCGCGTGGGCGTGAGCCTGGTGCTGGCGCAGAAGCCGTGGCTGCTCAGGCTGTTCGCACCCTACCGCCGCGCGCGCGACTGATAACGCTGTCATCCGGTTTGTGCGGCGTTGCAGCGAGCGCGCCCGTCCTCCCCACGCATAGACTGTTTCAATTGAGTTGCACTTTGCCGGCGATTCGCCGGACTTTTGGAGAGGACATCGATGAATGCACTTCCGCGCCCGCAGGCAGCGCCTGCGTCGGGCAGTCGTCTGGCCGCGCTCAACGACTGGGTGGCCGGGATCGCCGCCCTGACCCGCCCCGACCACGTGCACTGGTGCGACGGCAGCGACGCCGAATACCGGGCGCTGGTCACCGGCATGCTGGCCGACGGCACCCTGGTCGAGCTCGACCAGGCCACGCATCCGGGCTGCTACCTGCACCGCTCCGACCCGGACGACGTGGCGCGCGTGGAGCACCTGACGTTCGTCTGCACCCGCGAACGCGACGACGCCGGTCCCAACAACCACTGGATGGCGCCAGGGCAGGCGCACGCGAAGATGGATGCGCTGTTCGCCGGCTGCATGCGCGGGCGCACGCTGTACGTGGTGCCGTACTGCATGGGTCCGATCGACTCGCCGCTCGCGCGCTGCGGGGTGGAGATCACCGATTCGCCCTACGTCGTGGCCAACATGCGGCTGATGACGCGCATGGGCGCCGCCGCGCTGGCGCGCATCGAGCGCGAGGGCGCGCAGGGCCAGCCGTTCGTGCGCGGCCTGCACTCGACCGGCGAACTCGACCCGGACCGCCGCTTCATCATGCATTTCCCCGAAGAGCTGTCGATCAAGTCCTACGGCTCGGGCTACGGTGGCAACGCGCTGCTGGGCAAGAAGTGCCATGCGCTGCGCATCGCCTCATGGCAGGCGCAACAGGAAGGCTGGCTGGCCGAACACATGCTGATCCTGGGCGTGGAGACCCCGCAGGGGCAGACGCACTACATCGCCGCCGCCTTCCCCAGCGCCTGCGGCAAGACCAACCTGGCCATGCTGATCCCGCCCCAGGCCTACCGCGAGCAGGGCTGGAAGGTGTGGACGGTGGGCGACGACATCTGCTGGATGCACCCGGGCGAGGATGGCCGGCTGTGGGCGATCAACCCCGAAGCCGGCTTCTTCGGCGTTGCCCCCGGCACCTCGGCCAGCACCAACCCCAACGCGCTGGCGACGATCCAGCGCGATACGATCTTCACCAACGTCGCGGTCACCGCCGACAACCAGCCCTGGTGGGAAGGCCTCGACGACCGCGTCCCGGCGCTGGACTGGCAGGGCCGCCCCTTTGATCCGGCCAACGGTCCGGCCGCGCATCCCAACTCCCGCTTCACCGTCAGCGCCAGGCAGTGCCCGAGCTGGTCCCCCCATGCCGAAGACGCGCAGGGCGTACCGATCTCCGCGATCGTGTTCGGCGGCCGCCGCGCCACGCTGATGCCGCTGGTGTTCGAGGCGCGTGACTGGGTCCATGGCGTGCGCACCGGGGCCTCGATGGGCTCGGAAACCACGGCCGCGGCGACGGGTGCGGTCGGCGTGATGCGCCGCGACCCGATGGCGATGAAGCCCTTCTGCGGCTACCACTTCGGCGACTACTTCGCGCACTGGCTGTCGTTCGACAGGCCCGGCGCGCGGCTGCCGAAGATCTTCCACGTCAACTGGTTCCGCAAGGACGCCGACGGCCGCTTCCTGTGGCCGGGCTTCGGCGAGAACATGCGCGTGCTGGAGTGGATGGTGAAGCGCGTGGAGGGCCGGGCCGCCGCCGTCGACAGCCCGATAGGACTGTTGCCGGAGGCGGGCGCGATCGCCTCGCCTGCCTGCAGTACGGAGGACTTGGAACGCGTGCTGCAGGTCGATGCCGCTGCGCTCAGGCAGGAACAGGTCGAAATCGCACAGCACCTGCACGGCTTCGGGCAGCGGCTGCCGCCCTCGCTGGCCTGATCGGCGAAGGCCGGGCGGACGGCGGCCTTGGCCCCGTCGTCGCGGCACGACGCGCCTCCCTGGCGCGCGCTGGTCAAACCGGCGCGCGCTCTGGATAGAATGCGGCAACTCTCCTGGAGGCGTCGGGTGTCCGAGACCACGCAACTGGCGTCAATGGTGGACGCGGCCGGAGCAGCGGCGGCGGCGGGTCGTTGGCAGGAGGCCGAGCAGCTGTGGTCGCGGGTCCACGCCGCCGACCCGGGCCATGTGCAGGCGCTCTTCAGCCTCGGTGTCCACGCGTTCCAGCGTGGCGACGCACAGGCGGCGCTGGAATACCTGCAACGGGCACGCGCACGCGCTCCGCGCGATCCGATGATCCTGCTGACCATCGGTCGGGTCCATCGAGAGGCCGGGGAGACGGAGCTGGAGTGGGGCTGGCTCATCGGCGCGCTGGAGATCGACCCGTACTTCCTGCCCGCGCTGCTGGGCAAGGCCGAGTTCCTCGAGCGGCAGGGCCGGGCGCGGGTGGCGGCCGCGGCTTTCCGTGACGTGCTCAAGGTCGCACCCGATGAAGCCGCATGGCCGGCGCCGCTGCGGCGACGGCTGTCGCACGCGCGCGGGGTCGTCGAGCAGGACACGCGGGAACTCGCCGAGTTCCTCGGCCATCGCGTGGCGACCACGCAGGCCACCATCGATCGCGCATCGTCCGCCCGCTGGGACGAGGCCGTCTCGATCCTCGCCGGACGTACCCGGCCCTACCACTCGCATTGCAACCAGTTGCATGTGCCACGGCTGCCGGCGATCACCTTCTACGACGACGCCCTGTTCCCATGGATGCGCGAACTCGAATCGCGCACCTGCGCGATCAAGACCGAACTGCAGGAGATGCTCGCCAGCAAGGGGGAGGACTTTGTACCGTACATCCAGTACCGTCCGGGCGACCCCGTGAACCAATGGGACAAGCTCAACCATTCGCGCAACTGGAGCGGATTCCACCTCTACGCGAATGGCGAACCGGTGGCCGAACACCTGGCGCAGTGTCCCCGCACGGCGGAGGCGCTGGCGTTGGTGGACGCGGTGGACATCGCCGGCCTGTGCCCGAATGCGATGTTCTCGGCGCTGGCGCCGGGCGCCCACATCCCGCCGCACACCGGCGAGACCAATGCGCGCCTGGTCGCGCACCTGCCGCTGGTGGTGCCGGAACGGTGCAGCTACCGCGTCGGCTACGACTGGCGGCAGTGGCAGGAAGGCAAGTGCTGGGTGTTCGACGACACGATCGAGCACGAGGCGCGCAACGACAGCGACCAGCTGCGCGTGATCCTGATGTTCGACGTATGGAACCCGCTGCTCAGCCAGGCGGAGCGGGAGATGGCAACGGCAATGACGAGCGCCATGCGCGACTGGCGAGCGGCCGGCGATCCCGCCGCGACCACGGAGCAAACCGGATGAGGAAGATGCGGACGGTCCTGACCACGATCCTGGTGTTTGCGGCGGCGCCGCTGGCCGCGCAGCCGGCGGGCCATGCCTGTGCGATGCAGCCCGACCCGACCGCCCGCCTCGCGTGCTACGACCGCGCGTTCCCGCCGCCGCCGGAGGTGCAGGAGGCCGCCAGGCAGCAGGCGGAAGCCGGGTTCGGCCTGGGGTCGGCAAAGGCCCGACAGGATGTCAGTGAGCCGGTGGCTGTTGGGGAAGACGCGGACAGCATGCAAGCCCGCGTCGAGAGAGTGGACTACCACGGCGGTGGCCTCCGGGTGTTCGTGCTCGAGAACGGGCAGTCCTGGATGCAGACCGATTCGCGGAGCATGGGGCACGTCCAGCCGGGCGACCAGGTGCTGGTTCGAAAGGGCCTCATGGGTGGCTACCTGCTGGTCATGCCCAATGGGGTCGCTGTTCGCGTGAAGCGCCTACGCTGAGCCGGGACGTGACGGCGTTCCGCGCACAGGCCCTCGACGGAGCCGGGGCCGCGCGCTTCCGGCATGCCGCAAGCCTGTTGCAGGCAGGGGAGACCGCGAAAGCGCTTGCCATCGCAGAACACCTGGCTGCGCAGGCGCCGCATGCCGCGGACGCCTGGCAGTTGCTCGGCATGTGTCTGGACGGAAGTGGCCGTCATGCGCAGGCCGTGCTCGCCTTCGAGCGGGCACTCGGGCTTGCCCCAGGTAACGCGGTGGTGGTGAAGAACTACGGCCTGTGTCTGGCGCGCCAAGGGCGTGCGCTGCGGACTGATGGGCAACTGGAGGCCGCGGCGCCCGTGCTGCGCAGGGCTGTGGCGCTCGCGCCATACCAGGTGTCGGCCTGGGTGGACCTCGGCGCTGTGCTGCGGATGCTGGGGCATATCGACGAGGGGCTGGTCGCGTTCCGCAGGGCCGAGGAACTGCTGCGCGGACGAGGGCCCGTTCCAGCCGAACTGCGCGATGCGATCAACGGCACCCTGGTCGATGCGGGGCGCCTGACGGAGGCCCTTCCCGCGGCGCGTGCGCTGGTCGCGGAAAATCCCGGCTATGCGCCTGCGTACGAAACGCTGGCCCACCTGTTGTGGGAGTACGGGCGGGCGCTGGCCCCAGGCGAGGATCCGCTGTCGACTTTCCTCATGGCAGCCCGCGACCGACCGGATAACCGTGAATTGCAGCTGGCGCTCGCGCGCATGCTGGTGTCGGCCCGGCGCGCCGACGAGGCGCTGGAGATCGTGCGTGCGCAGCGGGAGCACGAACCGGACGATCCGCACCTGCAGTGGTTTGCCGCCGATGCACTGGATGCGCTGGGACGCCACGACGAAGCGTTCGCGCTGTACGAGCGGGCCGCACGCAGCGGTCTTGCCGATGTGCCCGCGTTTCTCAACGCCTGGGCTCGGCATGCATTCCGGACGCGGCGCATCGAACTGGCCGGCGAATGCGCGCAGCGGGTCGTACGGATCGATCCCTGCAATCAGGAAGGCTGGAGTCACCTGGCGATCGTGTGGCGGCTTGCCGGCGACGAACGGGAACACTGGCTGTGCGACTACGAGCGGCTGGTTGGCCAAGTCTGGATCGAACCCCCGGCCGGGTTCGATGATCTCGAGGCATTTCTTGCTGCGCTCTCGACGACCCTTGAACCCCTGCATGGCGCGGGGCGCGAGCCGGTCAATCAGAGCGTGCGCGGCGGGACCCAGACCGCCGGCCGCCTGTTCGGGCGGAATGATCGCGTCATCGGCGCCGCCGAAGAATCGGTCCACGCCGCAGTTGAGCGATGGTTGGCCGGGCTTCCCGATGACCCTTCACATCCATTCCTGTCGCGCAAGGGCGCTTGCGCGCGCTTTGTAGGCTCTTGGTCGGTTCGACTGCAGTCGTCGGGGCGGCACGCCAACCATATCCATGCCGAGGGCTGGCTGAGCTCGGCCTTCTACGTGGCGCTTCCACGCAGCGTGCTGGCAGCGGATGGTGGATCGCAGGCAGGCTGGATCCAGTTCGGGCAGCCCCTGGAGGAACTGCGACTCGACCTGTCGCCCCGCTGCTGCATCCGCCCTGCACCGGGCCGTCTGGTCCTGTTCCCCTCCTACATCTGGCACGGTACGGTGCCATTCGAGGACTCGCACCCCAGGCTGACCATTGCCTTTGACATGCAGCCGGGCAGCCCGGCTTGAGTCGCAAGGTGGCAGCCACGCGACACCGGCCGGACCCTCGTGATATACCGGCCGGACCGCCCAGATCGCGGTCATATTCGAGCATCGAGGATACTGCCATGCGCCTTCTTTTCCCCGTCCCCCGTTCCCGGGCGTTTTTCCGCTTGGGCTTCCTGTACTGCGGCCTCGTCGTGGCGACGACCCTGTCTGGTTTCGGCCAGGTATCGGCGGCCGTCCAGAACGCCGCCGAGCAGGACGACGTGACTGAGGCCGGATCCAGGCCCAATGTGGACAAGAAGGGAAAGATCTGCAGAACCGAGGAAGTCACCGGCAGCAGGATGCCCAAGCGCGTCTGCCACACGCCTGAGCAGTGGGAGGCACGCGAGAGGGCGGGGCGCGAAGCCGTGCGTGAACTCGATGCACGATCGGTCGGTCGACAGGAAGGCGCCTGACCGCACCGCGCCGACCCGCCTCGACGGCGACCGGCATTGCAAAAGAAAGGCGGCGGGCTGGGCCCGCCGCCTTCTTTACATCGACTAGCTACGACTCCGGATCAGAACTTCAGCGACACGCTGCCGAAGACGTAACGGCCGACCTGGTCGTAGCCACCCAGCGCGTTGGCGTTGGCGGACAGGCCGCTGTCGCCAGTGAACGGAGGCTCCTTGTCGAACACGTTGTTCACGCCCAGAGTCACCGTGGCCTGGCCGAAGCTCACGCTGCCGTTCAGGTCGAGGTAGTTGTAGGACGGAACGCCGCCCTCGATCCAGATGACGTCGCTGAGCGGGGTGCCGTCCACGTCGTTGTAGTCCATGCCGGCGATATGGCGCCAGCGCATGCCCACGGCGTAGCGATCCCACGAGTAGCGCACCGAGGCGACATGGCGCCAGTCAGGCGTCTGACACAGGAAGGTGTCGTTCACCAGGCCCTTGCAGTCGTAGCCGGTGCTCGGCTCGGCCGCCAGCGTCTGGGTGAAGTCGTCCAGAACGTAGTTGCCCACCAGCCCCGCGTTCAGGCGGCCCACGCCCAGTGCGAAGGAGTAGTCGACGGCCAGGTCGAGGCCGGAACGCTTGTACACGCCGATGTTGTCGGGCAGGTTGTTGATGTGCCCGGTGCCCGGATCGGAAGCGAGGCCCACCCAGAGGTCGTACTCACCAGCGCGGGCGTCACGGCGGATACGGTCGCAGTACAGCCCCTGTTCCATGCACAGGATCTGGATCGTGTTGTAGCCGATGCCGCCGATAGCACCTTCGATCTCGACGTTGTACCAGTCCAGCGACAGATTGAGGTTCTCGATCGGCTCGACCGCGAAGCCGAACGTGTAGGTGTCGGCCACTTCCGGTGCCAGGCTCGGGTTGCCGCCCGTCTGCATGTTGTACTGGTTGGCGGGGTTGCTCGGGACCGACCCGTATGCAGAGAGCGGAACGCCGGTGCGGGCGCACTGCTCGGCCGTGTATGCCGGGTTGACGCCAGCACACAGGTCCGTACCGCCGGCGTTGAGTGCGATGCGCTGCGTGTAGTACAGGTCGTTCAGGCCCGGAGCACGCACCGCACGGTTGTAGCCTGCGCGCAGCAGCAGCTTGCTGTCCCACAACATGCTGCTCAGGCCGAGCTTGTAGGTGTCGTAGTTGCCCGAGGTCTCGTCGTCCGAGTAGCGATAGCCCAACGAGGCGTCGAAGCGGTTGAAGGCACCGTCTCCACCCACGTAGATCGGCAACGCGGCTTCGAGGAAGAAGTCGTTGACGCGGTTGGACGCGTTGACCGGCAGGCTGGCGGCGCCGGCGCCGGCGAAGTTGCCCGCCGCCGAGTCGCCGTCGTATTCGGTGTAGTAGGAGTAGTCGCGCTGCTCCATACCCACCGCCAGGCCGATTTCCTCTCCGTCAGCAGACGGGAAGCCGAAACCCAGGTAGCCGTTCGCTTCCGCCGAGAACGCGCGGTAGCTGGTCTTGTAGATGCTGAAGCTGGTGCCAGCCATCGCCGCAGCAGCCTCGGGGGTGATCTCGTCGGTCCAGATGTCGTACGGCTGGCAGCCCGGGAACGTGCCGTACACCGGGTCGGTGCAACCCAGTGCGGCGGCCGAGATCCTGGAGATCAGGAAGTCGTTCTTGCCGATGTCGATGGTCTTGGTCTTGCCGGACAGCAGCGAGACGTCGTAGGTCCAGGACGAGTCGAACAGAGCGCCACGGACGCCCGCGGTGATGCGGTGGGTGCTGTCATCGCTGTTGCTGGCGCGCGGGCCGCCTTCCACGTTGCGCTTCCACATCGTGATGCGGGCCATGTCCGTGGCGACGCCGGCGTCGGCGCAGAGAGTGCCGATCAGCGGGTTGTCGCAGGACACGTTGACCGGGACGCCGAAAGCGCCTGATTCCGCGATCTGCAAGTCGGAGCTACGCTCGAGGAACAGTGCCTCGATATAGGGCTCGAAATGCTCGTTGATCTCGTAGCTGCCCATGAAGCCGGCAGTGATGCGCTTGTCGGGACGCTGGTAGAAGTTGATCGGCGCGTAGTTGTAAACATACGTGCCGTTCTCGTAACCACTGCCGTTCCAGATGTAGTTGGCGTTCGTGCCGGTCGGCCACGGAACGACGGCGCCGTCCTGATACTGGTTGACGGTGAAGCGGCCGGGGTCGGCCGTGCCGGAGCCACCGCATTGCGGTGCGTCGAACCAGACCGAACAGTGGGAGTAGTCGCGCTGGCCGTGATAGAGGGCATCGTTCTCGCGCCAGGTCAGCCAGCCGACCGCGTGACCCTTGTTCTCGGCAAAGCTGCCACCAACCACGATGTCGGCATTGCGGCTGATGCCGTCGAAGCCGGAGTTGCCCGTCGGAGCTTGGTAGCCCGCTTCCTCGTTGAGGCCCTGAAAGTAGGAGTTGTCGTTGTCGTGCTGGTAGGCCGAGTAGCCGAAGTTGAGGCTCACGCCCTCGAACTTGTCGTCCAGCACGAAGTTGACCACGCCGGCCACGGCGTCGGCGCCGTAGATGGCCGAGGCACCGCCGGACAGGATGTCCACGCGCTTGATCATCGCCGCCGGAACGATCGACGGATCGGTGACCTCGTTGCGGCTGGCAGGCAGACGGCGGCCGTTGACCAGCGTCAGCGTGCGCTCCGGACCCAGGCCGCGCATCGAAATGGTCGCATGGCCATAGGAACCGTTGTTCTCGAAGTTGTCGAAACTCAGGTCGACCTGCGGGTACTGGTTGACCAGGTCTTCCACCGTGGTGGCGCCGACCTGGTTGAACTCCTCAGCAGTGATCTCAGTAATCGGACTGGAGGCGGTGAAGGTCTGGCTCTTGATGCGCGAGCCGGTGACGGTGATGGTGTCAAGGCTCGTCGGGGTCTGCTGTGTCTGCTGTTCGGCGGCTTCTTGGGCAAGCGCCGTGCCGGTGCCCGCGAGCACGACTGCGCTGGCGGCAAGCGAGAACGCAATGGCATCACGAAGCTTGTTTCTCTTCAGTCTCATCTCTCTCTCCAAGTGAGCTGGGAGTTATCCCAGAGGGAACCCGGCCGATGGAGTCAAAGAAGACGCCAAATCCGGCAGGGTTGCACCCGATACTAGCGGGGTTCAGCTTGGAATTAAATACTCGTTAAAAAGAAACTTTTCGTTAAATCGTGTGCCGCTGCGCGGTGAGACGGCACGCTCGCGACGGCAGACGCCCAGTTGGGACAAAAGGCGTGGACGAGG
>JAEWZE010000109.1 GCA_023395465.1 Pseudomonadota bacterium
CGGATTTTCACGGATAGAGCAAATGCCCAATGGCGTACGGCGAGGCCTCGTTCCGGGCGCTGCCCATGAGTGGACCGCTTCTGCTTTATCCGCGTGAATCCGCGTGAATCCGCGTGATCCGCGTAAATCCGTGGCAAAAGCTCTTCCTCCCAGTCCCGCATCCTTGCCGCACCGCTACAATCCCGGGATTGCAACGTTTCGCGGAGTGGCGATGAAGCTGGGTTCCCTGAAGGAAGGCGGGCGCGATGGCACGCTGGTGGTGGTGTCGCGGGATCTTGCGCGCGCGGTGCGCGCCACCGGGATCGCGGCCACGCTGCAGCAGGCGCTCGAGGACTGGTCGAACATCGCGCCGCGCCTGGTCGCGCTTTCCGACGCGCTGGAGGCCGGAGGCGCCGATGGCGTCTTCGACCTGGAGCCGGCGCAGCTGGCCGCGCCCCTGCCGCGGGCCTACGAGTTCGTCGACGGCTCCGCCTACCTGCCGCACGTGGAGCGCGTCCGCCGCGCCCGCGGCGCCGAGGTCCCGGAGTCCTTCTACACCGATCCGCTGATGTACCAGGCCACCAGCGCCGGCTTCCTCGGCCCGCGCGATCCGGTGCGGGTGACCAGCGAGGACTACGGCATCGATCTCGAGGCCGAGATCGTGGTCATCACCGACGACGTGCCGATGGCGGTGACGCCGGAGCAGGCCGCCGGCCATATCCAGCTCATCGGCCTGGTCAACGACGTGTCGTTGCGCAACCTGATCCCTGGCGAGCTGGCCAAGGGCTTCGGCTTCCTGCAGTCCAAGCCGCGCTCGGCGCTGTCGCCGGTGTTCGTGACCCCGGACGAACTGGGCGATGCCTGGCGCGGCTGCAAGCTGCACCGGCCGCTGGTGACCCACGTCAATGGCGAATGGTTCGGTGCTCCCGAGGCCGGCGTCGACATGCAGTTCGACTTCTCGCAGCTGGTGGCACACGCGGCCAAGACGCGCCCGCTGTCGGCCGGCACCATCGTCGGCTCGGGGACGATCGCCAACCAGGACACGTCGCTGGGGCCTCGTGCTTCGCGGAAAGGCGCACGGTCGAGGCGCTCGAGCACGGCAAGCCGCGGACGCCCTTCATGTCCTTCGGCGACCGCGTGCGCATCGAGATGTTCGATGCCGGCGGTGCGTCGATCTTCGGTGCCATCGAGCAGCTGGTGGAGCACCAGGCCGCGCCCTGAACGCGGTGACGCGATGGTGCGGCCATGGGGAGGCCGCGGCGGAAAGGGCGGCGTGCCCGGCGGACTCGGATCACGGGGAGGGGACATGGTGGGCGAAGGCGAAGCGGCGGCGGGCGACGGCGGCAACGGCAACGGCAACGGCGCGCTGTGCCTGCACTCCTATTGGCGCTCGAGCGCGGCCTACCGCGTTCGCATCGGGCTCAACCTCAAGGGCCTGAAGTACGACATCGCGCCGGTGCACCTGGTGCGCGGCGGCGGCGAGCAGCACGCGCCGGGCTTCGCGGCGATCAACCCGCAGGAGCTGGTGCCGGTGCTGCAGCACGGACACCGCAACCTGCGCCAGTCGCTGGCGATCCTCGAATACCTCGACGAGATGTGGCCCGAGCCCGCGCTGCTGCCCGCGAACGCCCGCGACCGCGCGCGCGTCCGCGCGCTGGCGCAGGTCGTGGCCTGCGACATCCATCCGCTCAACAACCTGCGCGTGCTGCAGTACCTCGAACGCGACTGGGGCGTGCCCCAGCCCGAGCGCGAGGTCTGGGTGAAGCACTGGATCGAGGCCGGCTTCCGCGCCTTCGAGGCGCTGCTGGCCGACAACCCGTCCACCGGCGAGTTCTGCGACGGCAACCTGCCCACCATCGCCGACTGCTGCCTGGTGCCGCAGGTCTACAACGCGCGCCGCTTCGGCGTCGACATGGCGCCCTATCCGGTGATCGAGCGCATCGA
This sequence comes from Pseudomonadota bacterium, assembly GCA_023395465.1. Lineage (GTDB taxonomy): Bacteria > Pseudomonadota > Gammaproteobacteria > Xanthomonadales > Xanthomonadaceae > Luteimonas. The sequence continues at coordinate 1,924 of JAEWZE010000109.1, forward strand.
TCGGCGCTGCCTCGAGCTTCCGGCCTTCGACGCCGCCCGGCCGGAGCGCCAGCCGGACGCGCCTGCAACCTGAGAGAGGCCCCTGTAGAAGCGGCTATGGCCGTTCCTGCAGGGGATTGCGCGGCCGGGCCGTCAGGCGTGGCCGGTGTCGAACACGTCCGCGTAGGGATCGTGCTCGCCGTCGCCGCCCTCGGACAGGCGGAACTTGAGGTCCAGGCCCTCGCGCGAGTCGGCGGCGCGCAGCGCGGTCTCGCGCTCGATGCGGCCTTCCTTGTACAGCCGGAACAGGCACTGGTCGAAGCTCTCGATGCCTTCCTCCAGCGACTCCTCCATCGCCTGCTTGATCTCGTGCACCTGGCCGCGGCGCAGCAGGTCGCGGATCATCGGCGTGTTGATCAGCACTTCGGTCGCCGGCATGCGGCGACCATCGGTGCCCACCACCAGGCGCTGGCTGATCACCGCGCGCAGGTTCAGCGCCAGGTTCATCAGCACGGTCTTGTGCGCGCCCTCGGGGAAGAAGTTCAGGATGCGCTCGATGGTCTGGTCGGCGTTGTTCGAGTGCAGCGTGGCCAGGCACAGGTGGCCGGTCTCGGCGAAGGCGATCGCCGCCTCCATCGTGGTGGCATCGAGGATCTCGCCGATCAGGATGACGTCCGGCGCCTCGCGCATCGCGTTCTTGAGCGCGTTGTGGAAGGCGTGGGTATCCAGGCCGACCTCGCGCTGGTTGACGATCGACTTCTTGTGCTTGTGCAGGTACTCGATCGGATCCTCGATGGTGAGGATGTGGCCTGAGGTGGTGCTGTTGCGGTAGTCGATCATCGAGGCCAGCGAGGTCGACTTGCCCGAACCGGTGGAGCCGACGATCAGCACCAGCCCGCGCGGGGCCATGATGATGTCCTTGAGCACCTGCGGCAGCTGCAGTTCCTCGATGGTCGGGATGGTGCTGCGGATCGCGCGGATCACCATGCCCACCTCGCCGCGCTGCTTGAACACGTTGACGCGGAAGCGACCCGAGTCGTGCAGCGAGATCGCCATGTTGAGCTCGAGGTCGCGCTCGAACTGCGGCACCTGGCCCTCGTCCATCAGCGAGTACGCGATCTTCTTGACCATGCCCGGCGGCAGGCCGGTGTTGCCCAGCGGATAGAGCTTGCCCTCGACCTTGATGTACACAGGCGCGCCGGTCGTCAGGAACATGTCCGACGCGTTCTTCTCCGCCATCAGCTTCAGGAAATAGCCGATGTCCATGTACAGATCCCCAATGGCCCGCCCCGACCGTTGCGCATCGGGCGAAGGCTGTCGACAATGGCCGCGCACCCGCAAACGGCACGGCCCCCCAATGGCGACAAGCTTCGCATACTTCAGGACCACGCTGCAGGCACTGGTGTGCGGATGCGTGCTGGCGCTCACGGCTTGCGCCACGACGCCTCCGCCCACGGGCGAACTGGCTGCCGCGCGGCAGGCGGTGTCGCGCGCGTCCGATGCCCATGCCGAACAGTACGCGACCGACGAACTCGCGCGCGCGGGCAGCCTGCTGACCCAGGCCCAGGCCGCCATGGCCGACCGGCGCGAAGGCGAGGCACGCGAACTGGCGCTGCGTTCGGCGGCGCTGGCCGACCTCGCGACCGCGCGCAGCCGCGAAGCGGCCGTCCGCGCCGAACTCGAGCAGCGTCGCGCCGAGGTGGCCGGCCTGCGCCAGCGCCTTGGAATGGAGGAGGCGCCATGAAGATCCCCCTGCGCAATGCCGTGTGCCTGTCGCTGCTGCTCGCGCTGCCGCTGGTCCACGCGGCCGAAGATCCCGAGGCCGTCGCGCTGAACGGACGCCTGGTCGCCATCGAGGCAGATCCCTCCACCAATGCGCTGGCCTCGCTCGAGCGGCTGCAGGCGCGTCAGGCCGTGCAAGCCCTGGCCACCGCGCGCAGTCGGGCGCGTCCGGCCGCCCTGGAAGTAGCGCAGTGGCGGGTCGAAACCGCCGAGGTCGCGGTGCAGGCCGAACTGGCCCGCCGCGAGATCGACCGGCTCGAACGCGAGCGCTCGGACCTGTTGCTCGAGGCCAGTCGCCGAGAGGCCGCCCGCGCGCGCCAGGAAGCCGAACGGCTGCGCATCCAGACCCAGATCCAGGCCGAGGAAGCGGCCCGCCTGCGCGAGGCGGCCGAAGCCGAATCGCTGGCGCGGCAGGAGGCCGAAACCGTGCTCCAGGGCGTGTCCTCGCGCGAAGCCGCACGCCTGCGCGCGTCCCGGCAGCGGGCCGCGGAGCTCAAGCGCCAGGAAGAAGAGCTGATGCGCAGCCTGGAAACCACGGACGAGACTCCCTGAGACCGGAGTTCGCTGGATTGTTCTGGCGAATCAATGACTTGGGTCGTCCCGACTGGTGTGTGGCCGGCCGTTTCCATGATCTTGCTGAACCGTTCCGGCAGCGCCGATCGGTTTCGTGACGGGCGCCTGCGGCAGGTGCCCGGGCGACCCTTGTCGTCCCCCGTGGGGAGGAGTAGGGTCGGATACCCAGGCGGCCACTTTTCCCGGCCGCCTGGTGACCGAGCCAGACCGATGACCGAGCCGATCCCGAACCAGGTGCCCGCCCCCGGCAAGACAGGCCGCCGGTGGGCCGTGGCGGCGCGATCCGCCCCGCGTCCGGTCTGCACCCCCGACGACGCCCCGTGCCCCGACCGGCCGGGGCGTCCGTATTTGCGCAGGAGGATTTCCATGTTCGAAGGGCAACCCCAGGCGGAACTCGACAAGCTGATCAAGGGCCATCCCGAGTTCAAGCAGCTCTACCAGCGCCACAAGGAGCTGGACAAGAAAGTGCTCGATGCCGAACTCGGCGTGCTCCCGATCGATGAAACCACCCTTTCGCTGATGAAGCGCGAGAAACTCGCCGCGAAGGACCGCCTGACCCGTCTCTACGACGTGTTGCAACACTGACCCTCTTGGAAGTCACGGGCGGCGGCGGCCATCCTCGTCGGTCGCCGCCGCCCGTGAGCTGTCCATCCGCCGTCCCGCGGCGGAGGCCGCGACCGGTGCGATAATCCTTGCTTTCCCGGGCGCAGCGATCCGCATGACGATCCATTCCTCCGTACTCGAACTCATCGCCGACACCCCGATCGTCAAGGCCCAGCGCCTGGATGCCGGCGTGTGCGAGCTCTACTTCAAGCTCGAGAGCCAGAACCCCGGCGGGTCGATCAAGGACCGGATCGGCCTGAAGATGATCGAGGCGGCCGAGGCCCGCGGCGAGCTCCAGCCCGGCGCCACCCTGGTCGAGGGCACCGCCGGCAATACCGGCATCGGCCTGGCCCTGGTCGCCCAGCAGAAGGGCTATCGCCTGATCCTCGTGGTCCCGGACAAGATGAGCCGGGAGAAGATCTTCAACCTCAAGGCGATGGGCGCGGAGGTGGTGCTGACCCGCTCGGACGTTGCCAAGGGCCATCCGGAGTACTACCAGGACCTCGCGGCGCGGATCGCGTCCGAGACCCCCGGCGCCTACTTCATCAACCAGTTCGGCAATCCCGACAACCCGGCCGCGCACGAGCACGGCACCGGCCCGGAGATCCTGCGCCAGATGGAGGCGGTAGGCGGGCTGGATGCGATCGTGTTCGGCTGCGGAAGCTCGGGCACCATGACCGGCCTGTCGCGCTGCTTCGCCGAGCGCGCCCCTCATGTGGAACTGGTGCTGGCCGACCCGGTCGGTTCGATCCTGGCCGAGTACATCAACGAGGGCACGCTCAGCGAGAAGTCGGGCAGCTGGATGGTCGAGGGCATCGGCGAGGACTTCCTGCCGTCGATCTCGGACTTCTCGCGCGTGAAGAAGGCCTACGCCATCTCCGACAAGGAGAGCTTCCTGGCCGCGCGCGAACTGCTGCGGAAGGAAGGCATCTTCGGCGGCTCGTCCACCGGCACGCTGCTGGCCGCGGCGCTGCGCTGGTGCCGCGAACAGACCACGCCGAAGAAGGTGCTCGTGTTCGTCTGCGACACCGGCAACAAGTACCTGTCCAAGCTCTACAACGACTACTGGATGCTCGACAACGGCTTCCTAGAGCGCGAGCAGCATGGCGACCTGCGCGACCTGATCCTGCGCCCGTACTCCCAGCGCGACACCGTGGTGCTGGCCCCCGGCGACCTGCTGGTGACCGCCTACCAGCGCATGAAGCTGTACGAGAT
>JAEWZE010000177.1 GCA_023395465.1 Pseudomonadota bacterium
TCGCGGTGCTGTCGGTGAAGGTGCCGGACCCCAGCTTTTCCTCGCAGACCAAGGAAAAACTGGTCAGTTCCGACGTCAGGCCGGTCGTTGACAGCACGTTCGCTGCACGTTTGGAGGAGTTCCTGCAGGAACACCCCCACGAGGCGAAGGCCATCGCCGGCAAGATCGTCGATGCCGCGCGCGCCCGCGAGGCTGCGCGCAAGGCCCGCGACCTGACCCGCCGCAAGGGCGCGCTGGATATCGCCGGCCTCCCGGGCAAGCTCGCCGACTGCCAGGAGAAGGATCCGGCGCTGTCGGAACTGTTCATCGTCGAGGGCGACTCGGCCGGCGGCTCGGCCAAGCAGGGCCGCAACCGCAAGAACCAGGCGGTGCTGCCTCTGCGCGGCAAGATCCTCAACGTCGAGCGCGCGCGCTTCGACCGCATGCTGTCGTCGGCCGAGGTGGGCACCCTCATCACCGCGCTGGGCACCGGCATCGGCAAGGACGAGTACAACCCGGACAAGCTGCGCTACCACCGCATCATCATCATGACCGACGCGGACGTGGACGGCTCGCACATCCGCACCCTGCTGCTGACCTTCTTCTACCGGCAGATGCCCGAGCTGCTCGAGCGCGGCCACATCTACATCGGGCTGCCGCCGCTGTACAAGATCAAGCAGGGCAAGACCGAGCTCTACCTCAAGGACGACGCTGCGCTCGATGCCTACCTCGCCGGCAACGCGGTCGAGGGTGCGGCGCTGGTGCCGGCGACCGGCGAGCCGCCGATCGAGGGCGCGGCGCTGGAGAAGCTGCTGCTGGCCTATGCCGGCGCGCGCGAGGCGATCGCGCGCAATGCGCACCGCTACGATCCGCTGGTGCTCGAGGCCCTGATCGACTTCACCCCGCTCGATCCGGAAGCGCTCAGCGCCAACACCGACGAGCGGCATGAGCTCGACGTGCTGGAAACGCGCCTCAACCGCGAGGGGCTGGGCCGTCCGCGCTATGCGCTGGAGTGGCAGCCGGCCCGCGAGGATCGTCCCGCCGCGCTGATCGCCAGGCGCCGGCACATGGGCGTGGAAGCGATCCAGGTGCTGCCGCTGTCGGCCTTCGAGGGTGGCGAGTTGCGCGCGCTCAAGGAGGCCGCGGCGCTGCTGCACGGCCTGGTGCGCGAGGGTGCGCAGATCCTGCGCGGCAACCGCGCGCAGGCCATCACCAGCTTCGCCCAGGCGCAGGCCTGGCTGCTGGAAGAGGCCAAGAAGGGTCGCCAGATCCAGCGCTTCAAGGGCCTGGGCGAGATGAACCCGGAGCAGTTGTGGGACACCACCGTCAATCCCGAGACCCGGCGCCTGTTGCAGGTGCGGATCGAGGACGCGGTGGCGGCCGACCAGATCTTCAGCACCCTGATGGGCGACGTGGTGGAACCGCGCCGCGCCTTCATCGAGGACAATGCGCTGAAGGTGTCCAACCTCGACATCTAGCGGCGGCCGTGCCGCGCGCGGACCGTCCGCGTCCGCCCGGCCATGCGCAAGGGACCCTGCGCAGCCTGCCCGCCGTCGGCCCCCCGCCGCCGCCGGGTTGACGAAAACTTAAGATGCCCGCCGCCACACTCGCGGCGAACCGCAGGGGTCCCCCACATGAGGCACACCATCGCAGCGCTGGTCATCGTCGCATCACTTGCGGCGTGTGCCACCACCACCTCGTCCACCGGGCGTACCCAGTACGTGGGCGGGGTCTCGCAGGCGCAGCTCAACCAGCTTGGCGCGCAGGCCTTCACCGAGGCCAAGCAGAAGGGGCCGCTCAGCAACGACGCGCGGCAGAACCGCTACGTGCGCTGCGTGGTCGACGCGCTGGTGCGGCAGCTGCCGGCAGACCAGCGCGCCTTCGCCTGGGAGAGCGCGGTCTTTGCCGAGAAGGAGCCCAACGCCTACGCGTTGCCGGGTGGCAAGGTGGGCATCAACGCCGGCCTGTTTGCCGTGGCCAAGAACCAGGACCAGCTGGCGGCGGTGGTCGCCCACGAGATCGGCCACGTGGTCGAGCGCCATCATGACGAGCGCATCACCCGCCAGATGGGCGCCTCCGGTGCGGTCCAGCTGATCGGCGCGCTCGCCGGCGAATACGGCCAGCTGGCTACCCAGGGCGGCAGCATCCTGGCGCAGACCGGCTTCCTGCTGCCCGGCTCGCGCGCGCAGGAAACCGAGGCCGACGTGGTCGGCCAGCGGATGATGGCGCAGGCCGGCTTCGATCCGCGCGCGGCCGTCGCGCTGTGGCAGAACATGATCGGCGCCGGCGGCAACCGTCCGCCGCAGTGGCTGTCCACGCACCCGGATCCGCAGAGCCGGATCTCCGAACTGCAGGCGCGCGCCAACCAGCTGGTGCCGACCTGGGAACAGGCGCGCGCCGCCGGACGCCGTCCCAGCTGCGGCTGACCTCCCGCGGGGCTTCCCGCGCGACCCTTCTTCGCGACATCCTTTCCAGCCCTTGCGCCCCTGGCGCATGAATCAAGGTGAGACCCATGCCCAAGACGATCCTTCCGACCCGCCTGCTGACCGCGATGCTGGCCACCGGCCTGATGCTGGCCACCACCGCCGCGATGGCGCAGGGCACGACCCGTGCCGAGGAGCGCCGGGCCGAGCGCGCGAAGAAGAACGAAGCGCGTGGCGAGGCGGGCAAGTCCGAGCCGCGCTATCCCGACGCCACCCGCGAGGAGCCCGAGGCCAAGGCCTCGCGCTCGGCCGGCACGCGGCTCAACAAGCTGTCCGAGGCCTACGAGGCGCAGGACCTGGAGAAGACCCGGACCCTGGCCGACGAGATCATCGCCGACGAGAAATCGAACGGCTACGACAAGTCCATGGCCGCGCGCATCGCCGGCGCCGGCCTGATCGGGCATGACGACGCCAAGGCGCTGGACTACTTCCAGCGTGCCCTGCAGTTCGACGGGCTGAAGAACGACGACCACTACGAGGTGATGAACATCATCGCCCAGCTGCACGCGCAGGACGAGCGCTACGCCGAATCGCTCGCCACCATCGATCGCCTGCAGGCCGAGACGCGCACCCAGGATCCGACCATCGCCGCGCTCAAGGGCAACGTGCTGCTGCGCCTGGAACGCTACCCCGAGGCGATCGCGGCGCTGCGCCCGCTGGTCGACTCGCCCGACGCCAAGCCCGAGTACCAGCAGCTGCTGATGGCGGCCTATGCCGAGTCGGGCCAGGGCGCCGAAGCGGCCAGGCTGGCCGAGCAGATCGCCGCCGCCACGCCCGACGACAAGCGCTCGCAGCTCAATCTCGTCGCCACCTACCTGCAGACCGACCAGTACGACAAGGCGGCGGCGGTGCTGGAGGCGCTGCGCGCCAGGGGCGAGCTCACCGAGGAGCGCGAATACCGCAACCTGATGGCCTCCTACCTGAGCATGGACGATGCCCAGGCCAAGGCCATCGAGATCATCAACGAGGGCCTGTCCAAGAACATCCTCAAGCCCGACTACCAGACCTACGTCGCCCTCGCGCAGGCCTATTATTTCGGCGAGCCGCAGCAGATCGACCAGGCCATCGGCGCCTACCAGAAAGCGGCGCCGCTGGCGCCGACCGGCGAGACCTGGCTCAACCTTTCCAAGCTCCTGGCCAACGAGGGACGGCTGGCGGAAGCCAAGCAGGCCGCCCAGTCGGCACTTGACAAGGGCGTCCGCAATCCGGACGAGGCCAAGCGCATTCTTGCCCGGAACAACTGAGCCTTCGTCACGTAGGAAACCGGTTGGTATCGCGCCCATGGATTGGTATAAGCTTGGAAATTCCCGTCGCCGAAAAGCCGGCAGCGGATACGACATGACCCCGGACGCGCGGCGTCCGGCCAGACTTGAGTTCAACGCATGACCGAACGCTTGCCGACCGCCGACAAGAAAGACGAAGGTCTGGACTGGGCGCGAATCGCCGGATTCACCCTGGTGGTGGCGATCCACGCCGCGGCCCTGCTGCTGCTGCTGGCGCCCGCCACTCCGCCCCAGGCCGAACGGCCGGACGACGATGCCACCCGCGTGGTGATCATCGAGCCGCCGCCTCCGCCGCCCCCGCCGCCGCCGCCGCCGCCGGAACCGCCGAAGCCCACGCCGATCAAGGAGCTGGTGCCGCCGCAGCCTTCGCCGCTGCCGCCGCCGCCCGAAGAGCCGCCGGTGGTGTTCGACGAGCCGTCGCCGGTCGACACGCCCGCACCGCCGCCGGCCCCGCCCGCGCCGCCGCAGGCGACGCCCGACATCGGTGCCAGCGTGGACATCTCCTCCAGGAACATGAACCCGCCGCAGTACCCGCCGTCCGCCCTGCGCGCCGGCATCCAGGGCACCGTGATCCTGGTCGTGGACGTCGACGCGAACGGCAACGTCACCAACGTGTCGGTGGAGAAGTCGAGCCGCAACCGCGACCTCGACCGCGCCGCGATGCAGGCCGCGCGCCGCTGGCGGTTCAACCCCTCGATCGTCAACGGCCAGCCGGCCGCCGGCCGCGTGCGCGTGCCGGTGGACTTCAACCTCGGCGGCTGATCGTCACGTAACACCTTCCGCGTTACACCGTTCCACTCCTACACTTCAACAACATTCAAAAAGGTAAGCGTCATGCTGCAGGAAACCACCGCCGCCCCATCGACCGGAGGCAACGCCGAAGCACTGACCCAGATGGGCTTCGCGAACCTGATCGAACACATGACAGTGGTCAACTGGATCGTGTTCATCGTGCTGATCCTCATGTCGGTGCTCTCGATCTACTGGATCATCTACAACTTCTTCAAGCACATCCGGCTGAAGAAGAATTCCGACCGTGTCATCGCCACGTTCTGGGAAACCCCGAACGCGCAGGACGCCATCCGCTACATGGAAGAGCAGCCGCGCAGCGAGCCGTTCTCCAAGGTCGCGCTCGATGCCGCCCAGGCCGCTGCGCACCACCAGCGCCATGACGCTTCGCGCCTGGCCGAATCGCTCAGCCGCTCCGAGTTCGTCGACCGGGCCCTGCGCCAGGCGGTGACCCGCGAATCGCTGGGCCTGGAAGCCGGCCTGACCGTGCTCGCCACCGTCGGTGCGACCGCACCGTTCGTGGGCCTGCTCGGTACGGTGTGGGGCATCTACAACGCCCTGATCCGCATCGGTGCCACCGGCCAGGCCGACATCGGCGCGGTCGCCGGTCCGGTGGGCGAGGCGCTGATCATGACGGCCATCGGTCTTGCGGTCGCGATCCCGGCGGTGCTGGGCTACAACTTCTTCGTCCGCCTCAACCGCGGCGTGAACAACAAGCTCGACACCTTCGCCCACGATCTGCACGACTTCTTCGCCACCGGCGCGCGCGTCGGCGAAAATCGCTGATCGACTCAGACTGACGGAGATCCGACATGGCCTTCAGTTCAGGCGGTGACGGCGGCCACGACAACGTCAATGCCACGATCAACATCGTGCCGTTGGTGGACGTCATGCTGGTGCTGCTGATCATCTTCATGGTCACCGCGCCGCTGATGGCGCACAAGGTGAAGGTCGACCTGCCGCAGGCCAATCTCGACGAACGTCCCAGCGAGGCGCCTCCGGCGCCTCCGCTGACCGTCGCGATCACGTCCAACGGCGACCTCTACCTCAACGACCAGCCGGTAACGATGGACCTGCTCGACAGCACGCTGGCGGTGGAAGCGCAGAAGACGCCGCAGCCGGCCGTCAACGTGCGTGGCGATGCCACCACGCCGTACAGGACCGTCAAGGAAGTGGTGACCCTTGCGCAGCAGAAGGGCATGCGCAAGGTGGGCTTCGTCTCGGCCCGCGAAAAGAACTGATCGGGAGAACGCACGATGGCTTTTTCATCCGGTGGTGGTGACGGCGCGCCGATGGCCGAAATCAACATCATCCCGCTGTGCGACATCATGCTGGTGCTGCTGATCATCTTCATGGTCACCGCGCCGCAGGTGTCCTACCCGATCGACATCGACCTGCCGCAGCGCTCGTTGAACCCGCCGGCCAATCCGCAGGATCCGCCCGAGCCGATCCGTCTGCGGATCGACGCCGGCGGCACCATCTACTGGAACGACAGCCCGACCCCGGTGTCGGCGCTGCGCGCCATGATGGATGCCGAGGTCCAGCGCGATGTCGGAAACCAGCCCACGCTGGAGATCGACATGAGCGAGGATGCGGAGTACGGCGTGCTGGCCAAGGTGCTCGCCTCGGCCAAGAACGCGCACATGCAGAAGATCGGTTTCGTCAAGAAGTAGCGCACGACCGTCCGGCGTCGCCTGCAGCGCGCCGGCCGCTTACCGCAACAGCTTCAACGCCGCCCACCGGGCGGCGTTTTTTTGTCCGGCGCCAGGCGCGCCCGCGGGTTCGGCCGGGCCGGGTGGGGTCGCGTCGCGCCAGATCTTCAACCTCGCGTCGTCTCGCTGTCGGCGCGATCCGGAGCTGGTCGGTCGGCCGCGCCGGACTCTTCCGGCAGGTTTCGGGACAGCGCTGCCGGCCGCGCAGCGTTCCACGTGGACTCCGCCCTCCGTGCGGATGCGTGCGCTCGCTCGCAGCGCTTGCGGCGCGCCGCGGGCCGGCGTAGCGTCGGGGGCGCATCCATTCCGTCAGGAGGTGCGTCATGGCATTCGCCCACCAGTCCGGTCGCGGGACACCCGCGATGGCCGAGATCAACATCATCCCGCTGTGCGACGTGCTGCTGGTGCTGCTGATCATCTTCATGGTCACCGCCCCGGCCCTGTCGCAGCAGGTCGACCTGACCCTGCCGCAGGCCGGCCCGGCGCCGGACGAAGTGCCGCCGCCACCGGTGACGCTGCGGATCGCCGCATCCGGGCAGCTGTTCTGGAACGGCGAGGAGGCAGACCGCAGCCAGCTGCAGGCGCGGATGCAGGACGAGGCGCGACGGCGCAACCAGGCGATGCTGCAGATCGATGCCGCCGGCGACGCCGACTACCAGGCGGTCGTGCAGGTCCTGGCGGCGGCGGAGAACGCCGGCCTGCAGCGGATCGGCTTCCTGCGACAGTAAGCCGGCTCAGCCGCCGCCGTCGATGATGGCCAGGTAGCGCGAGACCGTGGTGGCGAGGCCCTCGTACAGGGCCTCGCCGATCAGGGCGTGGCCGATCGACACTTCCTCCACCTCCGGCACCGCGGCGAGAAAGGCGCCCAGGTTGGCCTGGCTGAGGTCGTGGCCGGCATTGACGCCGAGACCCGCCGCGCGGGCGGCCCGCGCAGTGTCCGCGAAGGCGGGCAGGGCCTCGGCCCCGCGGCCGGAGGCAAACGCTTCGGCCCAGGGGCCGGTGTACAGCTCGATGCGATCGGCGCCGATCGCGGCCGCGTGCGCGGCATCGCAGCCCGCGTCGGCAAACAGGCTGACCCGGCAGCCCAGCGTGCCGAGCCGGGCGATCAGCGGCCGCAGCGCATCGCCGTCGCGGGCAAAGTCGAAGCCGTGGTCGGAGGTGAGCTGCGCGTCGGCGTCGGGGACCAGGGTCGCCTGCGCCGGGCGCACCCGTTCGCACAGGGCCATGAAGCCGGCATAGCCTTCGCGCGGCGGGGCGAAGGGATTGCCCTCCAGATTGAACTCGACGCCCCGTGCACGGCACAGGTCGGCCAGCGCCAGCACGTCGTCGTGGCGGGTGTGGCGGGCATCGGGGCGCGGGTGCACGGTGATGCCGTGCGCGCCGGCATCCAGGCAGGTGCGGGCGGCGCGCAGCATGTCGGGATCGCCGCCGCCGCGCGAATTGCGCAGCACCGCGATCTTGTTGAGGTTGACGCTGAGGTGGCAGCTCATGCGCCGCCGTGGACCGGACGCATCATGGCGCCTGCGGCTCGTCGGCGGTGGCCGGCGCGACGCCCGCGGCGGCCGCGCGGCGCGCTTCGGCCAGCTCGCGCAGGCGCTGCAGTTCGCGCGGGTCGAGCATCTGGCTGTCGTCGCGGCTCTGGGTATCGATCCGCTGCGACAGCAGTCCCAGGATCCACAGGCAAAGCAGCACCAGCGCCGCGACCAGGCAGATCGCCACCAGTGCCATGGACGAAGTCATGAAGGCGATCGCGAGCGCGGCGATCGCGAGCAACAGGAACAACCAGGGCATGGGCAGGCTCCGCTGCGGACGAGCCGCCAGTCTAACGCCAACCGTTGCGCCGGCATGCCGTTGGGCCATCCGCCGCGGCCGCTGGGGGCGGGCCGCCGCCCGCCCGCGACCAGCGCAGGGGAGGGCCTGCCTGTGGTGCAAGCGCTGCCGACGCCGGGGAGACCGCGCCCCGAGCCGGCGCGTCTAGAGCAGCGGCGACATCAGCCGGGCGAGGGCCTCGGGCAGCCGCGCGCCGAGCAGGCCGCGATGGCGGCCCTGGCGCACGCGCGGGGCGCTGGCGAGTTCGCCTTCGATCAGCTGCGCCAGTGCCGCGCCCAGCTGCGCGTCGTCGAACAGCACCGACACCTCGAAGTTGAGCCGGAAGCTGCGATGGTCGAAGTTGGCGCTGCCGATCAGCACCGTGCTCTGGTCCACCAGCAGCGCCTTGGTGTGCAGCATGCGCGGCCCGTACTCGTAGACCTTGACCCCGGCCACCAGCAGCGGACCGAAGTAGGACCGCGCGGCCAGCGTCACCAGCCGCGAGTCGCTCATGCGCGGCACCAGCAGGCGCACGTCCAGCCCGGCCAGCGCGGCCGAGGTCAGCGACATCATCGCCGCCTCGCCCGGCACGAAATACGGCGTCACCAGCCAGACGCGCTCGCGGGCGCCGTGGATGGCGCCCACGTGGGCGCGGTGGATCGCCTCCCAGTGCGTGTCGGGACCGGAGGTGATCACCTGCGCGCAGACCTCGCCGCGCGGCAGGGGCGGGGTCTGCCGGACCACGTCGCCGATGAAGTCGCGCTCGCCGGTGGCGTAGGCCCAGTCCTCGACGAACACCAGCTGCAGCGCCCGCACCAGGTTGCCTTCCACGCGCAGGTGCAGGTCGCGGTAGGCGGCGGCGTTGAGCCGGTCGTTCTGGTCGTCGGTGATGTTCATGCCGCCGGTGTAGCCGATGCGGCCGTCGATCACGACGATCTTGCGGTGGTTGCGCAGGTTGGTCCACGGCCGTTGCCAGATGCGGCCGAACCGGGTGGGGTGGAACCACGCCAGCTCGCCGCCGGCCTCGACCAGGCTGGCGAAGAAGCGCTGGCAGCGGGCCCCGCCCAGCGCATCGACCAGCAGCCGCACCTTGACCCCGGCACGGGCGCGTTCGACCAGCACGTCGCGCAGCGCGGTCCCGCTCCCGTCCGGATGCCAGATGTAGTACTCGAGGTGGATGTGTTCGCGCGCGCGGGCGATGTCGGCGATGAGCGCGTCGTACTTGGCCGCGCCGTCCACCAGCAGGCGCACGTCGCTGGCGGTGGTCATCGGCAGGCCGGTGGCCGTGCGTACCATGCGCGCCAGCTCGGCCACCTCCTCGTTCTCCGCCAGCGCCTGCGCGGGCAGTTCGCCGCGCACGCGCGCCCGGCGCAGCCGCTGGCGTTCGATCTTCTGCGGGCCGAACACGTGGTAGACGAGGAAGCCCACGTACGGCAGCAGCGCCAGGCCCAGCAGCCAGCTCACGGTCGCCACCGGCTCGCGCTTCTGCAGGATGATCCAGCCGCCCAGCAGCAGCATGTACAGCGCCCAGCCCAGGGTCAGGTACAGGCGCAGGTGCGGCACCGAGGCGAGCGCGTCCCAGCCCTGGCGCAACAGATCGAGTATCGGCACGGCGCTTCCGTCGTCGCTGCGGCTGCGACGCCCGGAACTAGGCTAGCGGGATGCCGACGATGGCGGAAGCATGTGCAGGCCCGCGCGGCCACGGGACGCCAGCGCATGAAACCGCGCCAGGCCCGGCGCCAGCAGGCACAGGCGAAGCTATCCGTCATCCCTGCGCCCGCGTCGTGCCGGCGATCCAGCGCGCAGGGCGGCGGTGCGTTGCACCCGGTCCCAGTCTTCCATGCCGGGATGGCGCGGGCCCAGAGACCCAGGCTGCCGGCCCAGCGCCACCCGCCGCGCGTACCAACCGACGGCCGCCAGACCGGCGCCGGACAGGAGCAGCAGCGCCGGGATACCCGCGATCTCGAAGGCAGAATCGATGCGCGCGTGCGTCGTGCCATCGGGCAGCACACGGTAGCGGACCGCCAGCGCACCACCGATGGGCGGCGCCTTCGTTTCGTCCCTGGGCAAGCTGCCGACGACGCGAGCCCTCAGGCCGCCGGCACCGCGGTAGGCGACGACGGGCACCACGTTCGAGCTCACGTAACGCCCACCCAGGTCGCGGGTGCCGCCGGCACGACCCTGGTGTGCGACGACCACACCCGGCGTGTGCGTGCTTTCGCGGTAGAACTGCCACGCTGCCGCCGACAACAGCGTGCCGGCCGAGAGCGCCAGCGCACCCAGCACCATCCATCCCCATGCGAGCCGGTGCAGCGTGCGAGCCTCGTCGTTCACTTCATGCGTACGGTGACGCGACCGCCCTGCATCGGCAACTCGAAAGCGATGCGGTCGAAGCCGGGGCGCGAGAACACGGTGGGGTTGTTGGAGAACCCGTAATCGTCCCTGGGGATGCCAAGGGGCCCGACGTCGAACCTGCGGTTGCCGTCCTTGTCGTGCAGCACCATCACCCCGTAGCGGCCCGCCTTCAGGCCGTCGAAGCGCACCTGCAGCCGGTCGCTGCCGTCGGGGTAGGCACGCTGCATCCGCAGTGCATCGCGCTGGTGGTCCCAGGCCTCCGCGGAATCGTAGAGAAAGACCGTCAACCTTCCGGTCTGGGCGCCGACGCGCTCGATGTCCACGACCAGTTCGACCGCGAACGCGGGCACGGCCACCGCGGTGGCGAGCAGGGGCGCGAGCAGCAGCGGCCGCAGGCGGCGCGATGGATCCATGGAGGGGCTCCGACAGTGGGGAAGGTGAGTCAGGCGGGCACGATCCGTGCGCCGCGGGGTGGCGACGCCATGCGGTAGCGTCGGTCCAGCCAGAGCCGCGCCGCCACGGCCAGCAGCACCGGTCCGAACCAGGCCAGGTAGAACCACACCGGCCCCTGCAGCGCCGGGACCAGCCGCGGCAGGCCGATCGACAGGAACGCGACATGGGTGGCGGCGCCATTGGCGACCATCGCGCCGTAGTGTTCCTGCAGCCACCAGCGCGGAAGGGTCGGGATGATCCGCCGGCGGCGCAGCATGTCCACGCCGGTGAGGATCCCGACGAGCGAGAATCCGGCGAGCAGCGGCTGGCCGCGATCCAGGCCCAGCCACAGCACCGCCAGCCCGGCCAGCGGGTTGGCCATCGCCAGGGCGAGGTAGGTCGGGCCCAGATAGCGTGCCGGATGCGGCCGGTCGCGGATCGCGCGCCACGACAGCCACACCGAGGTGCCCACCAGGAGCAGCAGGTAGCCCAGGAAGGCTGCGCCGGCCAGTTGCCCGGCGGCCAGGCGTGCGAGCGTGAGCGGAACGCCGCTCGCCACCACCAGCACCATGGCCAGCAGGTAGACGCGGCCGCACAGCCGGTGGGGCCCGCTGCCCTTGCGCAACATCGCCGACAGCCAGAACGTGCCCAGCGCGAAGGTGCCGGCGGCGACGTGCATGACGACGAAGCTGGTGGAACCGGTCATGGCGGCACCTCTGCGGCGGGACGGCCAGCATGCTGTGCGCGGGGCCGCGGCCGCAGTGCCGGGTGTCATCGATCCGGGGTGCCGGAAGTCACTTTCTGCGGGCGTGTCGTTGCCGTGCGGCGCCGCGGGCCGCAGGATGGCCGTCCGACCCGGAGGCCTGCCATGCACGGCCAGCTCAAGCCGCTGCTGCAACCGCTGACCCTCGCCGCCCTGGTGACGCTGGCGACCGTCGCCTGGTCGATCCATGGGGAACTGGGCGCGCAGCGACCGCTCGGGTGGGGATTGCTGGGGCTGTTCGGGACCATCCTGCTGCTGCTGGACCGGCTGGGGTCGCGCCCGCGACTGCGCGTGGCCGGCTACGTGGTACTTGTGGCCTGCGCGATGGCGGTGGTGGCCCTCGCCCCGCGCACCGGTACGTCGCCGATCCTGGTCGTGGTGCTGGTCGCGGCGCTGGCCGTGGACTACCCGGCCTGGCGGGTGCTGGTGATGGCCGCACTGCTGAACCTGGCCCTGTACCTGGTGCTCCGTGCGGGCGGCCACGGCGCCCCCGGCCACGCCGTCGGCGTATTCCTGGGATTCCAGGGGTTCGCCGCGCTGGTGGCCTACTACGCGCGTGGCACCGAACTCGCGCGCGATCGCCTTGCCCAGGTCAACGCCGATCTCCTTGCCACCCGCGCCTTGCTGAGCGACAGCATCCGCGACGCGGAGCGGATGCGGGTCGCGCGCGAGCTGCATGACGTGGCCGGGCACCGGCTCACCGCCCTGACGCTGAACCTGCGGGCACTGGCCGACGAGCCGGCGCTGGCCGGACGCGCGGAACTGCAGGTCGCGCGGACGATGGCCGCCGAGCTGATGGCGGACCTGCGGCAGGTGGTGCAGGCGCTGCGCCACGATCGCGGCCTCGACCTCGCCACCGCGCTGCACGCCATCGCCGCGCCGTTCCCGCGCCCGTCGCTGCGGCTGGCGATGGCCGATGACGTCTGCGTCGAGGAGGCGGGCACCGCGGAAGTCCTGCTGCGCATGGTGCAGGAGGCGCTGACCAATGCCGCCCGCCACGGGCAGGCCCGCCATCTGCACGTGGCGATCCGGCAGGAGAGCGGCCGCATCGCGGTCACGATCGAGGATGACGGCCGCGCGCAGGTGCCGCTGCGCGAGGGCAACGGCCTGTCGGGAATGCGCGAGCGCCTGGCCGAGGCTGGCGGCACCCTGGCGCTGTCGGTATCGGCGTGCGGCGGGATGCGCATCGATGCGAGCCTGCCTGCATGAGCGCGCCTCGGATCGCGCTCGCCGACGACCAGGCGCTGGTGCGTGCGGGACTGCGCGCCCTGCTCGAACGCCAGGGGATCGCCATCGCCTTCGAAGCGGACGATGGCGCGGCGCTCCTCGACGGCCTCGCCACCAGCCCGGTCGATGTGGTGCTCAGCGACATCCGCATGCCCGGGATCGACGGCATCGAAGCCCTGGTGCGGCTGCGCGAACGCGGCGACGCCACCCCGGTGCTGCTGCTCACCACCTTCGACGACAGCGACCTGCTGCTGCGTGCCACCGATGCCGGCGCGCAGGGTTTCCTGCTCAAGGACGCCGCGCCGCAAGACCTGCGCGAGGCCATCGTGCGCATCGCCGCCGGCGAGGCGCTGCTGCAGCCGGTGAGTACCGGCCCTGTGCGCGCGCGCTATCGCTACCACGCCGCCGATGCGCCCGCTGAACCCTTCAGCGTCCGGGAGGTCGCGATCCTGCGCCTGCTCGCGGGCGGCTACTCCAATCGCGAGATCGCCCGCTCGCTGTTCCTCGCCGAGGGCACGGTGAAGAACTATGTCTCGGCCATCCTCGACAAGCTCGACACCCGCGACCGCACCCGAGCGGTGTTGAAGGCGATCACCCTGCGGGTGATCTGAACGCTCCGTCGTGGCCGGGCGCGGTGGTGCGGGGTGGCTGGCCAGTCTCCAGGAAGTTGTCGCAACGGCTGAGACGACGCTGCCGCACACTGCGCCGATGTCGATGGCGACCAAAGCCAAGGCCGTGCCCGCCGCGCCGCTCAAGGGCCGCGGCGCGGCCTCCTACGTGCCCGGCCGCTACGAGACCGCCACCGTGCACGCCGAGGACGACGGCTGGGACTGCCTGCAGGCGCGCGACGAGACCGATCCCGCGCCGCATCCCGACACCCGCGTGCACGAGGAGACCGCGCGCGGCATCGTCAGCCGCAACGATTCACCCGACGTCGGCTTCAGCCAGTCGGTCAATCCCTACCGCGGCTGCGAGCACGGCTGCGTGTACTGCTTCGCGCGGCCGTCGCACGCCTACCTCCAGCTGTCGCCGGGACTCGACTTCGAGACCCGCCTGTTCGCCAAGACCAACGCGGCCGAGCGGCTGCGCGCCGAGTTCTCGCGCAAGGGCTACCGCTGTTCGCCGATCGCGCTGGGCATCAACACCGATGCCTACCAGCCGATCGAACGCCGCTACCGCATCACGCGGTCGCTGATCGAGGTGATGGCCGAATTCCAGCATCCGTTCAGCCTGTTGACCAAGAACGCGCTGGTCACGCGCGACCTCGACCTGCTGGCGCCGCTGGCGGAGCAGGGCCTGGTGACCGTGCATTTCTCGGTGACCACGCTCGACAACCGGCTGTCGGCGACGATGGAGCCGCGCGCCTCCGCGCCGCACGCCAGGCTGCGGGCGATTCGGCAGGTCGCCGAGGCCGGCATTCCGGTCGGGGTGATGGCCGCGCCGGTGATCCCGAAGATCAACGACCACGAGATCGAGGCGATCCTGGAGGCCGCGCACGCGGCCGGCGCCCGGTCGGCCGGCTACGTGCTGCTGCGGCTGCCGCACGAGCTCAAGGAGATCTGGCGCGAATGGTTGCAGCTGCACCATCCCGACCGCGCCGCGCACGTGATGAGCCTGGTCCAGCAGATGCGCGGCGGCCGCGACTACGACAGCGGATACGGCACCCGGATGCGCGGGCAGGGGCCGTTCGCGGAGCTGATCCAGGCGCGTTTCCAGCGCGCCCGACGACGGCTGGGCTATGGCCGGCTGCCGCCACTGGAATGCGGCCGCTTCCGCGCGCCCGCCGCCGCCGGCGACCAGGGCCGGCTGTTCTGAAGGCCGCCTGTTTCACCGGTCCTGCACCGACCCTGCACACCGTTGTTCCGTAGACTGTCGGCCGCCGGCGCTCTTGCCGTCTCGACGTGACCGATCGTGCAGGTTGATGTGTCCTTGTATCAGGAAGCGTTTGCCCAGGCCGACGCTGGCCTGGCGCTGCTCGCGCCCGATGGCGCCTGGCGCTCGGCCAATCCGGCGCTGTGCACG
Source organism: Pseudomonadota bacterium (assembly GCA_023395465.1). GTDB lineage: Bacteria > Pseudomonadota > Gammaproteobacteria > Xanthomonadales > Xanthomonadaceae > Luteimonas. The sequence continues at coordinate 14,855 of JAEWZE010000177.1, forward strand.
CAGCTCGGAACGCCGGCCGCGGAACTGCTGGGGACGCGCGCGCACGAGACCGTGTTCGACGCGGACACCGCGCAGCGCATCGACGCGGCGCTGGCCGGAGGCGAGCCGCGTCGCGGCTTCACCGTGGAGCGAGCGGACGGCCAGGCCTGGCGGCTGTCGCTGGTGCGCCTGGCAGCGGGCGGACTGCTGCTGCAGTTGGATGTCGATGCGGGCGCGCAGGCGCGTGCGGCCACCGAGCGGATGCAGGAGCACCTGGGCCACGGCATTTCCCACGACCTGCGGGCACCGCTGCGCAGCATCGCCGGGTTCGCGGCGCGCCTGGACGAGTCGGGCGCGGTGTCCGAATCCGGAAGGACCGACCTCGCCCGCATCCGTGCGGCCGCGACGCGTGCCGAGCACCTGGTCGACGGGCTGCTGGAACTGCTGCGCGCGGCGCGGCAGCCGCTGCGCGCGGACGAGGTCGACGTGAGCCTGCTGTGCGACTGGGTGGCCGGCGAACTGCGCGATGCCAACCCCGCGCGCAAGGCGCAGATCGAGGTGGCGCCGGACCTGTTCGCCCGCGGCGACGAACACTGGCTCAAGACGATGCTGGGGCACCTGCTGGACAACGCCTGGAAATTCTCGGCGACGCGCGATCACGTCGACATCCGCGTCGAGGGAACGGTCGCCGAAGACCGCCTGCAGCTGGCCGTGCACGATGCCGGCTGCGGTTTCGACATGCGTTATGCTGACAAGCTGTTCGTTCCCTTCCAGCGCCTGCATGGATCGGAACAGGGGGGCGGCAACGGCCTCGGCCTGGCGATCGCGCAACTGGTCGCCGAGCGCCATGGGGGCCGGATCCGGGGCACGTCGCGTCCCGGCCAGGGCAGCACCTTTTTCATCGACCTGCCGGCCGCGACCGGTCGCGACCTGGATGAGCGCAATGACGCATAGCGAGATCCTGCTGATCGAAGACAACCCGGACGACGCGGAGCTGACCCGCATCGCCTTTTCCGAGGCCGGCATCGATCGCCAGCTGGTGGTGGTGCGCGACGGGGCCGAGGCGCTGGACTACCTGTTCGCGCGCGGCGCGCATGGCTCGCGCGACGTGAGCCAGCTGCCGGCGATCGTGCTGCTGGACCTCAACCTGCCCAAGATCGACGGACGCGAGGTGCTGCAGGCGATCCGCGGCGACGCGCGGACCCGCTCGCTGCCGGTGGTGGTGCTGACCACCAGCGACGAGCCTTTCGACGTCGAGGCCACCTACGCGCTGGGCGTGAACAGCTACATCCGCAAGCCGGTGGAGTTCGACCAGTTCGTCGGCGTGGTCAAGCAGATCGGGCTGTACTGGCTGGTGCTCAACCAGCCGCGCGTGGCCGGCTGAGGCCGGACTCCGGTCGCGGCTGGCGTCGCTCCCGCGACGCGGGATGATGCGCGCCTGCAACGGCGGATCCGCCTATCCGGCCCCGTACAGCGCCTCCGCGCGCTGGAACAGGATCCAACTGGTGGCGATGAACTTGTCCTGGCCCTGCGGGCGATTGCCGCGGTGGGTATGGGTAAAGGCGGTCGGCGCGATCAGCAGGTCGCCGGTGCGGGGTTCGATCCTGCGCTGCTGGAACAGGAATTCGGTCTCGCCGCCTTCGAAGCCGTC
>JAEWZE010000284.1 GCA_023395465.1 Pseudomonadota bacterium
GCGCAGGCTCGCCGGGCTTCCTCGACGGACGCCGCGCCCCGGCCCAAGCCCGCGCCCGCGCGGCCTGGCGACAGCCCGCGGCGGTCGCTGGACTGCTGGTGCTGCTCGGCCTGCAGATCGTGCTTGCCGACCGCGACCGCCTGGCTGCTGACGCGCAATGGCGTCCGCTGGTCGCCGGCGTGTGCGGCGTCCTGGGCTGCAGCCTGCCGCCGTGGCGCGAACCCGACGCCTTCGTCCTGCTCGCGCGCGACGTGCGCCCGCATCCGCAGCAGGCCGGTGCGCTGCGCGCGAGCGCCTCGTTCCGCAACGACGCACGCTGGCCGCAACCCTGGCCGCAAGTGCTGCTCACGCTGTCCGACGTGGACGGACGCGCGGTCGCGGCACGCGCATTCGCCCCCGAGGAGTATCTCGGTGGCGCGCCGGATACGCCCCTGCTCGCGGCCGGACAGTCGGTGGACATCGCGCTGGACATCGGCGAGCCGTCGACCGAGACGGTGTCCTACGCCTGGGACCTGTACTAGACCAACGACGCAGGCGTTCGCATTGTCGACTGCGACCGCGAGGCGCTAGACTCGATCGCCCCGCGATGACCGCCGCCCCGTGCGCCGCGTCGCCCGGCCGCACCGAGCGCCCCATTGAACACCGCAGAACACACCGACTCCGCCATCCGCAGCGCGCCGCGCGCACCGCTGCGCGAACACGTCGCCAATTCGGTGCGACGCTACCTGGGCGACCTCAACGGCAGCGATGCCGACAACCTCTACCAGATCGCGCTGCGCGAACTGGAAATCCCGCTGTTCCTGGAAGTGCTGGGCCACTGCGACGGCAACCAGAGCCGCGCGGCGACCATGCTCGGCATCCATCGCGCAACGTTGCGCAAGAAACTGCGCGAATACGGCATCGGCTGAGCCGCGGCCACGCGCGCGGCTGGCTATAATTCCGCCTCTTTTCCGCGCCGTGCCCCCCATGACCCACGATCTCCTGCCCCTGCGCCGGGCACTGCTGTCCGTGTCCGACAAGACCGGGCTGATCGAGCTCGCCACCGCCCTGTCCGGCCGCGGCGTGGCGCTGCTGTCCACCGGCGGCACCGCGAAGGCGATCCGCGAGGCCGGCCTGCCGGTGCAGGACGTCGCCGAACTCACCGGCTTCCCCGAGATGATGGATGGCCGGGTCAAGACCCTGCACCCGATGGTGCACGGCGGTCTGCTCGGTCGCGCCGGCACCGACGACGCGGTGATGGCCGAACACGGCATCGCCCCGATCGACCTGCTGGTGCTCAACCTCTATCCGTTCGAGACGGTGACGGCGAAGGCCGGCTGCACCCTGGCCGATGCGGTGGAGAACATCGACATCGGCGGCCCGGCGATGCTGCGTTCGGCGGCGAAGAACTTCGCGCGCGTGGCGGTGGCGACCTCGCCCGACCAGTACGCCGGCCTGCTCGCCGAACTCGAGGCCAGCGACGGCCGGCTGTCGGCCGCGACGCGCTTCGCGCTGTCGGTGGCCGCGTTCAACCGCGTGGCGCAGTACGACGCGGCGATCAGCAACTATCTGTCCGCCATCACCGACGGCTCTGGCGAGGTGCCGGTGCGCGCGCCGTTCGCCGCCCAGGCCAACGGCAGCTTCGTCAAGGTGATGGACCTGCGTTACGGCGAGAACCCGCACCAGAAGGCCGCGTTCTACCGCGACCTGCATCCGGCGCCCGGTTCGCTCGCTACGTTCACCCAGCTGCAGGGCAAGGAGCTGAGCTACAACAACATCGCCGACTCCGATGCGGCCTGGGAATGCGTGCGCCAGTTCGACGCGCCCGCCTGCGTGATCGTCAAGCACGCCAATCCCTGCGGCGTGGCGGTGGGCAGCGGCTGCGGCGAGGCCTACGAGCGGGCCTACGCCACCGACCCGACCAGTGCCTTCGGCGGCATCATCGCCTTCAACCGCCCGCTCGACGCGGCCACGGCGAAGCACATCCTCGACCGCCAGTTCGTCGAGGTGCTGCTGGCGCCCGACTACGACGAGGGCGCGCTCGCGTACGCGAGGAAGAAGGCCAACGTGCGCGTGCTGCGCATCGCGCTGGCGCCGGCGTCGAGCGGGTTCATCGACACCAAGCGCGTGGGTTCGGGCCTGCTGATGCAGACCGCCGACGACCGCGTGGTCGCGCGCGACGAGCTGAAGGTGGTGACGAAGCTCGCGCCGGACGAGGCGCAGTTCGACGACCTGCTGTTCGCGTGGAAGGTGGCCAAGTTCGTGAAGTCCAACGCCATCGTGTACGCGAAGGACCACCGCACCGTCGGCGTGGGCGCCGGCCAGATGAGCCGCGTGTACTCGGCGCGCATCGCCGGCATCAAGGCGGTGGACGCGGGCCTGCAGGTGCCCGGCTCGGTGATGGCGTCCGATGCCTTCTTCCCGTTCCGCGACGGCATCGATGCCGCCGCCGAGGCCGGGATCAGGGCGGTGATCCAGCCCGGGGGGTCGATGCGCGATGCCGAGGTGATCGCCGCGGCCGACGAGCATGGCATCGCCATGGTGTTCACCGGCGTGCGCCACTTCCGCCACTGACACCGGCCTGCCGCGGTGATGCTCGCCCTGCTGTTCGTCGCCGGCCTCGGCTTGCTGCTGATGGGAGCGGAACTGCTCGTGCGCGGCGCTTCGCGCCTGGCGCTCGCGCTGGGCCTCACCCCGATCGTGATCGGACTGACGGTGGTGTCGATCGGCACCAGCGCGCCGGAACTGGCGATCAGCGTCGGCGGCGCGCTGTCGGGTGCGCCGGATCTGGCCCTAGGCAACGTGGTGGGCAGCAATATCGCCAACGTCCTGCTGGTGCTGGGCGTGGTGGCGCTGGTCACCCCGCTGGTGGTGCAGCGCCAGCTGGTGTGGCTGGACGTGCCGATCATGATCGCCGCGTCCGGCGCCTGCTTCGCCATGGCGCTCGACGGCCGCATCGCGCGCTGGGAAGGCGCGCTGCTCGTCGCCTGCGCGGTGGCCTACACCGTGTTCCTGGTGCGGCTGGCACGACGCAAGCCCGAGCAGGTGCCCGAACAGCCGGGCGTGGCGAACGGCAAGCCGGTCGGCCTTGCACGCCAGCTGCTGCTGATCGCGGCTGGACTTGCGATGCTGGTGATCGGCGCCCGGCTGCTGGTGCGCGCCGCCACCGAGACCGCGACCGCGTTCGGCCTGAGCGAACTGGTCATCGGCCTGACCGTGGTCGCCGTGGGCACCTCGCTGCCGGAAATCGCCACGTCGATCCTGGCTGCAGTGCGCGGCGAACGCGACCTGGCGGTCGGCAACATCGTGGGCAGCTGCATCTTCAACCTGCTGCTGGTGCTGGGCGCGACCGCGCTGGTGGCGGCCGAGGGCGTGCCGGTGAATCCGGCCGCGCTGCGCTTCGACCTGCCGGTGATGACCGCGGTGGCCGTGGCCTGCCTGCCGATCTTCTTCACCGGCCACTGCATCCACCGCTGGGAAGGCGCGGTGTTCGTGGGCTACTACGTCGCCTATGTCGCCTACCTGGTCATGGCGGCGGCGCGCCATGAGGCGCTGGGCGATTTCCGCGAGGTGATGGTCTACGTGGTGATGCCGCTGACCGTACTCACGGTGGCGGCGGTCATGCTCGACAGCCTGAAGTCGCGCCGCCAGGCGCGCGGGACGGGTGCGCCATGAGGTCGCGAGCGGCGATGGCGATGGCGGCCGCCTGCGTGCTGGCTGCCTGCGGCGACCGCCCCGATGCGCTGGCGGCAGCGCGCGATGCACTGGGCTCCGACCTGCCGCAGCCCTATTTCGAGGACCTGGTGACCGAGTCGGCCAGCATCGAGGGCCGGCGCCTCGTGCTGCTGGTGCGCAGCCCCGAGGGCGATGCCGTCCGGACCCGCGAACACCCGCAGTTCCAGCAGTTGCGCCAGAGCGAACAGGAAGAGATGCGGCAGCTTTGCGCGCTGCCGCCGGTGCAGGCGCTGGCCGACAGCGATGCGGTGCTGGTGCGGCGCTTCGTCGACCGCCATGACAAGGTCTTCTTCGAAACCACCCTGCCCGCGCGCGACTGCGCGCCCACGCCATGAGGTCCGTATCGTGAAAATCCTGGTCATCGGTTCCGGCGGACGCGAGCACGCGCTGGCGTGGAAGCTGGCGCAGTCGCCGCGCGTGAGCGAAGTGATCGTCGCCCCCGGCAACGCGGGCACCGCAACCGAACCGCGCTGCCGCAACGCCGCGGTCAAGGCCACCGATCTCGAGGCACTGCTGCAGCTGGCGCAGGACGAGGACGTGGCGCTGACCGTGGTTGGCCCCGAGGTGCCTCTGGTGGCCGGCGTGGTCGACCGCTTCCGCGCCGCCGGGCTGCGCATCTTCGGCCCTACCGCCGCCGCCGCGCAGCTCGAGGGCAGCAAGGCCTTCGCCAAGGACTTCCTCGCCCGCCACGGCATTCCCACCGCGTTCTACGCCGTGCACACGCAGGTCGACGCGGCCTTGGACTACATCCGCGAGAAGGGCGCGCCAATCGTGGTCAAGGCCGACGGCCTGGCTGCCGGCAAGGGCGTGATCGTGGCGATGACGCTGGAGGAAGCCGAGGCCGCGGTCCGCGACATGCTCGGCGGCAACGCCTTCGGCGACGCCGGCGCGCGCGTGGTGATCGAGGAGTTCCTGGACGGCGAGGAGGCCAGCTTCATCTCGATGGTCGACGGCCGCAGCGCGCTGCCGATGGCCACCAGCCAGGACCACAAGCGCGTCGGCGACGGCGACACCGGACCCAATACCGGCGGCATGGGCGCGTACTCGCCCGCGCCGGTGGTAACGGCCGAGGTGCACGCGCGCGTCATGCGCGAGATCGTCGAACCCACCGTGCGCGGCATGGCCGCCGACGGCGCGCCGTTCACCGGCTTCCTCTACGCCGGGCTGATGATCGATGCGGCGGGCGCGCCGAAGGTGATCGAGTTCAACGTGCGCTTCGGCGACCCGGAAACCCAGCCGGTACTGCTGCGGCTGCAGTCCGACCTCGTCGACCTGGTCGAGGCTGCGCTGGACGGCCGGCTCCAAGAGGCCGAGGCGGTCTGGGATCCGCGGCCCTCGCTGGGCGTGGTGATGGCCGCCCGGCCCTACCCGGACACGCCTGTCACCGGCGACGTGATCTCCGGCCTCGATCCGGCCGGCAGCGCGGCTGCGCAGGCGGCGGTGAAGGTCTTCCATGCCGGCACCGCCTTCGACGCCGCGGGCCGGGTGGTCAGTGCCGGCGGCCGCGTGCTGTGCGTGGCCGCGCTCGGCGAATCGGTCCGCGACGCGCAGCGCAACGCCTATGCGCGCGTGGAGAGCATCGGCTGGGAACACGAGTTCCACCGCCGCGACATCGGCTGGCGCGCGGTCGCGCGGGAAGACGGCGCAGCCTGACGCCAGGCCGCCACACGCACCCTGAGCCCGCGCGGGCCACGGACGGACGGCGCGCGGGCAGGTCCGGATACCGCAGCGCGCCCCGACGCGTCTATCCGGCGCTGCCGGTCCCCGGCACCAGCGTATGACCCAGCCCATGCGGCGCGCAGCGCAGGTACTGCGGTGGCGCCGCGGCGCTGGCGCCCAGCGCGGCCGCGGCGTGCCAGGGCCAGCGCGGGTCGTACAGCACGCCGCGGGCCAGCGCGACGGCATCGGCCCGGCCTTCGGAAATGATCGCCTCGGCCTGCAGCGGCTCGTTGATCAGGCCCACCGCAATCACGGGCATCTCCACCTCGCGGCGGATCGCCTCGGCGAACGGCACCTGGTAACCGGGGCCCGGCGCGATCCGCTGCGCCGGATGCAGGCCGCCGCTGGACACATCGAGGAAGTGGCAGCCGCGCGCGTCCAGGGCGCGGGCCAGGACGAGGCTCTGGTCCAGATCCCAGCCGCCCTCCACCCAGTCGGTCGCCGAGATGCGCACACCCAGCGCGATCGAGCCGCGCAGTTCCGCCGCCACCGCGTCGAACACGCGCAGCACCAGGCGCATGCGGTTGTCGAGGCTGCCGCCGTACGCGTCGGTGCGGCGGTTGGACAGCGGCGAGAGGAACTGGTGCAGCAGGTAGCCGTGCGCGGCATGGAGTTCGACCAGGTCCAGGCCCAGCCGGGCCGCGCGCCGGGCGCTGTCGACGAACGCCTGCACCAGCTGGTCGATACCCGCGGCATCGAGAGCCTCCGGCGCGGGGCTGCCTTCCGCGTAGGCGATGGTCGAGGGTGCCAGCGTCCGCCATCCATGCAGCTGCCCGGGCGCGATCGCGGCGCCACCGTGTTCCCAGGGCCGGTGCGTGGACGCCTTGCGCCCGGCGTGGGCCAGCTGCACGCCCATCCTCGCCGGCGACCAGCGTCGTACGGTGGCCAGCGCCTGCGCGAAGGCCGCCTCGGTCGCGTCGTCCCACAGCCCCAGATCGGCCCAGCTGATGCGCCCGCGCGGTTCCACCGCGGTGGCCTCGATGATGACCAGGCCCGCGCCGGACAGCGCCAGGTTCGCCCAGTGCTGCACGTGCCAGTCGCTGGCCCGGCCCTCCTCGGACGAGTACTGGCACATCGGCGAGACCACGATGCGGTTGGGCAGGCACAGCGGACCGAGCTGGAGTGGAGAGAACAGCCGGCTGCCGGCATCGGGGACTGCGCGGGGGGATTCAGACATTGGCGTCCTGCGGCGGGCGGTCGGTGTCGATGGGCGCGGCGCCTTCGGCCTGCACCGGGGTGGCCGGGCAATCGGCGTCGAGCGCATACGAGGTCATCGACAGGGAGCCATAGGCGTAGCCGTCCACCAGGGTCCGCGCCGGGCGCTGCGCCGCGACGGCCAGCCCGGCGATGTACAGCAGCGGCAGGAAGTGGTCGGTGATCGGCACCGCCATGCGGTAGTCCGGATGCGAGGCCAGGCCCGGAATCCCGTGCGGGGCCTCGGCCATCAGTTCGCGTACCCGCTCGTCGAACCGGCGCGACCAGTCGAACGCGCCATCGGGCTGGTGCCAGTCGATCGCGCGCAGGTTATGCACCACGTTGCCGCTCCCGATCACCAGGATGCCGCGCTCGCGCAGCGCCGCCAGCTTCGCGCCCAGCGCCAGGTGCCAGTCCAGCGGCTTGCGCGTGTCCAGCGACAGCTGCACCACCGGGATGTCGGCATCGGGAAACGCATGCACCAGCACCGACCAGGTGCCGTGGTCCAGGCCCCAGCTGTCGGCGTCGCCACCGACCCGGTCGGGGTGGGCCAGGTCGGCGACCTCCTCCACGAGTTCCGGCAGTCCTGGCGCCGGGTACTGCACGTCGAACAGCGCCTGCGGGAACCCGAAGAAGTCGTGGATGGTGCGCGGCCGCGGCATCGCGGTGACCGCCAGCATCGGCACGTACCAGTGCGCCGAAATCGCCAGGATCGCGCGCGGACGCGGCACCGACGCACCGAACGCGCGCCAGGCCTCGGTATAGCGGTTGCGCTCGAGCGCGTTCATCGGACTGCCGTGGCCGAGGAACGCGGCGGGCATCGGCGACGGGGACATGGCGGCTCCAGC
>JAEWZE010000299.1 GCA_023395465.1 Pseudomonadota bacterium
GCGTGGGCACCAGGCGCCCGTGGACTGGCTGGTCCACCGTCCGCGACATCCGCCGCGGCGGCCGCAGCTGCCGGCCGGCGCAGCACGCCGGCACAGCGCGGGCAGCGCTCGGGCGGCAGGTCGGTGGCCGGGTCGGTGGCGACCAGCGTGTTGCAGTGCCGGCAGTTGATGAACATGCGGCTATTCAACCATGCAGCCGGGCCGCGGCGGGACTCACCGGCGGATGCCGTCGATGCGGATCCAGTCCCCTTCGCCGGCCACCGACAGCGCCTCGAACCATGCGCCGAAGCGCGCGAGCAGCGCGTCCTGCTGGCCGTCGAGGATGCCCGACAGGGCGATGCGTCCGCCCGGCGCCGTGCGCGCGGCCAGTTCCGGCGCCAGCGCGTCGAGCGCCGAGGCCAGGATGTTGGCCACCACCACCGGGAACGCGCCGTCCGGCGCCTCGCCCGGTTCGAACACTTCCAGCGCCGGCTCCACGCCGTTGCGCGCGGCATTGTCGCGGGTGGCGACCAGCGCCTGCGGATCGTTGTCGATGCCGACCGCGCGCGCGGCGCCGAGCTTGAGCGCGGCGAGCGCGAGGATGCCGCTGCCGCAGCCGAAGTCGAGCACGGCCGCGTCGCGCAGCCGGCCTTCGGTCGCCAGCGCGTCCAGCCACTGCAGGCACAGCGACGTGGTCGGGTGCGTGCCCGAGCCGAAGGCCAGTCCCGGGTCCAGCCGCACCACGGCCGCATCGTCCCGGCGCGCCGCCTCGGGCAGTTCGTGGTTCCACGGCACGATGAAGGTGCGCGTGCCGAACTGCAGCGGGGCGTACTGGTCCATCCACGCGCGCTCCCAGTCCTGATCCTCGACCCTGCGGAAGCTGGCGCCGCTCCAGTCCAGGCCCGGATCGAAGGCTTCCAGCGCGGCGAGCAGCAGCAGGCCGTCGGCATCGTGCGGGAACAGCGCGCTCAGCGAGATCGCGTCCCACAGCGGGGTTTCGCCCACGCCCGGCTCCAGGATCGCGTGCTCGTCCGGCGTTTCCGCGTCGGCGTCGAGCATGGTCACGGCCAGCGCGCCGACGTCGTCCAGCGCGTGCTCGTAGCGCGGCTGCTCGGACTCGCGGCAGCGCAGGGTCAGTTCGAGGAATGGCATGGCGACAGTGTAGCCGCGGGCCTGCGCGTCACGGCGGTGGCATGGTTGCGACGGAAAGCAGCGTGCCGGCGCGGGTCATCGAGTTTTTACCCCCGCCACGGCACAATGACCGACCCCCGACCCGAATGGAGATCGCCGTGGCCTTTACCCTCCCCAAGCTGCCGTATGCCTACGACGCGCTCGAACCGCATATCGACGCGCAGACGATGGAAATCCATCACACCAAGCATCACCAGACCTACATCAACAACGCCAACGCGGCGCTGGAAGGCACCGAGTGGGCCGACAAGTCGGCCGAGGAGCTCATCGCCAACCTCGACGCACTGCCGGAAGACAAGCGCACGCCGCTGCGCAACAACGCCGGTGGCCACGCCAACCATTCGCTGTTCTGGACGGTGATGTCGCCCAAGGGCGGCGGCAACCCGGTGGGCGAAGTGGCCAAGCGCATCGACAGCGACCTGGGCGGCTTCGAAGCGTTCAAGGAAGCGTTCACCAAGGCCGCGCTGACGCGCTTCGGCTCGGGCTGGGCATGGCTGTCGACCGACAAGGCCGGCAAGCTCTCGATCGAGAGCAGCGCCAACCAGGACAGCCCGCTCATGAAGGGTATCGGCTCGGGCAATACCCCGGTCCTGGGCCTGGACGTGTGGGAGCACGCCTATTACCTGAAGTACCAGAACCGCCGTCCCGAGTACATCGGCGCGTTCTACAACGTCATCGACTGGAACGAGGTCGAGCGTCGCTACCAGGAAGCGCTGAAGGGCTGATCGCCACGCCGCAGCTGGCACCAGCCGGGCCGCGCAAGCGGCCCGGTCCGTTTCCGGCACCGCGTCGCCGGCTCAGCCGTTGTCGCGCACGCGCGCGATCTCGGCCATGACCGGGCAGTCGGCGCGGTGCGCGCCGGGCAGGTAGCCCAGGCTCATCAGGAACTCGCCGGTGATCTCGCCGCCGGTGAAGCGGAACGTGCGCTTGAACAGCTTCACCCACGCGGCCTTGTCGCGCGGGCGGCCGTCGGCCTCGTGCACGTGCGCATCCAGCCAGGCCGCGAAACCGCCATGCGAGGCGCGCATCGCGCGCACCACCCCGGCGTTGTGGATCGCGGCGGCCACCTTGAGGCGGTTGCGGATGATGCCCGGGTCGGCCAGCAGGCGCGCCACGTCGGCCTCGCCGTAGCCGGCGACCGTATCGACATCGAAGCCGTGGTAGGCGCGGCGGAACCCCTCGCGCTTCCTCAGGATGGTCTCCCAGCTCAGCCCGGCCTGGTTGATCTCCAGCAGCAGGCGCTCGAACAGCGCCGCCTCGCCGCGCTGCGGAAAGCCGTACTCGCCGTCGTGGTAGGGCCCGTGGACCGGATGGCCGGGCGCGACATCGCAATAGCTGGACATGGCCGCAGCATAGCGCCGGCCGTGACAGGCCTGGCGCTGGCCCCGGGTTGCCGGCGGCGGTGGCCCCGCGCCACCATGGGGCATCTCCCCAGGAAGGGCGCCATGGACATCGCCGACCGTCGCATCGCCACCGTGCACTTCAGCCTGCACGACGAACAGGGCCAGCCGATCACCTCCACCCACGGGCATGCCCCGCTGGTCTACATGCACGGGACCGGCAGCATCATGCCGGGCCTGGAACAGGCCCTGGCGGGGCGCTCGGCCGGCGATGCGTTCAGCGTCACCATCGCCCCCGATTCCGGCTTCGGCCCGCGCCACGAAGCGCTGCTGCAGACCCTGCCACGCGCGCGGCTGCAGGCCGGAGGCGAGGTGCGGGTGGGCGCGAAGCTGTCGGCGCAGACCGCGAAAGGGCCGCTGGAGGTGACCGTGGTCGCGATCGACGGCGACAACGTCACGGTCGATGGCAACCACCCGCTGGCCGGACGCACGGTCGAGGCGCGGGTGGAGGTGGTCGACGTGCGCCTGGCGACGCCGCACGAGCAGCAGTTCGGACTGGGCTGAACGGCGCGGGCGGCGCGGCGATCGCCGCGGCCAGGCCGCCGTCCCAAAGGGCATCGTCACGGCGATCGGCCTAGAATGCGGGCATGTCCACGCCGCCCTCCTCGTTCGCGAACCAGCTGCTGATCGCGCTGCCCACGCTGGACGATCCGCACTTCGCGCGCAGCGTCACGCTGATCTGCCAGCACGATCCCGACGGTGCGATGGGGGTGGTGGTCAACCGCGCCTCGGACTACACCCTGGGCGAGGTGCTGCGGCAGATGCACATCGAGACCGAGGACCAGGCGCTGCTGGAGCAGCGCGTGCTGGCCGGCGGCCCGGTGCATCCCGAACGCGGCTTCGTCCTGCACGATGGCGAACGGGGCTGGGATTCGACCCTGGGCGTGGCCGAAGGCCTGTCGGTCACGACCTCGCGCGACATCCTCGAGGCGATCGCCCGCGGCGAAGGGCCGGCGCACGCCATGGTCGCGCTCGGCTGCGCCGGCTGGGGCGCGGGCCAGCTCGAGCAGGAGCTGGCCGAGAACAGCTGGCTGACCGCGCCGGCGGATCCGGGAATCCTGTTCACCCTGCCGCTGGACCAGCGCTGGCAGGCCGCTGCCGGCCAGATCGGCGTGGACCTGATGCGCATGGCGGGGCACGTGGGCCACGCATGAGCGGCGCGATCCGCGCCGACGGCACGGTGCTCGGCTTCGACGTGGGGGCACGCCGCATCGGCGTGGCGATCGGCAGCGCCTTCGGCCACGGTGCGCGCGCGCTGGCGGTGATCGACGTGCACGGCGGCCAGGTCGACTGGGCCGCGGTGGACCGGGTGCACAGGGAGTGGCGTCCGGATGGCTTCGTGGTCGGCGACCCGATGACGCTCGACGGCGGCGACCAGCCGATCCGCGTGCGCGCCCGCGCCTTCGCCACCGAACTCAAGGCGCGCTACGGGCTGCCGGTGGTGATGGTGGACGAACGCGCCAGCTCGATCGAGGCCGCCCAGCGCTTCGCCGTGGACCGCTCCGCCGGCCGCCGCCGCCGGCGCGACGCGGCGGCGCTGGACGCCGTGGCCGCCGCGGTGATCGTCGAGCGCTGGTTCGCCGCGCCGGGCGACGCCACCGAGCTGTAGACGGGAGCTGCGGGGGCAGGGGTCAGAGTCACTTTCCCCCCAAAGTCAGCAAGACCGGAGAGAGACACAGGGGAAAGTGACTCTGACCCCGGTTCCTCCGGCCGGAGGGAAAATGTCCCGGACCCCGCTGCCGCGGCCGCGATTGCGGGACAATGGCGGCATGACCGCACAGATCGACGCCGAAGGCCGCCTCGTCCACCTGCTCACCCTGGAGGGCCTGCCGCGGCAGGCGCTGCTCGCCCTGCTCGGGCGCGCGCAGCGCTACGCCGATGGCGAGGACGCCCGCCAGGCCTTGGCCGGGACCGCCATCTGCACCCTGTTCTTCGAACCGTCCACGCGCACCCGCCTGAGCTTCCAGCGCGCCGCGCAGCGGCTGGGCGCGGACGTGCTCGGCTTCGATGCCGCCACCTCGTCCACCACCAAGGGCGAGACCGCGCGCGACACGCTGCAGAACATCGAGGCGATGGGTGTGCGCGGTTTCGTCGTGCGCCACTCGGGCGACGGCGCGGTCGCGGAACTGGCCTCGGTGGCCGGCCCCGGCACCGCGCTGGTCAACGCCGGCGATGGCCGCAGCGCGCATCCCACCCAGGGCCTGCTCGACATGCTGACGCTGCGCCAGGCGCTGGGCGAGGAGTTCGGCGCGCGACGCTTCCTGATCGTCGGCGACGTGAAGCATTCGCGGGTCGCCCGCTCCGACCTGCACGCGCTGCGTACCCTCGGCGCGGGATCGATCCGGGTCTGCGGGCCGGCCGCGCTGCTGCCCGGGGACGACACCCTGGCCGGCTGCGAGGTCACGCAGGATTTCGATGCGGCGCTCGAAGGCGTGGACGCGGTGATGATGCTGCGCCTGCAGCGCGAACGCATGGAAGAGGGCCTGGTCGATTCGCTCGACGACTACCACCGCGACTACGGACTGACCCTGGCGCGCCTGCGCCGCGCCGCGGCCGATGCGGTGGTGCTGCATCCCGGACCGCTCAATCGCGGCGTGGAAATCAGCGACGCGGTGGCCGACGGGCCGCAGTCGCTGATCCTGCGTCAGGTCGCCAATGGCGTGGCGGTGCGCATGGCCGTGCTCGAGGCATTGCTCGGCCCGCGGTGACCGGTGCCCGGGTGGGGCCGTCTAGCGTTCGATGAAGTGCCGGCGGACGAAACCCACCGCCTCGGCCTCATCGACGCAGGCCGTGCAGGCCGTGCCGCGGCCTTCGACCGGGCCTTCGTACTTCCATTCGAAGACCTTGTCATAGGTCCCGTTGCGGTCGCGCAGGCGCAGCGCTTCGCCCTGCGGGATGGCATCGAGCACGAGGCCATTGGGGAACCCGAGGGCGAAACCGTCGCCGCCCGCGCTGCGCCCCAGCACCCGCAGCGTCAGCTCCTTCGCATCCGGCCCCCAGGCATAGCGCGCGCGCCTGGCGCCGCCCGCGTCCGCCCACAGCTGCAGCGCTTCATAGTCGGCGGCGGGGAACCGGGTGCCGCGCGCGGAGAAATTGGCGACCTGCGCACGCTGGTAGAACGCCGTGTCGGCCTCGCCGGCGCGGGCGGCCGGAACCGCAAGCGCCAGGCCTGCCGCCAGCACGGCGCCGCTCATCCACATGGGGTTTCGCATCATCGGGTCTCCTTTACCGGACGCAGCCTGCATCCTCCCCGGCCATGGGTGAACCGGGCTTCACCGCCCGCAGGCTTCAGCGCTGGCGAAAGGCGTCGACCTGGCGTTGCGCGAACAGCCAGTCCCACAGTTCCGGCATCGCATAGGCCGGATCCCAGCTGTTGTGGTCGGCTTCGGGAAACTCGGTGTAGCGTGCGTCGCGTGCATCGGCAGCCACGAACGCGGCGTGCAGCCGGCGGGAGTAGTCGACCGGTACCGAGGCATCCTGTGCGCCATGGAACATCCAGACCGGCGTGGTGCGAAGTCGGGCCGCTGCCGCGGCATAGGGATCGGCTTCGTCCACCAGGCCGGTCACCGCCATCGACGGCCGCCGCGGATGCAGCAGTCCGCCGCAGACCGGGACCAGGGCGGCGAAGCGGTAGCCCTGGCGCAGCGCGAGCTCCCACACGCCGTAGCCGCCCATCGACAGGCCGGTGAGATAGGTGCGATCCGGATCCCCGCCGAACTCGCGCGTGGCCGCGTCGAGCTGGGCGAACACCACCTCGCCGAGCTGGTTCCATTCGCTGTCGGCCGGCGCCTGCGGGAACACCACGATGGCGGGGAAATCGCCGGCATGCGCGCGCACGTGCGGACCGAGGCCGACCGCGAGCTGGCTGCGGTTGTCGTCGCCGCGCTCGCCCGAGCCGTGCAGGAACACGATCACGGGCGGCTTGCCGCGCGTGGCGCCGCGCGAGGGAACGAACACCTGGTAGCGATGCACGGCGCCCTCGACCGACAGCTCGCGCTCGACGAACCTGCCGGGCGCATCGCGCTGCGCGCCACTGGCGCAGGCGGCCAGCAGCGTGGCCATCAGCAGGGCCGCCCCGAGGTTGCGCAGGCGCATGGCCGTCCTCCCGTCATCGCGATCAGTGCAGGAGGATAACCGTCGCCAGGCCGAGGAAGCTGAAGAAGCCCATCACGTCGGTGACCGCGGTCACCACCACCGTGCCCGCCACGGCCGGGTCCACGCGCATGCGCTTGAGTAGCAGCGGCAGCAGCACGCCGGCCAGAGCGGCCGAGCAGAAGTTGATCACCAGCGCCGCGGCGATCACCAGCGACAGCGGCCACGAACCGAACCACAGCAAGGCCACCGTGCCGACCAGGGCGCCGATCAGCAGGCCGTTGATCAGGGCCACCCGCAGCTCCTTCCACAGCAGGATGGTGGCGTTGCTCTGGCCGACCTGGCCCAGCGCGATGCCGCGCACCATCAGGGTCAGCACCTGCACGGCGGCGTTGCCGCCGATGCCGGCGACGATCGGCATCAGCACCGCCAGCGCCACGATCTGCTCGATGGTCGCGTCGAACTGGCCGATCACCGCCGCGGCCAGGAACGCGGTAAGCAGGTTGATGCCCAGCCACACCACGCGCCCGCGCACCGCGCGCCGGATCGGCGAGAACAGGTCCTCGTCCTCGTCCAGGCCGGCCGCGCCCAGCGCCTGGTGCTCGGCCTGCTCGCGGATGATGTCGACCACGTCGTCGACGGTGATGCGGCCCAGCAGCACGTTGCCGTCGTCCACCACGGGCGCGGACACCCAGTCGTTGTCGGAGAACTGGCGCGCGACCTGCTCGGCCGAGGCGTCCACGTGCAGCGACTCGAGTTCGTCGTCGATCAGCTGGTTGATCGGCGTGCCCGGGTCGCGGGTGACCAGGTCCTGCAGCGCCACCCAGCCGATCAGCTGGTGGCGGCGGTTGACCACGTACAGGTGGTCGGTGTGGTCGGGCAGTTCGCCGCGCAGGCGCAGGAAGCGCAGCACCACGTCGACCGTGGTGTCGGCGCGCACCGTCACCACGTCCGGGTTCATCAGGCGGCCCGCGGTGTCCTCCGGATACGACAGCACCTGCTCCAGGCGCTCGCGGTTGTCGCGGTCCATCGAGCGCAGCAGCTGGTCGATCACCGCGCCGGGCAGGTCCTCGACCAGGTCGGCGAGGTCGTCGATGTCGAGGTCCTCGACCGCGGCGACCAGTTCGTCCTGGTCCATGTCCGCGATCAGGCTCTCGCGCACCTCGTCGCCGACGTGCACCAGCACCTCGCCGTCGTCGCCGGGATCGACCAGGCCCCAGACCACCATGCGCTTGTCGGGCGGCAGCGATTCGAGCAGGTTGCCGATCTCGGCCGGCGCCAGGGTGTTGACCATGCGCCGCACGGGACCGAGGCGGCCGCTGTCGAGCGCGTCCGAGAGCAGTCGCAGCTGGCGCGCGGTCTTGTCGTGGCGGACGGCTTCTGCCATGCGCGGCGGCTCCGTGGTGCGAGGGCGTTGCCGCGCCGGAAGACGCGGCCGATCAGGCGTTCATGCGCGCATTATCGCCCGCGCGCCGCGGACTGCACACCCTGCGTTGCGCGACGCGATGGTCATGTCCCGCCACGGCGCGCGACGCCGGCCGATCCGGTTCGGCGCCGCGCCGGCTAGCGGCCGGGCATGCGGCGCGTGCCCGGCATCGCGGCTGCGATCACCGGGTTGGCGTTGCGCATGGACCACGCGCAGGGCGGCGTCCCCGCCTTGCCTGGCTCAGGCCGCCGGAACTTTCGCCAGCCAGCGCTCGATCGCATCGCGGTCGCGGCAGCGCAGCAGCGCCGGCGCCGACGCGCGCAGCGCGGCAAGCTCCTGCGCGCGGATCGCGCGGCGCACCTCCAGCAGGGTCGCCGGATGCAGGCTGAATTCCTCCAGCCCCAACGCGAGCAGCAGCGGCGTGAGCGCGGGATCGCCGGCCATCTCGCCGCACACCGCCACCGGCTTTCCGCGCGCGCGCGCGGTGCGGATCACCCCATGCAGCAGCTTGAGCACCGCCGGATGCAGAGGCGAATAGAGGTCGCCGAGGGCGTCGTTGCCGCGATCGGCGGCGAGCAGGTACTGGGTCAGGTCGTTGGTGCCGATCGAGACGAAGTCGACCGTGTCGATGAAGCACGACAGCGCGATCGCCGCGGCCGGCACTTCGATCATCGCGCCCAGCGGCACGTGCTCGGCCACCTCGTGGCCTTCCTCGCGCAGGTTCCGCGACACGCGCCGGATCGTGCCGGCCACCGCCAGCATCTCCTCGCGGCCGCTGACCATCGGCACCAGGATCCGCACCGGCCCGTAGCCGGAGGCGCGCAGGATCGCGCGCAGCTGGGTCTCGAACACCGGGGTGCGCGCCAGCGACAGGCGCACGCCGCGCAGGCCCAGCGCCGGGTTCGGCTCGTCCGCCAGCGCCAGCCCGGTGCGGTCGGCCTTGTCGGCGCCGATGTCCATGGTGCGGATGGTCACGGTGCGGCCGGTCATGGCCAGCGCCACGTCGCGGTAGGCGCGGAACTGTTCGTTCTCGTCGGGCAGTTCGCTGCGCTGCAGGAACAGGAACTCGGTGCGGTACAGCCCCACGCCGGCCGCGCCCAGCGCATGGGCGCCGGTCACGTCCTCGCGCGATTCGGCGTTGGCCCAAAGCCGGATGTCGACCCCGTCGAGCGTGCGCGAGGGCTCGCGCCGCAACCGGTGTAGCTGCTTGCGCTCGCGCTTCTCGTCGCGCAGGCGTGTGCGGTATTCGCGCAGGTCCGGCGCCTTGGGCTCGATGATGATCGTGCCGGTGCTGCCGTCCACCAGCAGCACGTCGCCGTCGTTGACCTGCTGCAGGGCCTGCGGCACGCCCACCACCAGCGGCAGGTGCAGGCTGCGCGCCAGGATCGCGCTGTGCGCGAGCGCGCTGCCGCCGGCGGTGACCACCGCCAGGACGCCCTGCGACTGCAGCTGGCTCAGCTCGGCGGGGGCGACGGAATCGGCGACTAGGATCTCGCCGGCGACGCCCTTGAGGTCGGCGTCGCGCTTGTGCAGCATCGCGTGCACGCGGCCGATGACGTGGTCGATATCCTCCACGCGGCTGCGGAAATAGGCGTCGTCCATGGCCTCGAACACCGCCGCCAGCCGGTCGCGCTGCAGGCGCAGGGCGTAGTCGGCGGCGTACAGGCCCTTGGCCACCAGGTCGTCCAGGCCCTGCAGCAGCTCCGGATCGTCGAGCAGCAGGCTGTGCAGGTCCAGGAACTCGCCGACCTCGTGCGCGAGCGCGCCGTGCAGGCGATCGCGCATGTTGCGCATCTCCACCCGCACCGCGTCGATGGCGGTGTGCAGGCGACGCAGCTCGGCTGGCACCGCCGAGGGGGCGATGTGTTCCTCCGCCACCTCCAGCGCATGCGGTAGGCGTACCCGGGCACGGCCCAGCGCGCTGCCCCTGGACGCCCCATGCCCGGTCAGGACCTGGCGCATCAGCCGCCGCCGGCGCGAAGGCGCGTACGCGCGCCGCTGGGCGCGGGCGCGCCGTGGCCGCGCCTGCGCGCCGCCTGCAGCGTCATGGGTCGGACCGCACCGCGCATACTGCTCCTCGTTGCGCCAGGCCACGCCCGTCGCGGCGCGACCGGGCGGTCGTCATCCGGCCTCGTCGAATTTCCGTTCGAACAGCGCCGCCGCGGCCTCTGCCGCAGCGTCCTCATCCTCGCCGTCGAGCCGCAGCACCACCTTCGTGCCGTAGCCGGCGGCAAGCAGCATCACGCCCATGATGCTCTTGGCATTGACCTCGCGGCCCTTGGCGGTGAGCGTGGCGTTGCTGCGGTAGCCCGACAGCACCTGCACCAGCTTGGCGGTGGCGCGCGCATGCAGGCCGAGCTTGTTGGCGATGAGCAGTTCGCGTTCGATCATCGTCGGCCTCAGGCGTCGTCGAGGATCACCCCGTTGCGCGCGCCTGCGGCAGCGACGGCGGGGAGTTCCTCCAGTGGAAGTTCAGCATAATTCATCACCCGCAACAGCATCGGCAAGCTCAGCGCGGAAACGCGGCGTGACGGTGTCCCCAGTCTGGACAGCTGCGCGGCGAGATTGCTCGGGCTGGCGCCGTAGAGGTCGCTCAGGATCAGCACGCCGTCGCCGCCGTCCACGCGTCGCATGGCCGCGCTCGCCTGCGGCAGCAAGGTGTCGGGATCGGCGTCGAAGGGCACCTCGAACGCGGCCAGCCGCAGCGGCAGGTTGCCGCGCAGCATGGCCTCGACAGCGGCGGCCAGCGCGCTGCCGATGCCCGAATGGGTAAGAAGAAGGATGCCGACGGCCATCGCGCCAACTTAGCAGACGGGGGTGACCGCGCGATAGCGTTGCGCGGCGCTGTGCCGCCTCCGGAAGCCGCGACTGCGGCGCGCGCTGCTCAGTCGAGTTCCCGGTGGAAGGTGGCGACATCGGTCCAGCCGCCGTCGCGCGCATGCGCGGCCAGCGCCTCGGCCAGGTAAACCGAGCGATGGCGACCGCCGCTGCAGCCGACGGCCACGGTGACGTAGCTGCGCGTGTTGGACTGCATCCGCGGCAGCCACGTGTCGAGGAACCCGGCCACGTGCGCCAGGTATTCGCCGACCTGGGGCTGGGCGAGGAAGTAGTCGCGCACTTCCTGGTCGCGCCCCGACAGCGGCTTGAGCCGCGGTTCCCAGTGCGGGTTGGGCAGGCTGCGCGCGTCGAACACGAAATCGGCATCGGCCGGCAGGCCGCGCCGGTAGGCGAAGGACTCGAACAGCAGTGACAGCGACGAGTCCTGGCTCAGCCCCAGCTCGGTGATCACCCGATGGCGCAGCTGGTGGACGTTGAGCTCGCTGGTATCGACCACCAGGTCGGCCAGCGACCGCAGCGGCTTGAGCGCCTGGCGCTCGAGCGAGATCGCATCGGCCAGTGCCAGTCCCAGGTGGGTGAGCGGATGCCGGCGGCGGGTTTCGGAGTAGCGGCGCAGCAGAGCGGGGTCGGCGGCGTCGAAGAACACCAGCTGCGGCTCGAGTCCCATGGCGCCGACCGCCGACAGCCGTTCGGGCAGGTTGCCCAGGTCGCCGCGGTTGCGCATGTCGATGCCCACCGCGAGCTTCTGCTCGGCGCGCTCGGGATGCGCTGCGGCGCGCACGAACTCGGGCAGAAGTTCGGCCGGCAGGTTGTCCACGCAGTAGAAGCCCAAGTCCTCCAGGGTCTTGAGCGCGACCGACTTGCCTCCGCCGGACATGCCGGTGACGATCAGCAGCGAGGCGCTGGTTCGCGCCGGCGGGTCGGCCTGCATCGCGGACGGGTCGATGGTGGTCATGGCACGGCCGGCTCTTCGCCGCTTTCCAGGAAATGCGAGTGCCGCGCGAGGAAGGCGGCGGCCGGGTCGATGCCCTTGGCGCGCAGGATGTGCGTGCGCGTCGCGGCCTCGGTCAGCACCGCGAGGTTGCGGCCGGGCATCACCGGCAGGGTGATCATCGGCACGTCCAGGTCGAGCACGCGGCGCAGGCCCAGGTCGCCGGTCAGGCGCACCATGCCGTCCTCGTGCACCTGCGGCTCGGCGTTGGGCCGGCTCAGGTGCACGATCAGGCGCAGGTACTTGTTCCGCTTCACCGCGGTGTCGCCGAACATCTGGCGGATGTTGAGCACGCCCAGCCCGCGCAGCTCCAGCAGGTCCTGCAGCAGTTCCGGGCAGGTGCCGTCGAGCACGTCCGGCGCGATCTGGGTGAATTCGGGCGCATCGTCGGCGACCAGCCGATGGCCGCGCGAGATCAGCTCCAGCGCGAGTTCGCTCTTGCCCGATCCCGACTCGCCGGTGATCAGTACGCCGATCGAATAGACCTCCATGAACACCCCGTGCAGGGTGACCCGCGGCGCCAGCGCACGCGCCATGTGGTACTGGAGATGGTTGAGCAGTTCGTGGCCGCGCCGCGGCGACAGCCACAGCGGCGTCTGCGATTCCTCCGCCGCCTCGCGCAGGTCCTCCGGACAGGGCTGGTTCTTGCTGATCACCAGCGCCAGCGGGCGGTACTGCATCACCCGTTCGATCGTCTCCCAGCGCAGCCGCGAGTCGAGGCCGTCGAGCCAGGCCAGCTCCTCGGTGCCGAGGATCTGGACCTTGTTGGGATAGATGATGTTGAGATAGCCGGCCAGCGACGGCCGGCGTGCGTTGGTCTCGACCGACTCGAGCACCCGCGACTGGCCCTGCTGCCCGGCCAGCCAGCGCATGCCCAGGCGTTCGTGCTGCTGGGCGAACAGTTCGGCGGCAGTGAGGCTCTGGTTCACGTCGCGATTCAGGCGGCGTTGGCCGCGACCGCGGGCGGCAGCAGCAGCCTGCGCAGCTGGGCCACGCCACGGGCGCCGCGCAGGCGGTCGCGGAATTCGGGGTCGGAAAGGCGTGCGGCCACGCCGGCCAGGTGTTCCAGGTGCAGTTCGGGACGGTCGTCGCTGGCGGTCATTGCGAACACCAGGTCGACCGGCGCGCCGTCGCGCGCGCCGAAATCGACCGGCCTGCCCAGGCGCAGGAACGCGCCGCGCGCCTCCAATCCCTGGTTGCGCGCGTGCGGGATCGCCACGCCGTGGCCGATCGCGGTGCTGGCCAGCCGCTCGCGCTGCTGCAGCGCATCGGACAGCGCGCGCGCCTGCGCCGGCGATCCGCCGGAAAGCAGGCGCGCGGCGTGGTCGAGCACCTGCGCACGGGTGCCGGGATCATCCAGCACCACGATGCGCCCCGCGTCGAGCAGGTCGGTCCAGGGCATGTCCGTCGCGGCCCGCGGTCAGCCGAAACTGCCGTCGCGCGCGGCGTTCTCGCCGCGGTGGTGGTCGGTCTGCTTCTTGTGGTGCTTGAGCAGCAGGCGGTCGAGCTTGTCGGCGAGCAGGTCGATCGCGGCGTACATGTCGACCGCGCTGGCGTCGGCGTGCAGGGCCTTGCCGGCCAAGGTGAGGTTGGCCTCGGCCTTGTGGTGGGGCTTGTCCAAGCAGAGCTGCACGCGCACCTCGAACGGGCGCTCCACGTGGCGTCCGAGCCGCTCGAGCTTGGTTTCCACGTACTCGCGCAGGGCCGGGGTCACTTCGACGTCGTGGCCGTAGGTCTGGATCTGCATCGGCTGCCTCCTGTTCTGGGGACCCCAGCATCGCCCAAAGCGGGTTGCTGCGGGTTGAAGACAGGTTAACGCAGTGCCGGGCGCCCGGCACTGCGCCGGATCATGGACACGGTGCCGGGAACGCGCTTCAATTGATCCGGATACGCTCGTGCGAGGCGCCGATGTGCATGGCCTCGCGATACTTGGCCACGGTGCGGCGCGCCACCGGCACCCCGGACGCCTTGAGCGATTCGGCCAGGCGCGCGTCCGACAGCGGCTTGCGCGGATCCTCGGCCTCGATCAGGCCGCGGATCATCTGCTGGATGGCCACGCTAGAGGCCTCGCCGCCGCCGCCGGTCTCGATCCCCGAAGCGAAGAAGTCGCGCAGCGCGATGGTGCCGCGCGGGGTGTGCACGTACTTGCGCGCCACCGCGCGCGACACGGTCGATTCGTGCATGCCGATCTCGGCGGCGACGGCGCGCAGGGTCAGCGGCCGCAGCGCGCGGGCGCCGAACTCCAGGAAACCCGACTGCTCCCGGATCAGGCAGCGCACGACCTTGAGCAGGGTCTCGCCGCGCGCCTCGAGGTTCTTGAGCAGCCAGCGCGCCTCCTGCAGCCGCCCGCGCAGGTAGCCGGCGTCTTCGCCGCTGGCGTGCTGGATCATGCGCTGGTAGGCCTGGTGGATGGTCAGCCGCGGCAGCGAGCCGTTGGCCAGCATCGCCAGCCACACGCCGTTGCGGCGCACGATCACGCAGTCCGGGACCACGTAGTTGTCCGAGGGCACGTCGCCGATCTGCGAGCCGGGGCGCGGATCGAGCGAGCGCAGCAGCGCCAGGGCGGTCTCGGCCTCGGTGGTGCTGCAGCCGAGCTGTTCGCAGACCCCGGGCACGCCCAGGCGCGGCAGGCGGTCGATCAGTTCCGCGGCGATGCGCATGGCCAGGTCGCGGCCCGGCGTATCCGCGGCCACGGTGTCGAGCTGGATGGCCAGGCATTCGGCCAGGTCGCGCGCGCCCACGCCGACCGGATCGAAGCGCTGGATCTGGCGCAGCACCGCCAGGATCTCGTCGTCGCCCGGCGCGGGGTCCGGATGCAGGGCCGCGGCGATCTCGCTGAACGGCGCGCGCAGGTAGCCGTCGTCCTCGATCGCGTCGATCAGGGCCGCGCCGATCTGCAGGTCGCGCGGCGACAGATGGCTCAGGTGGAGCTGCCAGGCGAGGTGGTCGTGCAGGGTTTCGGACTGGGCCATGCGGCTGGCCGCGTCGCCCTCGTCGTCCTCGCCGCCGCGGCCGCTGCCGGCGGTGTACTCGAAGCCGCCGCTGTCGGGCCAGTCGCTGGCCGCCTCCCACTCGCGGCTGTCCGCGGGGGCTTCGGGCGCGACGGGTTCGGGGGCGTCTTCCTTGTCGTCGGTGGCCGCGGCCGGGGCATCCTCGGCCCAGTCCAGCAGCGGATTGCTTTCCACCGCGGCGGCGATCTCCGCCTCCAGCTCGATCACCGGCAGCTGCAGCAGGTGCAGCGCCTGGCGCAGCTGTGGCGTCAGGACCAGGTGTTGGCCCAGCGATGTCTGGAGGCGCGGCTTCATCGTCCGTGGATCCCCGGGGACGACATGCGCGGCTACAGGCGGAAGGATTCCCCGAGGTAGACCCGGCGCACGTCTGGATTGGCGAGGAGCATGTCCGGAGCCCCCTGCGCGAGCACACCCCCTTCGTTGAGGATATACGCCCGGTCGCAAATGCCCAAGGTCTCGCGCACGTTGTGGTCGGTGATCAGCACGCCGATGCCGCGGTGCTTGAGATGCTCGACGATGCGCTGGATCTCGCCGACCGAGATCGGGTCGACGCCGGCGAAGGGTTCGTCGAGCAGGATCAGGCGCGGGCGCGCCGCCAGCGCGCGAGCGATCTCGACGCGCCGGCGCTCGCCGCCCGACAGGCTGGCGCCGATCTGGTCGGCGACGTGGGTGACCTGCAGTTCGTCGAGCAGCTTCTCGAGCTCGCTGCGCCGGCCGGCGCGGTCGAGGTCCTCGCGCAGCTCCAGCACCAGCATGATGTTGTCGGCCACGCTGAGCTTGCGGAACACCGAGGGTTCCTGCGGCAGGTAGCCGACGCCGCGGCGGGCGCGCAGGTGCATGGGCTCGGCGGTGATGTCGCGCCCGTCGAGCACGATCCGGCCTTCGTCGGCCGGGACCAGCCCCACGATCATGTAGAAGCAGGTGGTCTTGCCGGCGCCGTTGGGGCCGAGCAGTCCGACCACCTCGCCGGCGTCCAGGGTCAGGCCGAAGTCGCGTACGACCTCGCGCTGCCTGTAGCGCTTGCGCAGTCCTTCGGCGACCAGCATCAGTCGTCGTTCCCGTCGCTGTCCGGGGCCGGCGTCCCGCGGGCCGGGGTGCGGTTGCGCGGCTCGAACTGCAGGGTCACGCGCCCGCCCTCGCTGCCGCCGCCGCCCTGCACCTGGCCGGTGCGCATGTTGTAGACGATGCGCTCGCCGGCGATGCTGCCGCGGCCGGGCTGCTGCACCGAGGCGCCGCCGGTGAACACCACCGTGTCCTGCTGCAGGTCGTAGTCGACCTGGGCGGCGGTGGCGTTCATGGTGCCGCCGTTGTCCATGGTCTGCTTGAGCCGGACCGGCGAGCCGGTCAGCTTGGCGGCGCGGATCTCGCCGTCGGCCTGGCGCAGGTCGGCGCGCGCGGCGTCGATCACCAGCGAACCCTGGACGATATGGACCGCGCCGGTCAGTACGCAGGGGCCGGAGTCGGTGACGGTGCAGTCGCTGCGGTTGGCCTGCACCTGCATGGTCTGCTGGCGGTCGGAGGACTTGCCCAGGGCGGCGCCGGCGCAGGCGACGGCAATCAGGCCAAGGACCAGCTTAGCGGCGTGTGGGGTCATTGTTGAGGCTCACCTTGGACAGGAGCTGGATGCGCTTGCTGGCCAGATCGGCCTCCATCCCGGTACCGCGCATTGTAGTGCCGGGGGTGGTGATGGTCACGACAGCCTCGGACGTGGCCCGGTTCTCTTCCGGATGCACGTCGAGCTGCTCGGTGCGGAGCACGGTGGGCCGGCTGGCGCCCATCGGGCTGTCGGCGACGACGTCGCCGCGCAGCTGGACCAGGGTGCTCTTCTCGTTGACCCAGCCGGTCCTGGCCCGGACTTCCCAGCGGCTGCCGTGCTGGTCTGGCATCAGGAACAGCGGGGTGGCCAGTTCCAGCGTGCGCGCGCCGGGGGTCTGGTGCAGTTCCGGCGCCCGCAGCGAGAACGATTCCTGGCCGGTGCTGTCCAGGGTGACGACCTCGAAGTCGCGCAGGATGTAGTCCGAGCGCAGGCCCTCGCCGCCCTCGGCCGGCGCGTCCGCGTCGTCGCCGCGCCAGGCGAACCAGCCGCTGAGCAGCGCGCCGGCGAGCAGGGCCAGGATGATCCAGAGCCGCCAGTTCATCCCTCGCGGTCCTCGAGCAGCGCCGCGACGCGGCCCTGCGCATGCAGGATCAGGTCGCACAGTTCGCGCGCGGCGCCTTCGCCGCCGCGCGAGGGCGTGACCCAGTGCACTTGGTCGCGGATCCAGTGGTGCACGCTGGCCGGGGCCACGGCGAAGCCGGCGATACGCAGCACGGTCAGGTCGGGCAGGTCGTCGCCCATGAACGCCACTTCCTCGCGCGCCAGGCCCAGCCGGGTGCGGATCTCCTCGACGCAGGCGACCTTGTCGTCGACGTCCACGTGCGGCTCGGCGCCCAGCTCGCGGGCGCGGTTGGCCGCCACCAGGCTGTTGCGGGCGGTGATGAAGGCCACGGTGACGCCGGCCTTGCGCAGCTGGACCAGCCCCTGGCCGTCGAGCACGTTGAACGCCTTGGACTCGCGCCCGTCCTCGTCGAACCACAGCCGCCCGTCGGTCAGCGTGCCGTCCACGTCGAAGCAGGCCAGCCGGATCCGGGCGGCGCGTTCGACGAGTCCGGCGGGGTATTCGGGGCGGTGGTGCGGCACGTCTAACCTCGGTTGTCGGGATGGAGCCAGGACAGGAAACCGGTTGCGGCCTGTACCGGCCGCGAACCGCGAAGTACCACGATCACACCACGCGCGCCCGCAGCAGGTCGTGCACGTTGAGCGCACCGACCACGCGCCGCTGCGCGTCGAGCACCAGCAGGGCGTTGATCTTGCGCGTCTCCATGAGGCGCGCGGCCTCGACCGCGAGCGCCTCGCTGTCGATGGTGACCGGGTCGCGGGTCATCACCTCGGCGATCGGCGTGGCGTGCACGTCGACGCTGCGGTCGCCGAGCGTGCGGCGCAGATCGCCATCGGTGTACAGGCCCAGCAGCACGCCGTCGGCATCGACCACCGCGGTCACGCCCAGGCGCTTGCGGCTCATCTCCAGCAGTGCGTCGCCCAGCGAGGCTTCGCCGGGCACGCGTGGCACGGCGTCGCCGGTGTGCATGACATCGCCGATGTGCAGGAGCAGGCGGCGGCCCAGGGCGCCGGCCGGATGCGAGCGCGCGAAGTCGTCGGCGGTGAAGCCGCGCGCCTCGAGCAGGGCGACGGCCAGCGCGTCGCCCATTGCCATGGTCGCGGTGGTGCTGGTGGTCGGCGCCAGGTGCAGCGGGCAGGCCTCCTCCGGCACGCTCACGTCCAGGTGCACGTCGGCGGCCGTGGCGAGGGTGGAGCCGGGCCGGCCGGTCATCGCCAGCAGCCGGTTGCCCTGGCGCTTGAGCGCCGGCAGCAGCATCAGGATCTCGTCGGATTCGCCCGAATACGACACCGCCAGCACGATGTCGGCGTCGGTGACCATGCCCAGGTCGCCATGGCCGGCCTCGCCCGGGTGCATGTAGAACGCCGGGGTGCCGGTCGAGGCCAGGGTCGCGGCGATCTTGCGCGCCACGTGCCCGGATTTGCCCATGCCGGTGCAGACCACCCGCCCCGAGGCGGCCAGGACCAGCGCGCAGGCGCGGGAGAAGGCGCCGTCGACGCGCGCGGCCACCGCCTCCAGTCCGCGCGCCTCGACCGCGAACACGCGGCGGCCGGAGGCGGCGAAATCGATGGCGGGGGGCGTCGATGCAAAGGGCGTTGCCATATCCGGTGGCCGGTCTTTCCGATAACCTAAGCCGTTCATTTTAGGCGCTCGCCGGCGTGAAAGGTCCGTCGCCCCGCTGGCGCGGCTGTCCGGCTCATGCGCGCTTCAGCAGGAATCCCCCAGTGAACCCCGATTTCATCCGCGATCTGATCCAGCAGGGGCTGCCCGGTGCCCGCGTCGACGTCTCCGGCGACGACGGCGTGCACTTCGAGGCGGTCGTCGTGTCCGAGGCCTTCGCCGGCAAGCTGCCGCTGGCCCGCCACCGCATGGTCTACGCCACCCTGGGCGAGCGCATGGGCGGCGAGATCCATGCGCTGGCGCTCCGCACCCTGACCCCGGCCGAGGCCGAACGCGCCTGATGGACAAGATCATCGTCTCCGGCGGGGTCGCCCTCGACGGCGAGGTCCGCATCTCCGGGGCCAAGAACGCCGTCCTGCCGATCCTGTGCGCGACCCTGCTGGCCCACGAACCGGTCGAGATCGCCAACGTCCCGCACCTGCACGACGTGCGCACCACCGCGCGCCTGCTCGGCGGGCTGGGTGCGGGCATCGGCCACGACATCGCCGCGGGCATCGTGCGGGTCGACCCGTCCACCGTCGACAGCCACCTCGCGCCCTACGAACTGGTGCGCACCATGCGCGCCTCGGTGCTGGTGCTGGGTCCGCTGCTGGCGCGCCACGGCGCGGCCGAGGTGTCGCTGCCCGGCGGCTGCGCGATCGGCTCGCGCCCGGTCGACCTGCACATCAAGGCGCTGGAGGCGCTGGGCGCCGAGATCGTGGTCGAGCACGGCTTCATCAAGGCGCGCGCGGGGCGGCTGCGCGGCGGCCACGTCGACTTCGAGATGGTCAGCGTCGGCGCCACCGAAAACGTGCTGATGGCCGCGACCCTCGCCGACGGCACCACCACCATCGACAACGCCGCGTGCGAACCGGAGATCGTTGACCTGGCCGCCTGCCTGGTGGCGATGGGCGCGCGCATCGAGGGCGCGGGGACCTCGCGCATCACCGTGCATGGCGTGGACCGGCTGCATGGCGCGCGCCACGAGGTGATCGCCGACCGCATCGAGACCGGCACCTTCCTCGTCGCCGGCGCGATCACCGGTGGCCGCGTCACCGCCACCCGTGCGCGCGCCGACACGCTGGGCGCGGTGCTGCACAAGCTGGGCGAGGCGGGCGCGGAAGTGACCGTGGAAGGCGACCGCATCACGGTCGACATGCACGGCCGCCGGCCGCGTGCGGTGGACATCGTCACCGAGCCGCACCCGGGCTTTCCCACCGACATGCAGGCGCAGTTCATGGCGCTGGACTGCGTGGCCGAAGGCACCGGCACGATCGACGAGCGGATCTTCGAGAACCGCTTCATGCACGTCAACGAACTGATGCGTCTGGGTGCGGACATCCATATCGAAGGCAACCGCGCCACGGTGACGGGCGTGCCGCGGCTGAGCGGTGCACCGGTGATGGCGACCGACCTGCGCGCCTCGGCGAGCCTGATCCTCGCCGGCCTGGTGGCCGAGGGCGACACCACGATCGACCGCATCTACCACCTCGACCGCGGCTACGAGCACATCGAGCGCAAGCTGTCGGGACTGGGTGCGCGCATCCGCCGGGTTTCCTGAGCATGGCCGCACGCGCCCGCTTTTCCCCGCGTCGCAAGCTGCTGCTGGCGGCGATGCTGCTGCTGTTCGCGGCGATGCTGGTCCTGCGCCTGATGGGCGTCGCCGGCTTCAACGGCACCGAGCCGCGGCAGATGGACTGGAACGACGACGGCGTGGCGACCCGCGACGAGATCGTGCAGGGCTACACCGTCGTGGCCGTCAGCGAAACCCGTGAAGGCCCGCGCACCTGCCGGCACTACACGCGCCTGCGCGAACGCGGCGCGCCGTTCCGGGTGGAGTGCCGCGTCGAGTTCGCAGCAAGTCCGGACGCGGGACGCTAGCGCGGCCCGCGTCGTTGCAGCGCGTTGCGGACGACGCGCGCCTGCCGTCAGCGGACGGATTTCAGCTGCAGGTCGATATGGTCGCGGCCGTCGCGCTGCTGCAGGATGCGGGCCGGGACCGGCAGGCCGTCGACGATCCAGGCGGTGATGCTGCGGTCGTCGTCCTTCCACGCGACCTTGGTCGCCTTGTGCTGCTTGCCGCCGACGGTAACCTGTTCGGTGCCCGCCGGCTCGAACACGCGGCGACGCACGCGGCCATCCTCCACCAGCCGGTAGCTCAGCTCCTTGCCGGCCTTGAAGTCGCGCACCAGGGCGAGGTTGAGCAGCATGCCGTCGACGTCGCCGGGCTGCAGCTTCACCGGTCCGCGCCGGTCCTCCTTGACGTCGCCGTCCCAGGTGGCGCGGCCGCTGTCCCAGTCGTAGGTGGCGTTGATCGAACGCTTCTTCACCAGCATCGCCGCCAGGCCCGATTCGCCGCCCTGCGAGTCGTTGCCCGAGAGCGGCCGCCACTGGTCGCCCTCGGCCTCGAACACGGTGCTTTGTGCGAGCCGCGCCCCCGCGCCGCTGACCTCCAGGCTGTAATTCCAGCGGTCGTCGCCGGCGGGCGCCAGGGTCATGCGGCCGGCGGCCTGCATGCCCATGTAGTTGGCGTTGTAGTCGGCGGTGAACGGCTCCAGCGCCGAGGCGGATGCCGGTGCGCCGAACGCGGCCAGCAGGACGGCACAGGCCGCGGCGGCCTGGAGGGGGCGTCGGAGCGTCGTCATGGTCTTCATGGTCATTGCATTCCCTGGTATTCGATCAGGCGCAGGTCGACGGCGTCCTCGCCGTCTTCACGCTGGAGGATGCGTACCGGCGTCGGCACGCCGTCCGCGATCCAGAAGATGGTTTCGTCGTTGCCGCCGTTGGTGCGTTCCACCCGCATCGCCTCGTAGCTCAGTTCGGCGACGCTGACCGGTTCGGTCTGTCCGGCGACCCGGTATTCGTAGTCGCGCACCCGGCCGCCGTCGACGAAGCGATAGGACAGCGCGCGGCCGGGTTCGGCATCGCGGATCACCGCGAGGTTGATCAGCAGCCCGCTCATGTCGCCGTAGCGGATCGGAACCGGCTCGCGCCGCTCCTGCTTGATGTCGCCGGTCCAGCGCGCGGTCTGGCTGTGCCAGTCGTAGGTGCCGGTGATCCTGCGGTTGAACAGCACGGCCGCCTTGCGCACCGTGCTCTGCGACAGCGGGCGGTAGATGCCGTTGGCTTCGTCGAAGACGGTGCTCTGCTCGATGTTGAGTCCGAGCACGCCGGCAAAGCCGCGGTTGCCGCGGATGCCGAGGTCGATCCTCCAGCGCTGCGCGGCATCGTCGTGCGTCAGGCGCATGGTGGCGGTGCCGGCGGGTTCGCCGCCGTACCAGGCTTCGTAGCTGGCCACGAACGGCTGCAGCACGTGGCTGGCAGTCGCGGTCCCAGGCACTGTGGCGGGTGCCGGGTCCGTTGCGGCGCGCACGGTTCCGTGTACCGCGACGCAGAGCGCGGCGGTGGCGGCAAAGGCGGCAATGGAGGGGGTCAGGCGCATTGGCCCGTCATCATGCAAAGGCGTTATTGCACGACAGCTGAAGCGGAACGGCCCGTTCATCGCCGATCTGGACGCCATCTTCACGCAGTGCCACCGCGCCTCCGGCGAACAGCCGCAGGGTCGCGACCAGCAGCGGATGCTCGCGCGCCAGCACCCGGGCGCTAAGCGTTTCCTCGTCGTCGCCGGGCAGCACCGGCACGCGCGCCTGGGCGATCACCGGGCCGCCGTCGAGCTCGGCGGTCACGAAGTGCACGCTCGCACCGTGCTCTGCAACGCCCGCCGCCAGCGCCTGGCGGTGGGTGTGCAGGCCCTTGAACGCCGGCAGCAGCGAAGGATGGATGTTGATGATGCGGCCGGTGCGCGGCGCGATCGCGCTGGCGTCGATCAGGCGCATGTAGCCGGCGCAGACCACCAGGTCCGGTTGTGTCGCGTCGACGGCCGCGAACAGCGCGGCATCGAACGCCGCGCGCGAGGCGAAGTCGCGGGGCGACAGCGCCTGTGCCGGTATTCCCGCCTCGCGCGCGCGCTGCAGCGCCGGCGCGGAGGCGCGGTCGGAGAACACGCCCACGACCACGGCGTGCAGCGCGCCGCGCGCGATCGCCTCGAGGATCGCCTGCAGGTTGCTGCCGCGGCCGGACACCAGTACCGCCAGCCGCAGCGGCGTCCGGGTTGCCGCATCCGCGGGCGCGCCGGCGGGCACGGCCGGCCGGCCGCCTTCGCGTGTCCGCGTCCCCATCCCGGTGCTCAGCCGATCCGTACGCGCCCGTCGTCGCGCGCGGCGACGACTTCGCCGATGCGCCAGTGCGCCAGGCCCAGCCGCGCCAGTTCGCCGCCCAGCCCCGCCACCGCGTCGCGGTCGACCAGCAGCACGAAGCCGATGCCGCAGTTGAAGGTGCGCCACATCTCCTCGCGGGCGACGCTGCCTTCTCGCTGCAGCCACTCGAACACCGGCGGCAGGGTCCAGGAGGACGCTTCGATGTCCACGCCCAGGCCCTCGGGCACGACCCGCACGATGTTCTCGGTCAGGCCGCCGCCGGTGATGTGGGCCATGGCGTGGATGGACGGGCCGTGGGCGCCGCGCAGCAGTTCCAGGACCGGCTTGACGTACAGCCGGGTGGGCGCCATCAGCGCGTCGGCCAGGCTCACGCCGCCGACGTCGAGCGAATCGGGGCGACCGGCGCGGTCGTAGATGCGGCGGATCAGCGAATAGCCGTTGGAGTGCGGGCCGCTGGACGCGATGCCGACCAGCACGTCGCCCTCGCGCACCGAGGCGCCGTCGCGCAGTTCGGACTTCTCCACCGCGGCCACGCAGAAGCCGGCCAGGTCGTACTCGCCCGGCGGATACATGTCCGGCATTTCCGCGGTCTCGCCGCCGATCAGGGCGCAGCCCGACAGTTCGCAGCCCGTGGCGATGCCGCCGACCACGGCCACCGTCGTCTCGACGTCGAGCTTGCCGGTGGCGAAGTAGTCCAGGAAGAACAGCGGTTCGGCGCCCTGCACCAGCACGTCGTTCACGCACATGCCGACCAGGTCGATGCCGATGGTGTCGTGGCGGCCCAACTGCTGGGCCAGCTTGAGCTTGGTGCCCACGCCGTCGGTGCCCGACACCAGCACCGGCTCGCGGTACTTGCCCGACAGGTCGAACAGCGCGCCGAAACCGCCCAGCCCGCCCATCACCTCGGGCCGGAAGCTGCGCTTGACCAGCGGCTTGATGCGTTCGACGACTTCGTTGCCCGCGTCGATGTCGACGCCGGCGTCGCGGTAGGTCAGGCCGGTGGGGGCGGAAGAGGGGGTAGTCACGATGCGCAGCTCAGCCGGGCGGTCCGCGATTCTAGCAGCCGCGCGGGCGGCGGCCCGGCCTGCGCGGCTGCGGCAGGCAGCCGGGGAGAGGGCTTTGTGGCACCATTTCCGCCACGACCGGAGTGGTGAAGGACGTCGGATGCGACTGGCTGTACGTGGTGCACGGATGATCGGATGGGCCCTGGCGGCGCTGCTGCTGGCGGCGCCCGCGGCTGCCCAGCGCGTGGAAGGCGATCGCGCCGAGGCGCAGGGGCTGTACGAAGCCGAGGTCCCGGTGCGCACCCAGGCCGAGGCCGAGCGCACGGCCGGCTATGCGCGTGCGCTGGCCCAGGTGTTCGCCAAGCTGTCCGGCGACCGCGGCATCGCCAGCCGTCCCGGCGTGGCGCAGGAGCTGCGCCGCGCGGCCGACTACGTCGACGGCTTCGACTATCGCCAGGACGAGAGCATCGGCAGCAGCGGCGCGCCGAGCTTCCGCAGCATGCTGGTGGTGCGGTTCGTGCCCGAGGCCATCGATGCGCTCACCGCCGCCCTGGGCCTGCCGGTGTGGCCGCAGCCGCGGCCCAAGCCGGTGCTGTGGCTGGCGATCGACGACGGCAGGGGCCCGCGCCTGGTGGGCGTCCAGCAGAGCAATGCGGCGCGTCCGCTGCTGCAGCGGGCGGTCGAGCGCGGCTACCGCCTTGGCCTGCCCTCGGGCAGCGCCGCCGAGCAGGCCGCGGCGGGCGCGATCTGGCGCGGCGATACCGCCGCCATCGCGCGCCTGTCCTCACGCTACAACCCGCCGATGCAGCTGATCGGCAAGCTCTACCGCAGCGCCGGGGGCTGGAAGGCGGACTGGATCTTCGTGGACAGCGGCCGGGTGCTCTCGCGCTGGTCCGAGTCCGGCGGCGACGCGCGCCGGACCATGGCCACCGGCGCGGACGGCGCGGCCGACGCGCTCATCAAGCGCTACGCCAAGGCCACCGCGCCCGCCGACCCGGTGGTCCAGCGCATCGTCTTCACGGGCTTGCGCAGCGGCAGCGATTACCTGCGCCTGTCCGCGGCGCTGCAGCGCATGTCGGTGGTGCGCGCGATCCGTCCGCTGCACGCCAGTCCGGACCGCCTCGAGGTCGAACTGGACCTGCTGACCGGGATGTCGGGCTTCCGCCGCATGGTCGACGAGGCGGTGCTGCTCGAGGTTGAAGGCACCGACGAACTGGCCCCGCCGGTCTACCTGCTGCACTGACCGACGGAGCCGAGCCGATGTCCGATACGCCCGCGACCCTCGACATCGCGCGCTTCCTGCGGCGCCTGCAATGGGGACTGCTCGCCTTCGCGGTGCTGTGGCTGATCGCCCTGCTGGGACCGATCCTCACCCCCTTCGTGCTGGCCGCGCTGCTGGGCTGGCTCGGCGATCCGCTGGTCGACCGCCTCGAGGCATCCGGCCGTTCGCGCCCGGTGGCGGTGACCCTGGTCTTCGTGCTGATGCTGATGCTGGTGGTGCTGGTGGTGCTGATCCTGGTGCCGATGATCGAACGCCAGGTGGTGACCCTGATCGATGCGCTGCCGCAGTACCGCGAGTGGTTCATGGAAACCGCCCTGCCCTGGGTGGAGGCGCGCACCGGGATCGAGATCACGTCCTGGCTCGATCCGCAGCGCCTGTTCGAACTGGTGCGCTCGCACTGGGCGCAGGCGGGCGGGGTGGCCAGCACGTTGTTCGGGTACCTGTCGAGTTCGGGCTTCGCCTTCCTGGCCTGGATCGCCAACATCGTGCTGCTGCCGATCCTGACCTTCTACTTCCTGCGCGACTGGGACCTGCTGGTCGAGCGCGTGGCGGCGATGATCCCGCGCGACCACATCGGCACCGTCACGCGGCTGGCGCGCGAGTCGGACGAAGTGCTGGGTGCGTTCCTGCGCGGCCAGTTCATCGTGATGCTTGCCCTGGGCGCGATCTATGCGATCGGCCTGTCGGTGGTGGGGCTCAACCTGGGCCTGCTGATCGGGATCATCGCCGGACTGATCAGCTTCGTGCCCTACCTGGGCGCGGCGACCGGGATCGTGCTGGCCGTGCTCGCGGCGCTGGTGCAGGCCCAGGGCTTCGACATCAAGCTGCTGGCGCTGGTGGGCGTGGTGTTCACCGTCGGCCAGCTGATCGAGAGCTACATCCTCACCCCGCGCATCGTCGGCGACCGCATCGGCCTGCATCCGGTAGCGGTGATCTTCGCGATCATGGCCGGCGGCCAGCTGTTCGGCTTCGTCGGCATGCTGATCGCGCTGCCGGTGGCGGCGGTGGGCAACGTGCTGCTGCGTTTCGCCCACGAGCGCTACACGCAAAGCCGCCTGTATGCCGGCGACGGGCCGAAGATCGTGCTGGAAGGGCAGCGCGCGCCCGGCGGCATCGTGCTCGAGGACGATATCGGCGAGGACACCGGCGACGAGCGCGGCAACCGCGACGCCTGATCGTGACGATGCAGGCCGCCCCGCCGCAGCTGCCGCTGGCGCTGCGCTATCCGCCCGACCAGCGCCTGGAGACCTTCCATGCGCGCGATGCGTCGCTGGTCGCGCAGCTGCGCGCGTTCGCGGCCGGTGGCGCGGGCGAGCGCGCGCTGCTGCTGGCCGGGCCGGCGGGCACCGGCAAGAGCCACCTGGCGCTGGCCGCCTGCGCCGAGGCCGACGCGGCGGGTGCGCGCGCCGGCTACCTGCCGCTGGCCAGCGCCGCCGGACGCGTGGGCGATGCGCTCGAGTCGCTGCACGCACTCGACCTGGTCGCGCTGGACGGGCTGGAGGCGGTGGCCGGCGAGCGCGAGGACGAGGTCGCCCTGTTCCACTTCCACAACCGCATGCACGACGCCGGCCGGCGCGTGCTCTACACCGCCCAGACGCTGCCCGACGCGCTCCCGCTGGTGCTGCCCGACCTGCGTTCGCGCCTGTCCCAGTGCACGCGGCTGGTGCTCGAGCGGCTCGACGACGCGGGCCGCGGCCAGGTGCTGCGCCTGCGTGCGCAGCGCCGCGGCCTGCAGGTCGACGCGGCCGCGATCGACTGGCTGCTGCGCCACGCAGGCCGCGACCTGTCCGGCCTGACCGCGCTGCTCGACCGCCTGGACCGCGCCTCGCTGGCGGCGCAGCGGCGCATCACCGTGCCGTTCCTGCGCGAGGTGCTGGGCGCCACGCAGGGCTGAGTCCACCCGTTCGGGTCGTTGCCGCCGGCTGCCGTGCCGGCGGGAAACGCGGCTTCCCGGTGCCCTGCGCTCAGGCCAGCGTCGCGTCCAGCTGGCGCAGCCGTTCGGGCGTGCCGACATCGGTCCATGCGCCGACGTGGTGCTCGCCGCTGGCGGCGCCGCGGCGCATGGCCGCGCGCAGCAGCGGGGCGAGGCGGAAGCGCGGCGGAACGTCGCCGGCGCCGCGGACGTCGCCGATCACGGCGCGCCAGTCGTCCAGCAGCGTCGGCCGGTAGAGGCCGATGCCGGAGAAGGTCAGACGCTCGCCGCCGTCCTCGCGCAGCCGGCCGTCCGGCTGCAGCACGAAATCGCCCTGCGGATGGTGCGGCGGGTTGTCGACCATCACCAGGTGCACGTCGCCGTCGGGTTTGCGCGGCAGGCGGGCGAAGTCGAAGTCGGTCCAGATGTCGCCGTTGACCGCGAGGAACGGCGCCTCGCCCAGCCAGTCGAGGGCCTGCAGCATGCCGCCGCCGGTCTCCAGCGGTACCGGGCCTTCGTCGGAGTACGCGATGCGCAGGCCGAACGCCGCGCCGTCGCCCAGCGCGGCGGGGAACTGCGCCGCCAGCCACGAGGTGTTGACCACCACCTCACGCACGCCGATCGCGGCCAGGCGCTCGAGATGCCAGGCGATCAGCGGCTTGCCGCCGGCGCGCAACAGCGGCTTGGGCGTGCTGTCGGTGAGCGGGCGCATGCGCTCGCCCAGTCCGGCAGCGAAGATCAGGGCCTTCATGCCGGCGACCGGGTCAGGCGATGGCGCCGGCGAGGCGTGCCATGGCTGGCCGCACGCGCGCGTCGATGAGGTCGGCCAGCGGCGCCAGCTGCGGATGTCGCGGCACGACCGCGTCGAGGTAGGCGATGAAGCGCGGCGCGTCCTCGAGGTACTTGGGCTTGCCGTCGCGATGCTTCAGCCGCGCGAAGATGCCCAGCACCTTGAGGTGGCGGTGCACGCCGATCAGGTCCAGGTCGGTGCGCCACTGCGCGAGCGGCGGCACCGGCAATCCCGCGCGCGTGGCCAGGGCGTGGTAGCGCGCGTGCCAGTTGGCCACGCGTGGCTCGGGCCAGCTCAGGAAGGCGTCCTTGAACAGGCAGGCCGGGTCGTAGGCGATCGGCCCGCGCACCGCGTCCTGGAAATCGAGGATGGCGACGTCCTCGCCACAGGGCATCAGGTTGCGCGGCATGTAGTCGCGGTGCACCAGCACCTGCGGCTGGGCGAGCGCGGACTCGACCAGCGCGCGGTATACCCCGTGCAGGCGCGCGCGTTCGGCCTCGTCCAGCTCGATGCCCAGGTGCACACCCAGGAACCACTCGTCGAACAATCTCAGCTCGCGCAGCAGCAGCGCCTCGTCGTAGGCGGGGAAGTCCGCCGGCAGCGCGATCGACTGCAGTTCGACCAGGCGCGTCATCGCGGTGTCGAACAGCGCATCGGCGCAGTCTTCGTCGATCACATGCAGGTAGGTCTGCACGCCCAGGTCCTCGAGCAGCAGGAAACCCAAGGCGAGGTCCTGCGCCACCACCGCAGGCACGCGCAGGCCGCCGGCCTGCAGCAGGTCGCGGATCGCCAGCCAGGGGCGCACGTCCATCAGTTCGGGCGGCGCGTCCATCAGCACCAGGCTCGGCGTGCGGCCGGTGGTGCGCCAGTAGCTGCGGAAGTCCGCATCGAAGGATGCGCGCTCCAGGCCGACCTGCGGGTCGGACAACGCGGTCCGCACCCAGTCGATGCGTTGCTGGTCTCGGTCTGGCGTGGCGCTGGGCTGAATCATGCTCTCTCCTCCCGGCGGCTGCCGGGCGGGCAAAGGGTAAACTGCCCGTCATCTTCGGGCGAGAGAATCGACAGGATGAAGTTGCAGCCGGTGTTGTTGTCGGGCGGGTCAGGGACGCGCTTGTGGCCGCTGTCGCGCGAGGCCTATCCCAAGCAGTTCCTGGCGCTGGCCGGCGAGGACACCATGCTGCAGGAGACCTGGCGCCGCGTCGCGCCGCTGGCCTCGTCGGCGCCGATCGTGGTGGCCAACGAGGAACACCGCTTCCTGGCCGCCGAGCAGCTGCGGCTGGTCGGGGTGGACCGCGCCGACATCGTGCTCGAGCCGGTCGGACGCAATACCGCCCCGGCGATCGCCGCGGCCGCGCTGCAGGCGATGGCGGGCGGCGAGGATCCGCTGCTGCTGGTGCTGCCTTCGGACCACGTGGTCCGCGATGCGGAAGGTTTCCGTGCCGCGGTGCGCACGGCCATGGGCGCGGCCGAAAATGGCGCGCTGGTCACGTTCGGCATCGTGCCCGCCGCGCCGGAAACCGGTTTCGGCTACATCCAGGCCGCCGAAGGCGAGGGCGTGCGCGAGGTGCTGCGCTTCGTCGAGAAGCCCGACGCGGCCACCGCCCAGGCCTATCTGGAAAGCGGCGGCTACTTCTGGAACAGCGGCATGTTCCTGTTCCGCGCCTCGCGCTATCTCGCCGAGCTCGAACGCCTGCGTCCCGACATGCTGGCCGCCGTGCGCCAGGCGTTCTCGGCCGCCGCGCGCGACGGCGACTTCATCCGTCTCGACCGCGAGGCCTTTGCCGCCTGTCCCTCGGACTCGATCGACTATGCGGTGATGGAGCACACCGCCGGGGCGCGCGTGCTGCCGGTGGACATCGGCTGGAACGACGTGGGTTCCTGGTCGGCACTGTGGGAGGTGAGCGAACAGGATGGCGATGGCAACGCCCACCACGGCGACGTGATCGCGGTCGATTCGCGCAACAGCTATGCCTACGCCCGGCGCCTGGTGGCCCTGGTCGGGGTCGACGACCTGGTGGTGGTCGAGACCGACGATGCGGTGCTGGTCGCGCGCAAGGACCGGGTGCAGCAGGTCAAGGAGGTGGTCGCGCGGCTCAAGTCCGACCAGCGCAGCCACGCGGTCCTGCACCGGGAAGTGCATCGACCCTGGGGCAGCTACGACTCGATCGACCAGGACGACGGCTTCCAGGTCAAGCGGATCAAGGTCAAGCCGGGCGCGCGCCTGTCGCTGCAGTCGCACAAGCACCGCGCCGAGCACTGGATCGTGGTGCGCGGCACCGCGCGCGTGACCCGAGACAACGACGTGTTCGAACTGCACGCCAACCAGTCGACCTATATCCCGCTGGGTGCGAAGCACCGGCTGGAGAATCCCGGCACCGAAATGCTGGAGCTGATCGAGGTGCAGTCGGGCAGCTACCTGGGCGAGGACGACATCGTCCGCTACGAGGATGTGTACGGGCGTTCGTAGCCGGTTCTGCGGCAATCCGCAGCGGACGGCAGCCCGCGGTCCGGCCACTCAGGCCGGATAGACGCGGTAGCGCTGCAGGCGCAGGCCCAGCGCCTCGCCGGCCGCTGGCGGACGCCGTTCCGGCGACGCGGCCAGGTCGAGTTCCAGCCTGCCCGGCTGGCCGGGCAGGGCCAGTTCCATCGTGATGCGGCCGGCGTGGTGGTGCACGGCCGACACGCGCGCCTCCAGGCCATCGCCCGGCGCGGCAACAAGCGCGTCGTGCGGGCGCAGGTACAGGCGCGCCGGACCGTCGGCGACGCCGGCCGCGTCGAACGTGGCGGCCTGTCCGTCGACATGGAATCGCCCGCCCTCGACCCGGCCGCCGACCACGCTGGCGCGGCCGATGAAGTCGAACACATAGGCCGAAGCCGGCTCGTCGTAGATTTCGCGTGGCGTGCCCGCCTGCTCGATGCGGCCGTCGCGCAGCACCACCACGCGGTCGGCCAGCTCCAGCGCCTCGTCCTGGTCATGGGTGACGAAGACCGTGGTCTGCCCGGTCTGGTCGTGCAGCCGTCGCAGCCAGCGCCGCAGCTCGATGCGCACCTTGGCGTCGAGTGCGCCGAACGGTTCGTCCAGCAGCAGCACGGTGGGATCGATCGCCAGCGCGCGCGCTAGCGCCACGCGCTGCTTCTGCCCGCCGGACAGCTGCTCGGGATAGCGGGCGCCATGCTCCGGCAGCTGGATCAGGGCGAGCAGTTCGTCCACGCGCCTGGCGATCGCGGCGCGGTCGGGCCGGCGCCGGCGCGGGCGGCTGCGCAGGCCGAAGGCGATGTTCTCGGCCACGGTCATGTGGCGGAACAGCGCGTACTGCTGGAACACGAAGCCGACGTTGCGCTCGCGCAGGCTCAGCTGCGTGGCGTCGACATCGCCGAACAGCACCCGGCCGCTGTCGGCCGGCAGCAGGCCGGCGACCACCCGCAGCAGCGTGGTCTTGCCCGAACCCGATGGCCCGAGCAGGGCGACCAGCTCGCCCGAGGCGATGTGCAGGTCGACGCTGTCGAGCGCGGCCGTGCCGCCATAGCGCTTGGCGACGCCTTCGATGCGCAGGTCCACGCCCTGGCCGCTGCTGTCCATCGCACGATGATCGCCGATTCCGCGCTGGCCCGGCGCGGGCGGGCGGTGGTGCGGCAGTTCCTGGTTGATCAGCAGCATGGGGATCGATCCGGGGGAAAGTGAGGGAATCGCATGGCGCGGAGCGGACCGCGCCGGACGTGGATCAGCGTGGCGGGTGGCATCACCGTCGCCACGGGCCGGGCGAACGAACCGGCTCATCCATGCCTCCGGCGAGCTTGGCCAGCGCGTCCCCCTGACGGGCCTCCAGCCGCGCCAGACGTGGAACAGCTTGGCGGGCGGCATCGCCGTCGCCACGGGCCGGGCGGATGAACCGGCTCATCCGTGCCTCCGGTGCGCCTTGGCCAGCGCGTCGCCGTGGCGCGCCTCGAGCCAGAACTTCAGCACCAGCGTCACCAGCGCCAGTCCCGCCAGCAACGAGGACACGGCAAAGGCGCCGGTACTGTCGAACTCGTTGTAGAGGATCTCGATGTGCAGCGGCAGCGTGTTGGTCAGGCCGCGGATGTGGCCCGACACCACCGACACCGCACCGAACTCGCCCATCGCGCGCGCGCCGCACAGCAGCACGCCGTACAGCAGGCCCCACTTGATGTTGGGCAGAGTGACGCGGAAGAACATGGTCCAGGCGCCTGCGCCGAGCGAGCGCGCGACCACCTCCTCCTCGCTGCCCTGCTGCTGCATGAGCGGCACCAGCTCGCGCACCACGAACGGGAAGGTGATGAACAGGGTCGCCAGCACGATGCCCGGCCGCGCGAACAGGATCCGGATGTCCCAGGCGCGCAGCAGGTCGGCGAACCAGCCCTGCGAGCCGAACAGCAGCACCAGGCACAGGCCCGCGACCACCGGCGAGACCGCGAAGGGCAGGTCGACCAGCGCCAGCAGCACGCGCTTGCCGCGGAACTCGAAGCGGGTCAGCGACCAGGCGGCGAACACGCCGAACACGGCGTTGACCGGGATCACGATCGCGGCGGTGAGCAGGGTCAGCTTGAGCGCGGAGAGCGCATCGGGCGTGGTCAGCGCGCCCCACCAGGTGGCGAAGCCCTTGCCGAAGGCCGACAGCAGCACCATCAGCAGCGGCAGCACCACCAGCAGCGCCATCACCAGCACCGCGGCGCCGATCAGCGCGCGCCGCAGCCACGGCGGGGTTTCCAGGCCGTGCCCGGCGTGCGCGTCAGCCATCGCGGCGACTCCTGCGTTCGTGCCGGAACAGCAGCGGGATCAGGTTGATCGCCAGCAGGCAGGCGAACGAGGCCGCCAGCATCAGCGCCGCCAGCGCGATCGCGCCGTTGTAGTCGTACTCCTCCAGCCGGATCGTGATCAGCAGCGGCGCGATCTCGGTGCGGTAGGGCTTGTTGCCGGCGATGAAGATCACCGAACCGTACTCGCCCAGCGCCCGCGCGAAGGCCAGCGAGAAGCCGGTCAGCAGCGCCGGCAGCAGCTCCGGCAGCACCACCCGGCGCAGCGTGGTCAGGCGCGAGGCGCCGAGCGAGGCGGCGGCCTGCTCCTGCTCGTGGCCGAGCGATTCGAGGATCGGCTGCACCGTGCGCACCGCGAATGGCAGGCCGATGAACACCAGCGCGATCACGATGCCGGCCAACTGGTAGGCGACCTGGATCCCGCGCGGTTCCAGGAACTGGCCGATCCAGCCGTTGGGCGCGTAGATCGCAGTCAGCGCGATGCCGGCCACCGCGGTCGGCAGCGCGAACGGCAGGTCGACCAGCGCATCGAGCAGGCGCCGGCCCGGGAAGCGGTAGCGCACCAGCACCCAGGCCACCAGCGCGCCGGCGACCAGGGCGATCAGGGCCGCGACGAAGGCCGTGCCGAAGCTGACCTTCAGCGCCG
The DNA here is from genome assembly GCA_023395465.1 of Pseudomonadota bacterium. Taxonomy (GTDB): domain Bacteria; phylum Pseudomonadota; class Gammaproteobacteria; order Xanthomonadales; family Xanthomonadaceae; genus Luteimonas. The sequence continues at coordinate 33,371 of JAEWZE010000299.1, forward strand.
CCTGCACGCGCGGATCCTGGATCGCGCGCAGCCAGCCGGCGCTGCCGAGGCCGGCCGCGCGGAAGGTGAGCGCGGCGAGCGGCAGCAGCACCACCACGCCGAGCCAGGCCATGCCCAGGCCCAGGCCCAGCCCGAAGCCGGGGAGAGGCCGTCGCCAGCGCGGGCGCGAGAGGGAAGGAAGTGCGAGGGTGCTCATGGAGGTCGGTTATCGGGCGGCGCATCGGGCCGCGGTGGCCATCGCGGAAAAGGCGAGCGGCCTGCCACCGGGCAGGCCTCCCACCGCGTCCGGAACGGCGGCGTACCGCATCATCGCGGCCGGTAGATCCGGTCGAAGAAGCCGCCGTCGGCGAAGTGCAGCTGCTGCGCCCGGGCCCAGCCACCGAAGGCGTCGTCGATGGTCACCATCGGCAGCGGCCTGAAATGCGCAACCGCCTGCGCCGGAACCGTCTCCGGCCGTGAGGGCCGGTAGTGGTGCTTCGCCGCCAGGCGCTGCCCGTCCGGGGAATACAGGGACTGCAGGTAGGCCTCTGCCACCCTGCGGGTGCCGCGCCGGTCGACATTGCCGTCGATCACCGCGACCGGCGGCTCGGCCTTGATGCTCAGGCTCGGGTAGACGATCTCGAACCTCGACGCCGTCTCGCCCTCGGCCAGGGTCAGCAGCGCCTCGTTTTCCCAGGCCAGCAGCACGTCGCCGATGCCGCGCTCGACGAAGGTGGTGGTCGAGCCGCGCGCGCCGGTGTCGAGCACCGGGACGTTGGCGTAGAGCTTCCCCATGTAGTCCAGTACCAGCCCGCCCTTGCGGTACTCGCGCGATGCCCAGGCCCACGCGGCCAGATAGTTCCAGCGCGCGCCGCCGGAGGTCTTCGGGTTGGGCGTGATCACGCCGACACCGGGCCTGGCCAGGTCGCCCCAGTCCACGATCCGCTTCGGGTTGCCCTTGCGTACCAGGAACACGATGGTCGAGGTGTAGGGCGCACTGTTGTGGGGCAGGCGGCGCTGCCAGTCCTTGCCCAGCAGGTCGGTGTTCCGGGCGATCGCGTCGATGTCGCCGGCCAGGGCGAGGGTGGCGACGTCGGCCGGAAGCCCATCGATCACCGAACGCGCCTGCTTGCCCGACCCGCCATGCGAAACCCGCACGATCACCGTCTGGCCGGTCTCGGCCTTCCACTTCCTGGCGAAGGCCTCGTTGAACTCCGCATAGAACTCGCGGGTGGGATCGTAGGACACGTTGAGCAGTTCGACGTCCTGTGCGCCGGCGGTGCCGACCAGGCCGGCCAAGCCAAGGATCAGGGCGCCGAGGAGGCGCTTGGCGGGTGTGTCCATGGAAGAGTTCCGGGGGACGGGGGCGGGCAGCGGTTGCGCGTGGAGCGGGACATCGCGTCGCGGGGAAATGTTGGTGCGGCGACTGCCATGCGTACGGTACGCCAGCCCGGACCGGACTTGTGGACGCCGCAATTGCCCTGCGACCCGCCCGCCGTCCGCGCCGGGCGTGGGGCGACCGGCCAGGTGCACCGCCCGAAGCCCCGCGACACCCCGTGCCGCGAGACCAGATGAGGTGCCCGGACCTGCTTCAGGCCGCGTCGCGCGCGCCTTCCAGCCCCGCCAGCCACTCGTCGTCCGAGCCCTCGTGGAGGCCGGCGAACAGCGGCGTGGAGAAGTAGCGCTCGCCGGTGTCGGGCAGGGTGGCCAGCAGCACCGAACCTTCCGGCGCAGCGGCGGCGACCTTGAGCGCGGCGGCCACGGTGGCGCCGGACGAGATGCCGACGAACACGCCTTCCTCGGCGGCCAGGCGGCGGGCGGTGTCCAGCGCTTCGTCGTCGGTCACCGGCAGCAGTTCGTCGTGCACGGTGCGGCTGAGCACTTCGGGCAGGAAGTCCGGGGTCCAGCCCTGGATCTTGTGCGGCGCCCATTCCTTGCCGCCCAGCAGCGAAGCGCCGGCCGGCTCGGTGGCGATGATCTTCACGTCCGGTCGCGCGAGCTTGAGCACCTCGCCCACGCCGGTGAGCGTGCCGCCGGTGCCCCAGCCGCTGACGAAGTAGTCCAGGCGGCGGCCGGCGAAATCGCTGAGGATCTCGGCCGCGGTGGTCTGCCGATGGTAGGCCGGGTTGGCCGGGTTGGTGAACTGCGAGGCCAGGAACCAGCCGTGCTTCTCGGCCAGTTCACGAGCTTTCTTCACCATGCCGGTACCGCGCTCGGCGGCGGCGGTGAGGATCACCCTGGCGCCGTAGGCGCGCATCAGCTTGCGGCGCTCGATCGAGAAGGTCTCGGTCATCACCGCCACGAAACGGTAGCCACGCGCGGCCGCGACCTGGGCCAGCGCCACGCCGGTGTTGCCGGAAGTCGCCTCGACGATGGTGTCGCCCGGCTTGAGCACGCCGCGCCGCTCGGCGTCGAGCACGATGCCGAGCGCGAGGCGGTCCTTCACCGAGCCGCCGGGATTGAACGACTCCACCTTGACGTACAGGCTGACGTGCGCGGGCGCGATGCGGTGCAGCTTGACGATCGGGGTGTTGCCGATGGTGTCGAGGATGCTGTCGTAGATGGCCATGGTGCGGTCTCGATGCGGGGTGGACGATCAGGCGGCGTCCGCGAGCGGAACGTCGGAAGTGCCGAGCGGAGCGGCGCCGAACCAGTGCAGGGCGCCGGCCAGCGCGGCCACCTCGCCGACGATCAGCAGCGCAGGCGACTGTACGGCGTGGTGCCGCGCCAGGCGTGACAGATCGGTTAGGCGGCCGTTGACCACGCGCTGGTCGGCGCGCGTGCCGTTCTCGACCAGCGCAAACGGCGTGTCCGGCGCGCGCCCGTGCGCGATCAGCTGCGCCTGCACCGTGTCCAGCCGCGACACGCCCATGTAGAACGCCAGCGTCTGCCGCTCCTGCGCCAGCGCGGGCCAGTCCAGGGTGTCCGGACCCTCCTGGGCGTGCGCGGTGACCAGGCGCACCGACTGCGCGTGGTCGCGATGGGTCAGGGGGATCCCGGCATAGGCGGCGCAGGCGGCCGCGGCGGTGATGCCCGGGACGACCTCGTAGTCGATGCCGGCCGCGCGCAGCGCCTCGAGTTCCTCGCCGCCGCGGCCGAACACGAACGGATCGCCGCCCTTGAGCCGGACCACGCGCCTGCCGGCGGCGGCATGCTCGACCAGCAGGGCGTTGATCCCGTCCTGCGGCACCGCGTGGTGGCCGGCACGCTTGCCGACCTCGATGCGCTCGGCGTCGCGTCGCGCGAGCGCCAGCACCTCGGCGCTGACCAGCCGGTCGTGCAGGATCACGTCGGCCTCGCCCAGCAGGCGCAGCGCGCGCAGGGTGAGCAGGCCGGCATCGCCGGGCCCGGCGCCGACCAGGGCCACCGAGCCGCGCACGCTGGCCGGATCCTTCGACGACGCCAGCGTCGCATCGAGCAGGCGCTCGGCCTCGATGTGGCGGCGCCTGCGCAGCAGGCCCTGCAGCGGGCCGGAGAGCAGGCGCCCGAACGCGCGCCGGCGCGCACCCGGCTCCGGCCAGCGCGCGACGATGCGGTGGCGATGGCGCGCCAGCAGGCCGGCGAGCGCGCCAAAGGATTCGTCGAACTGCGCCTCCAGCCGCTCGCGCACCAGCCGCGCCAGCATCGGCGCGCCGCCGCCGCTGGAAATCGCGATCTGCAGCGGGCCGCGCTCGACCCGGGCGGGCAGGTGCACGCGCGCCAGGTCCGCGTCGTCGACCACGTTGACCCAGATCCCGCGCGCTTCGCCGGCTTCGGCGACGGCCCGGTTCACCTGCGCATCGTCGGTGGCGGCGATCGCCAGCCAGGCGCCGTCCAGCCAGTCCGGATGGAAGCGGCCGGGGAGGTGTTCGATCGCGCCCTCGGCGGCCAGGGTCGCCAGTGCAGGTACCAGCGCCGGCGCGGCCACCCGGACGCGCGCGCCGGTGCCGGCCAGCGCCTCGACCTTGCGGGCCGCCACCGCGCCGCCGCCCACGACCAATACGGCGCGGCCGCGCAGGTCCGCGAACAGGGGGAACAGCCGGGTGCTGGCAGGGGCGTCGGGCATCGGGACGGGTGCGTGGCGATGGGGCGACGCTAGCGACTGCGGGGGCGCAGGAGGAAATGGCGACGGGTGCTGCGCTTATTCCCGTAAGGCATAAGCCTGTGCCGGCGCCGCGTGGACAGCCCGGCCAGGCGCGACTATGATCCAGCGCTCCATCTTTCCATCATGATGAAAGGATGGAGTTTGCGGCCGAAACCAGCGCCGCGCGGACTGGAGCCATGACCCTCACCCAACTGCGCTACCTGGTCGCGATCGCCGATTCGGGACTCAACATCACCCTGGCGGCCGAGCGCGTGCACGCCACCCAGCCCGGCCTGTCCAAGCAGCTCAAGCAGCTGGAGGACGAGCTGGGCTTCCAGCTGTTCGTCCGCAAGGGCCGCAGCCTGGATGCGATCGCCCCGGCCGGCGAGCGCGTGCTGGAGCATGCGCGGCGGATCCTGGCCGAGGCCGCCAACATCCGCAGCTATGCCGCCAACGAGCGCGGCGAGTACAGCGGCCGCCTGCTGCTGTCCACCACCCACACCCAGGCGCGCTACGTGCTGCCGCCGGTGATCGCCGCGATCCGGCGCGAGTTCCCGCGGGTGGACGTCGACCTGCAGGCCGCGAGCGATGCCGAGGTGCTGCAGCAGCTCCACGACGGAGCGGACGTGGCGCTGATCAGCACCGCCGGCGCCACGCCCTCGGGCGGGCTGCCGGTGCCGCTGTACCGCTGGCGGCGCGTGCTGCTGGTCCCGCTTTCGCACCCGCTGGCAGGGCTGCAGCGCGCGCCCACGCTGGCCGAACTCGCGCGCCATCCGCTGATCAGCTACGAGTCGTCCACGCGCGGCGATTCCTCGATGCGGCGCGCCTTCGCCGCGGCCGGGGTCGAGCCGCAGATCGCGATGACCGCGCGCGACGCCAACCTGATCAAGACCTACGTGCGCGCCGGCCTCGGCGCCGGCCTGCTGGCGGAAATGGCGGTGGGTCCGCGCGAGGACGACGACCTGCGGATCCTGGAAGCGCCGGCGGAAATCCCCGAGTGCATCACCTGGGCGGTGATCCCGCGCGGGCGGGTGCTGCGCGACTACGCGCTGGCGCTGCTGCATGGGGTGGCCCCCCAGCTCGACCGCCGCGACCTGCGCCGCGTGATCGAAGGCAACCTCGATGCCGACTGGCCGCATCCGCCGAGCTGGCGCGAGCTGAGCCAGGCGATCACGATCTAGCGGACCCCGCTGCACGCGACGCGCACTGCATCTGCCGCCGGGCGAGCCGGGATTGGAGGGGACGTCCTCAGTCCTGCACCGCCGTGATGTAGGCGCCGGTGCCCACGATCTGGAAGGTGTCGTTGTCCACGCGCCGCACCGGGGTGCCGTCCGAGAGGGTGTACACGAAGCGGGCCGCGCCGTGGTCGGGAGAGTCCTTGCCTTCCTCCGGTGCTTCCAGCCGCTGGATCACCTTGTGGCGGTTGCCTGCTTCGTCCTGGGCGTAGAGCGTCTGCGTCATGCGCGGTCCTCCATCCGGCGGGGGGAACCCCACGCTAGCGTCGTGCCGGAAGAACCCCGTGAAGAAAATACCGCGCGCGCGTTAAGCCCGCCGTGCGAGATGCACGCGCGCGCTGGATCGCCATGCCGGGCACCGGGCGACGAGGCAGGCCGTTGCAGGCCCCGGCCAACAGGCGGCTAGAGATGCGCCGTGACCGCCGGTGGCGAATCCCAGTCGTCGCCGGCGCCGTCCTCGTAGCGCAGCGGCGCCGCGGCGAGTTCGGCCGGCGTGGCGTCGTCGAGACAGGCCAGGTTGACGCAGACGAAGGGTCCGCCCATCACCTCGAAGTCGGCGCGGCTGAAGGTGTTCACCCCGCATTGCGGACAGAAGCAGTGCTCGATCGCGCACGCGCCGAAACGATAGCGGCCCAGCGTGGCCTCGTCGCTGCGCAGCGCGAACGCCTCTGCCGGCACGTGCGCCTTCCAGATGCGCGTCTTGCGGCAGTAGCTGCAGTTGCAGCGCAGGGTCGACGCGTACCACGGGCCGGGGCGCGGCTGCGGCGAGCGCTCCCCGTGCGGCGCCAGGTCGACCTGGCAGCGGAAGCGGACGCTGCCGCAATGGCAGCTGCCCGAGCGTGGCTGGATCATGCGATGCCTCGTGTGCGGGGTCACTCCGCGACGACGAACGGGCGCATCGAGGATCGACGCCGGGCACCTCCGTGCACCGGCGCGGCTATGGCGTCGCCGCTGCCCGGTTCGCCGCCGAGGCGTCGGGGTGGCCGTGGTAGACCGCGTCGCGGAAGCGCTTGTGCAGGTCGGTGCCGCCCGGCGGGATCGACTGCGTGAACAACACCGCGACGATGTCGTTGGCCGGATCCACCCAGAACAGCGTGTTGGCGTAGCCGTCCCAGAAGAACTCGCCCACAGCGCCGGACGCCTCCTCCGCGTTGGCCGGCGGCGAGTGGCGCACCGCGAAATCGATGCCGAAGCCGACCTGGCCCTTGCCGGGAAGCCAGGAGCGGTCGGTGACCCCGGCCGGCAGCATGTCGGTGGCCATCAGCCGCACCGTGTCGGCATCGAGCACGCGCGCGCCGTCGAAGCTGCCGCCGTCGAGCAGCATGCGGCCGAAGCGCATGTAGTCGTCCAGGGTCGAGACCAGGCCGTAGCCGCCGGGCGCAGCCAGGGTCCACTCGCGATAGGCGTTGTCGAGCGCCGGCGAGTCGGGTAGCCGGGTGAACCCGCCGTCGGCGTACTCGTACATCGCCGCCATGCGCCGGCGCCGGTCTTCCGCGACGTGGTAGCTGGTGTCGGCCATGCGCAGCGGTTCGAGCACGCGCTCGCGCACCAGCTGTTCGAAAGGCTTGCCGGCCAGCACCTCGGCCAGCCGCGCCTGCACGTCCACCGAGATGCCGTACAGCCAGCGCGTGCCGGGCTGGTAGGCCAGCGGCAGCGCGGCCAGGCGTTCGGACATCTGCGCCAGGGTGATCGCGCGCGAGTCCACGTCGGCCTCGCGATACAGCGCCGCCGCCGGATTGTCCTCGAACGCCGCGGCGAAGCCGGCGGTGTGGCGCAGGATGTCGCGCACCAGGATCGGCCGTTCGGGCGCGACCAGGATCGGCTCGCCGTCGGCATCCTCGCCCGCATGCACGCGCACGTTGGCGTACTCGGGCAGGTAGGTCGCCAGCGGCTCGTCGAGTTCGAACAGGCCTTGCTCGTACAGCGACATCAGCACCACGCCGGTGACCGGCTTGGTCATCGAATAGACCTGGGCGAGCGTGTCGCGCGCCATCGGCCGGGCGGCCTCGCGGTCGGCCATGCCGAACGCGCCGAAGTAGGCTTCGCGGCCGCGCTCGTGGACCAGGGCCGACACGCCCACGGCGCGACCTTCGTCGACGATGCCCTGCAGCACCTGGTCGATGTGCGCGGCATCGACGACGGTCGGCTGCGGCGCGGCGCCGGCCGGGGCATCGCCGGGCGCGGCGAGGCCGGTGTTCGAAGCAGGCTGGCATGCGGCCAGCAGCAGGCCGAGGACGGCCGCCAGGCGGATTCTCATGTGGGCTCCCGGACAGGACGTGGCGAACGCACGCGGCGATCGACGCGCGAGTATGCCGTCGCGCGGGATCGGGCTCCCGCTGCAGCGCAGCGTCGATGCAGCTGCAACCTTTTCGCGATGCAGGCTGGCGCCGTTGCGCCGGCGTCCCGTGCGTTGGCGCATAGTGGGACACCTTATCCTGCGCCGGGAGTCCCCATGAAAGCCGTCCGCTTCATCGCCGCCGGCAGGCCTGCCGAAGTGGTCGATCTTCCCGAGCCGCGGCCGGGCCCGGGCGAGGTGCTGCTGAAGATCGGCGGCGCCGGCGTCTGCCATTCCGACCTGCACGTGCTCGAGCAGGGCCTGGGTTTGGAGGGGCCGTTCACCCTGGGCCACGAGAACGCCGGCTGGATCGCCGCCCTGGGCAGCGGCGTACAGGGCTGGAAGGAAGGCGATGCGGTCGCCGTGTACGGCCCCTGGGGCTGCGGCCGCTGCCGCACCTGCCAGGGGTCGGCGGAAAACTACTGCGAGAACCACGCGTCGATCCCGGGCTACGGCGGCGGGCTGGGATCCGATGGCGGCATGGCCGAGTACATGCTGGTGCCATCGCCGCGGCTGCTGGTGCCGCTGGGAGGACTGGACCCGGCCGAAGCCGCGCCGCTGAGCGATGCCGCGCTCACGCCCTACCATGCGATCAAGCAGGCGCTGCCGATGCTCACGCCGGGCGCGCACGTGGTGGTGATCGGCATCGGCGGCCTCGGCCAAATGGCGGTGCAGCTGCTGCAGGCCACCTGCGCGGCCGAGGTGATCGCCTGCGACCTGGATGCGGACAAGCTCGAGCATGCCCGCGCCCTGGGCGTGCGCCATACCGTCGACACGCGCGATGCCGATGCGGCCTTCGAACGGATCCGCGAAATCACCGGCGCCCGCGGCGCGCGCGTGGTGCTGGACATCGTCGGCGCGCAGCCGACCGTGGACCTGGCCGCGCGCGTGGTCGGCCGCGACAGCCGCATCAGCATCATCGGCCTGGGCGGGGGCGTGCTGCACTACGCGGCCAACCAGCCGCCCTACGGCTGCCAGGTGAGCGTGCCGTACTGGGGCACGCGCACCGAACTGATGGAGGTGATCGCGCTGGCCCAGCAGGGCGCGATCCGCGCGCTGGTCGAACGCCATCGGCTGGAGGACGCGCCGCAGGTCTACGAGCGCCTGCACGCGGGCAAGGTCAAGGGACGCGCGGTGCTGGTGCCCTGAGCCGCGCCGCCCGCGCGGCTCAGGCCGGGTCGGCGAGCGCGCGCGTGGGTGCGCGCGCGTCGTTTGCGCGCACCACGCGGTTGCGGCCGCGCAGCTTGGCTTCGTACAGCGCCTGGTCGGCGCGCAGCACCAGCGGCTGCGCGTCCAGTCCATGCTCGGGGCAGCCGGCGACGCCGATCGAGAGCGTGGTGCGCATCACCTGCCCGGCCGAGACCACCTGCAGCGATTCGAAGGTCGCGCGCAGGTCCTCGGCCATGTCGATGGCCTCGGCCACCGGCGTGCCGGGCAGCATCATCAGGAATTCCTCGCCGCCGTAGCGGCAGGCGATCAGGCCGGCGTCGCGCATGCGGTCGCGCAGCAGGTCGGCCAGGCGACGGATCATCTCGTCGCCGGCCGGATGGCCATAGGTGTCGTTGATGCGCTTGAAGCGGTCGATGTCGATCAGCACCAGGGTCAGCGGCAGCCCCGACTGCATGCACTGGGCCAGTTCGCGCTCCAGCGCCTCGTCCAGGAAGCGACGGTTGTGCAGGCCGGTGAGCGGGTCGCGTTGCGCCTGTTCCTGCAGCTGCGACTGCAGCGCGGTGATCTGCTCCAGCCGCTCGCCCAGCTCGCGCCGGCTGTCGCGCAGTTTGACCCCGCGACGATAGGCGGCGTTGGCGAAGAACAGCAGGTAGGCGGTGAGCAGCACGATGCACAGCAGCGAGGTGTGCAGTTCGGTGTGCGGGCGGAACTCCAGCCCGTGCACCGCGGCGACCGCCGCCGCGCCCGCCGCCAGCGAGGCCACGCCCTTCCACAGCCCGGGCATGCCCATGAAGATCACCACGTTCAGGCAGACCCCGACGAACAGCACGAAGCTGATCCACAGCGGCAACCCCATCACCGCGATCCAGGCGCCCAGCAGCACGCCATCGATCAGCAGGTTCTGCAGTTCGGCGCGCAGCGGATCGGGGGAGCGCGCGGCACGCCAGTACACCAGCTGCGGATACACCAGCAGCTGCAGCGCCAGCAGCGTCCACATCAGCGGGCCGGCCTGCAGGTAGGCAAGATGCGTGCCCAGCACGAACAGGCCCAGCGCGAAGAACAGCGACCTGTTGCGCCGGTTGAGCGTGACCACCCAATGGACCTTGCCCGCGTTCACTGCATTCCCCCTGTGTGCGGCACCTTCGACCACCGCCGCGCACGCTTGTTCCATGCGGATCGGTATTGTAACGACGAGCCGGGCGGGATCCGGACGCCGCCGGCCTGCACGCGGCTTGCCGCCGCACTGCCGTAGGCTGTCCACGTGACCCGTGAGGGAAGGCGCATGCAGCGACCGGCCATACCGCAGAACGAACAGCAGCGGCTGGCGGCCGTGCAGGCCCTTGGCATCCTCGATACCGGCCCGGAATCCACCTTCGACGACCTGGTCGCGATCGCGGCGGCGGTGTGCGGAGTGCCGATGGGGGCCGTCTCCCTCATCGATGCCGAACGCCAGTGGTTCAAGGCGCACCATGGGCTGGAGGTCGCCGAGACCCCGCGTGAGCTGTCCTTCTGCGGCCATGCGATCCTCGGAGGTGGCGTATTCGTGGTGCCCGACGCGCTCGAGGACGCCCGGTTCCGCGACAATCCCTTCGTCACCGGCGAGCCCGGCGTGCGCTTCTACGCCGGGGCGCCCCTGCTCGATGCCGACGGCTTGGCGGTGGGCGCGCTGTGCGTGATGGACCGGGCCCCGCGACGGCTGGCGGTCTACCAGCTGCAGGCGCTCGAAGCGCTCTCGCGCCAGGTGTCGGCGCAACTCGAGCTGCGCCGGGTGACGCGCGAACTGCAGCTCCAGCTCCAGGAGCGCCACTGGTACGAAGCGCAGCTGCGCAGCCTCAACGCCGAGCTGGCGCTGCGCAACGCCGACCTGGGCGAACAGGTCCTGCAGGACGCGCTGACCGGGTTGGCCAACCGGCGCGCGCTGGGCGCGGCGCTCGAACGCGCGATCGCCGATGGTGGCCGGTATTGCCTGGCCCTGCTGGACATCGACCACTTCAAGGCGGTCAACGACACCCATGGCCATGTCGCCGGCGACGAGGTGCTGGTCGCAGTCGCGCGCGCACTCGCCTCTTCGGCCGACGGCGACGGCGTGCTGGCGCGTTACGGTGGCGAGGAGTTCGCGTGGCTGCTCGACGGCGGCATCGAGGCGGCGCGACTGCGCTGCGAGGACATGCGTCGCGCCGCCGCCATGGCCTCGCCGCAGATGCCGGTGACGGCGAGCATCGGACTCACCGCGGTACGGCCGGGCGATGGCCTGGCCGGGGTGATGCAGCGGGCCGATCGCGCGCTGTACGCCGCCAAGCGCGGCGGCCGCGATCGCGTCGAGATCGCCTGAGGCAGGATCAGCGCAGGCGCCGGGTGTTGGCCACCACCCGGCGATGCACCGGCGCCAGGCCCTTCGCGGCGATCCGCCGCACCCCGCTGTCGACCATGCGTGCAGCCTGCCCCGCCGTCGGCGCGGCCGTCATCCAGGCCAGGCCCAGGCGCATCTGCTGTCGCCAGGCTTCGGCCCACATCGCCGACCAGGCCTGGGCGAAGACCACCTGCTTTTCCAGCACCATGGCAACCATGTCGCTGCGGCCCCGCGCGGAAGGCGCGGCACCCTCCAGCGCCATCCGCGCGAGCCGCGCGCCGGCCACGGCCGGTGCGAGCGTGGCCAGTTCGAGGAGCCGTGTGGAGGTGCCAGTGGCGGCGCGGCGCCGGCGGGGACGGGTCATGGGGATGGGCCGGGCAGGGCGCATGATCATGGCAGCGCCGTGCGAAGACGCCGCGAAGACCCGCCGTCGCGTCATGGCGCTTGGCCGTCCCGCGCCGCCTGGCGTTCCCTGATCCAGCGCATCTGGTTGCGGAAGGTGTCGGTCCAGTACACGTCGCGGTGCTCGGCAAGGAAGGCGAGCAGCTGTTCGTGCGCCTCGCGGCCGACCGACAGGTGGTCGCCGCCGATGCCGTGGAAGGTGAAGTTGACCATGGTCCGGCGGCGCCCGGCCTCCTCCGCCAGCGCGATGAGTTCGGCGCCGCTGGCATCGACCGGCACCGTGACCGGTACCGCGGCCGGATCCAGCGTCCACATGTCCGGCACCACCGTGCCGCCGACCAGCTTGATGCCGAGGAACAGCCCGGCCACCTCGCCGATGTAGTCGCCGTCGCGCGCCAGGCGGTCGCCGCAGGGCGCGGTGAAGGTGAACTCGCTGCTGCCGTCGATGGCGTGCAGCATCGTGTTGGCCACCTCCACCTGGGCACGCATCTGCGCCACGCTGGTGGCGTCCAGGTCCTGCGCCCGCTGCACCCATTCGCGTCCCGCGCCGCGCGCCGAGCACTGGTGGAACAGGCTGTGGTTGCCGAGTTCATGGCCATTGCGCGCCGCGGCGCGCCATTCCGGCAGCCGCGCGCGGACCGGCTCGGCGGCGAGGATGAGGTAGAAGCTGCCCTTGAGCCCATGCCGGTCCAGCGCCGGAATCGCCACGTCCAGATGGGTGGGCACCGCGTCGTCGTAGGCCAGGCTCACCGCCGCGCGCTGGCCCTGCGGCCACGGGAAGGCCTCATCGGCCGCCATCGCGTCACTGCCGGCCAGCGCCAGCGCCAGGGCCGCGCAGGCCACGCCCATTCCGACTGCTGGATGCATCACCTTCCCCTTTTCCGTCCCGAAGGGCGCATGGTGCCGCAGATGGCGGCACCATGCGCGCCCGCGCCCGCGCCCGCGCCCGCGCCCGCGCCTGCGCCTGTGGACGCGCCCCGTGCGCGCTGACGGACCACTGCGTCGCGCGCGCAGGCGTTCCGCGCGCCCGGACGCGCGGTTATCGTGGCCGGTTCCCCGCATCCGGTGTCCCGCTTGCCCGCCGATCCACGCCCCGCGCAGCAGCGCGCGACCCGCGCCGCGTTCTTCATTCCCGGCTTCGTCATCGCCACCTGGGCGCCGATCGTGCCCTTCGCCAAGCTGCGCGCCGGCCTGGACGATGCGCAGCTGGGCCTGGTGCTGCTGTGCCTGGGGTTGGGCTCTCTGGTGGCGATGCCGCTGGCCGGGGCGCTGGCCGCGCGCCAGGGCTGCCGGCGGGTGATGCTGGCCGCGGCGCTGCTGATGCTGGTGCTGCTGCCGCTGCTGGCGGTCGTCTCCGATGCCTGGCTGCTGGGCGGCGTGCTGCTGCTGCTCGGCGCGGCGATGGGCGCGATGGACTGCACCATGAACATCCAGGCGGTGCTGGTCGAACGCGAGGCGGGACGGCCGATGATGTCCGGCTTCCACGCCTACTACAGCATCGGCAGCCTTGCCGGCGCGGTGGTGGTCACCCTGATGCTGGGCATCGGCGTGCCGGTGCTGGCGGCAACGGTGGCCGTGTCTGCGGTGGTACTGCTGTTGGCCGCGGTCTCGGCCCGCGCCTGGCGCGCGGAGCGCGCGGCCGGTGGCGCGGCGGCGTTTGCCCTGCCGCGCGGCGTGGTGCTGGGCATCGGCCTGGTGTGCTTCGTGAGCTTCCTGGTCGAAGGCGCCATGCTCGACTGGAGCGCGGTGTTCCTGCACGAGGTCAAGGGGGTCGAGCTCGAGCGCGCCGGCTGGGCCTTCGTCGTGTTCAACCTGGCGATGACCGCCACGCGCCTGGCCGGCGACCGGGTGGTGGCGGGCGTCGGCCGTGCCCGCACCGTGCTGGCCGGCGGACTGGTGGGCGCCTCGGGCCTGGCGCTGGCGATGCTGGCGCCCGGTCTGGGCATGGGCCTGGCCGGCTATGCGCTGCTGGGGGTGGGCTGCGCCAATATCGTGCCGGTGATGTTCACGCTGGCCGGCGGGCAGACGCGCATGCCCGAGCACCTCGCAATCCCGGCCGTCACCACGATGGGCTATGCCGGTGTGCTGGCCGGCCCGGCCCTGATCGGCTTCGTGGCGCAGGGCGCCTCGCTCACCGCGGCGCTGCTGCTGGTGGCCTGCGCGCTGGCGGCCGCGGCCGTCCTTGGGGCGCGCATCGGTCGCCGCCCCGCCTGATCCGTGCGCGCCGGCACGTTGTCACCCGATGTACGCGAATCGGCAACGCGATGTTGACGTTGCGCTGCCTACGATGCGCCGCCCGCAAACGGCGGAAGCATCCGTGAGAGGTGTGCCGATGAGTGCTGCAAGTACCGCGCCTGCAAGCATCAGGATCGAAGTGAAGCCCGACATCGAGGGCGGCTGGGCGGTGACCCGCGACTGCATCATCGACGGCTATTTCGTCGATGTCGGCGCGGCCAACGACTACGCCAGCGCCTGCGCCCAGCGCGCACGCCGCGCGGGCATCGCGGTCAGCCTGCAGGTCGCGCCGCCGCCATCGATCGAGGCCGCGTAGGTCGCACCGGTCCAGTGCTGCGCGGTGCCGCGGGCACAGCGGCGCTTTCGCCGGCAGCACCTCGGTTCGATTCGGGCGGGAGGGGGTCCGGCGGGCTGTCGGGCTCCGTCGGCGGCAGAGCTGCGGCCGGCAATCCGTTCGGGGTGCCCGGCAGGTAGAAGCCCACGCGGTCGAACAGGCGGGTGTAGAACTCCTGGTTCTGCACGGTGTTGCTGCCGACCCGCACCAGGTTGGCATTGCCGCCGCCGATCGGCACCGGTACCGACACCGACCCGATCATGCTCACGCCGACGCTGGCCGAACTGGACTGGCTCTTGAGCGCGTAGCGCTCCTGTACCGCGTTGATGAACACGATGGCGCTGCCGCCGACCTGCGGCACGCAGGTCGCGCGCACGTCGAGCTGGGTGTGGATGTCCGACTCGGGCTGGAAGTGCTTGGCCGCCTCCAGCGAATCGGCGGCCATCCGCTTGATGATGTATCCCTGCCCGAGCAGCGCGCGCCGCGTCGCCTCGCAGGCCACGTCCGGCGCCACCGGATAGCTGCGCGAATACGTGTCCTCGGCGCCGAAGACTTCGCCCAGCGGCGGGGCCTGCGTGCGCGATCGGTTCGTGCCGCAGGCAGCCAGCGCAAGGACGGCGATCGCGACGAGGATGTGTCGGCTGCAGCGGGGCATCGGCGGGAACGGCGGGATCGGTTGAGCGGCGGAGTGTAGTGGCGCGGCGATGCAGGCGAACTGAATATCGCGCGACAGGCGCGGGTGATGCTGGCGCCGCAACCGGTCCGGAACCGCTGCGTGCGGCTGCCTCTGGCAGCATGGAACGTTGGCATGCGTTTCACGCAGCGGGTGGGACAGTCGCGCGGGTTGGATCACTGGAGACGAGGCAATGCCACGCGGAGACAAGTCCAGCTATACCGACAAGCAGAAGCGCCAGGCCGAACACATCGAGGACAGCGAGAAGGAGCGCGGCCGCTCGAGCGAGACGGCCGAACGGATCGCCTGGGCAACCGTCAACAAGCAGGATGGCGGCGGGAAGAAGGGCGGGCGCAAGTCGACGAAGAAGGCTGCGAAGAAGGCGACCAAGAAGGCTGCCAACAAGTCGACGAAGAAGCCAACGAAGAAGGCCACAAGGAAGTCGACCAAGAAGGCTACGAAGAAGGCCACCAAGAAGGCGACCAAGAAGGCCACCAAGAAGGCCACCAAGAAGGCCACCAAGAAGGCCACCAAGAAGGTCACCAAGAAGGCGACCAAGAAGGCGACCAAGAAGGCCACCAAGAAGGCCACCAAGAAGGCCACCAAGAAGGCCGCCAAGAAGGCCGCCAAGAAGGCCGCCAAGAAGGCCGCCAAGAAGGCCGCCAAGAAGGCCGCCAAGAAGGCCGCCAAGAAGGCCGCCAAGAAGGCCGCCAA
>JAEWZE010000300.1 GCA_023395465.1 Pseudomonadota bacterium
CCGCAGGCGATGATCGCCCGCTACGGCGCCGACACCGTCCGCCTGTTCTCGATGTTCGCCTCGCCGCCGGAACTGTCGCTGGAGTGGAACGAGGCCGGGGTGGAAGGCATGGCGCGTTTCCTGCGCCGGCTGTGGACCCAGGTGCAGCGCCACGTCGAGGCGGGCGCGGCTCCGCCCCTGGACGCGGCAGCGCTGACCGCGCCGCAGAAGACCCTGCGCCGCCAGCTGCACGAGACCATCCAGAAGGTCGGCGACGACTACGGCCGCCGCCACAGCTTCAATACCGCCATCGCCGCGGTGATGGAGCTGCTCAACGCGGTGGCGAAGTTCGACGACGCCAGCGGCAACGGCCGCGCCCTGCGCCAGGAGTGCCTGGAGGCGATGGTGCTGCTGCTCAACCCGATCACCCCGCACGCCAGCCATGCGCTGTGGCAGGCGCTGGGCCATGCCGAAGCGCTGCTGGAGGACGTGCCGTTCCCGCGGGCCGACCCGGCGGCCCTGGTGCGCGACGCCGTGACGCTGGCGGTGCAGGTCAACGGCAAGCTGCGCGGCACCATCGAGATCGCCGTGGACGCAGCGCGCGAGGCCATCGAGGCCGCGGCCCTGGCCGATCCTAACGTGCAGGCCTTCCTGTCGGGCCTGCAGGTGCGCAAGGTCATCGTGGTGCCGGGCAAGATCGTCAACGTGGTGGCGGGCTGAATGCGCGGCACCGGCCTGCTTGCCCGCGTCGCCGCCCTCCGCCAGACTTCGCCGATGATCCGGACCTGCCTGCTTGCCGCGCTGCTCGCCCTTGGCCTGACGGGCTGCGGCTTCCACCTGCGCGAAGCGCTGCAACTGCCCGAGGACCTGGGCCAGGTGCGGGTGACCGCGCGTGATCCCTACAGCGCGCTGGCGCTGTCGCTGGAACGCTCGCTCGGCCATGCCGGCGTGCAGGTGGCCGGGAAGGACACGCCCGGCCGGCTCGCGGTGCTGGCGATCCGGTCCGAGCGCTGGGCCTCGCTGCCGCTGAGCATCGACCAGTTCGGCCGCGCCCAGGAATACACCCTGCGCTACGCCGTGGTGTTCGCCCTGATCGATGCCAATGGCGACGAGATCGTGCCGCAGCAGGCGGTGGAGCTGTCGCGCGACTACATTTCCGTGCCCACCGACCAGACCGGTACCGACACCGAGGCCGAGCTGCTGGGGCGCGAGCTGCAGCGCGAAATGAACGCCGCCATCCTGCGCCGCATCGACGCGGCGACGCGCGAGCGCCGCCAGGCCGCACAGTGAACCGCGCAGCGGCATGGAGCTGAAGCCCGAGCGGCTGGCCGCGCAGCTGGGCGCCGAGCCGCTGCGTCCGGCCTACCTGGTGGCGGGCGCCGAGACCCTACTGGTGCTGGAAGCGGCCGATGCGATCCGCGCCCGCGCCCGCGACTGCGGTTATGGCGAGCGCGAGGTGTTCGACGCCGACGGCCGCGATTTCGACTGGAACACGCTGGACGCCAGCTTCCGCGCGCCCAGCCTGTTCTCCGCGCAGCGGCTGATCGAACTGCGCCTGCCGACCGGCCGCCCGGGCAAGGAAGGTGCCGAAGTCATCGCCGGCTACTGTGCCGCCGCCGCCCAGGCCGCCAGGGACGGGGCGGGGCCGTCGGAGATCGTGCTGCTGGTCACCGCGCGCGAATGGAGCCGCCAGCACGGTGGCCGCTGGAGCGAGGCCATCGCCGGCGTCGGCCATGTGGTGCAGGCGCCGGCGGTCCGGCCGCACGAGCTCGAGGGTTGGCTGGAATCGCGGATGCGCCAGCGCGGCGTGCGCGCCGAACGGGCCGCGGTGCAGCGCCTGGCCGAACGCGTGCAGGGCAACCTGCTGGCCGCCGCGCAGGAAGTCGACAAACTCGCGTTGCTGGCCGGCGAGGGCACGCTCGACGCGGCTCGCATGGAGTCGCTGGTGGCCGATGCCGCCCGCTTCGACGTGTTCCGCCTGGTCGATGCCGCGCTGGGCGGCCAGGCCGCGCAGGCCGCGCGCATGCTGGCAGGTCTGCGCGCCGAGGGCGAGGCGGTGCCGGCACTGATGGGCATGGTGGTGATGGAGCTCAACCGGGTCGCGGCGCTGGCGCGGGTGCAGGCGCGCGGCGGCAACCTGGCTTCGGAATTCAAGGCGCAGCGCGTCTGGGACTCCAAGCAGGCGGTGTACAAGCGGGCGCTTGCCCGGCACCCGGCCGCGCGCTGGGAGCGTTTCGTGGTGATGGCCGGCGCGGTGGACCGCATCGCCAAGGGTCGCGTGCGGTTGGGCGAAGAGCCCGCCGACGCCTGGCTGGCGCTGGAGCGCCTGCTGGTCGCGGTGGCCGAGCCCAAGGCGGTGGCGCTGGTCGGCTGACCGGACAGGCCGATCGCTGGTCCCGAACGCCGGGATCGCCATGTCCCCACAGGGGTCTTGACCGCTTCTTGCGCGGATCCGGGCTAGGCTCGGGATCGCCGCCCCGCATGGACGCCGACACGATGCCAGCCACCCGCCACCCAATGCCGCAAGGCGCCGATCACACCGGTGCGGACCGCGAAGCGCTGCTGGTGCTGTACGGCGGCACCTTCGATCCGGTGCACCATGGCCATCTGGCAACGGCCTGCGCGGCGCGCGACATGCTGGGCGGGCCGGTGCACTTCATGCCCGCCGCCGATCCTCCCCACCGCGCGCCGCCGGGCGCCGACGCCTCGCGGCGCGCCGCGATGCTGGCGCTCGCGATCGCCGACGAGCCGGAGTTCCACATCGACCTGCGCGAACTGCGCCGCGAGGGCCCCAGCTACAGCGTCGACACCCTGCGCGCGCTGCGCGGGGAACTGGGCGCGACCGTGCCGGTGGCGCTGCTTGTGGGCGCCGACAGCCTGCTGGTCCTGCCGGAGTGGCACGACTGGCGGGCGCTGTTCGGGCTGGCGCATTTCGTGGTCGCCGAACGCCCTGGCAGCGGCCTGGACCGCAGCCTGCCGCCCGAGCTGGCCGAGGCCACCGCCGGACGCTGGAGCGACGATCCCGAAGCGCTGCGCGCCGAGCCCGCCGGCCGCCTGCTGCGCTTGCGCCAGCCCCTGCATCCGGCTTCGGCCAGCCAGGTGCGGGCGGCCATCGCCGCCGGCGGCTCCTGGCAGGAACTGGTGCCGCCGGGCGTCGCAGACTACATCGTGCGCCACCAGCTGTACGGCGTGCACGGGGTCCAGACGCCGTCCCCGGTATAATCGCGCGGCAACCTCCAGAGCCAGCGCCCTTGTCCAGTTCCGCCCACGTCATCAAGACCCGTCTCCCGAACCCGCCGCCGGCCGCCGAGGTGCTGCTTCGCACCATCCACGCCGCGGTCGACACGCTCAAGGCCAAGGACGTCATCGAAATCGACGTGCGCGGCAGGACCAGTGTCTGCGACTACATGGTCATCGCATCGGGCACCTCGACCCGCCACGTCAAGTCGATCGCCGACGAAGTGGTGCGCCAGGCCAAGCAACTCGACTGCCAGCCGCTCGGCGTGGAAGGCGAGCGCGAGGCCGAATGGGTGCTGGTCGACCTTGGCGACGTGGTGGTGCATGTGATGCTGCCGCGGGTGCGCGAGTTCTATGCGCTCGAGCGCCTGTGGACCGTCGGCGACCAGCCGCCGGGCGAACTGCCGGACGCCGCCGGCGAAGACCCGCGCTGATCGGCGCGGCGGCGCTCGCGCCGCGGTGCGGGCAGGCCGCCTCGCGCGGATCCATCAAGGCGGATGCTTGAATCGTCGATCCGCAAAACGCGAACGCCCGGCAGCCGGACCGGCCCGCCGGGCGTCCGGGCCGGCGCCTTGCGGCGCCGCCCCGCGACTCAGAACTTCATGACCCAGGCCATGCCGTAGACCATCGGATCGATGTTGGCGGTGCCGACACCGACGCCGTTCACCGTCACGTCGCTGTCGATATCGGCCCAGCGGGCGTCGACGCGGATCGCGCTGCGCTCGCCGATGGCGAAATCCACGCCCACGTGCGCGGCCAGGCCCCAGGAATCGTCCAGCTTGAGTTCGGTCCCGGCCAGGGCGCCGGTGGTCTCCTCGCTGAAGAAGGTGGTGTAGTTCAGGCCGACGCCCACGAACGGGGTGGCCTTGCTGGCGTTGGCGAAGTGGTACTGCAGCGAGAACACCGGCGGCAGGTGCTTGGTGCTGCCGACCTTGCCCACGCCGCGCACCTCGATGTCGTGCTGGAAGGGCAGGGCGGCCAGCACCTCGATGCCGAGGTTGTCGGCGATGAAGTACTCGGCGGTGATGGTGGGACGCACGCTGTTGCCGACTTCGGTGGGCGGCAGCGGGCCCAGGCCCAGGGCGGTGGCGTCGAGGCTGCCGTTGTCGGACTTCGGGTCGACGTTGTGGGCGCCGACGCCGAGGGTCCAGTCGCCCTTGGACTGGGCGGCGGCAGGCATGGCGACGGCCGCGGCCAAGGCCGCGAGCAGCAGGGTGGAGGTGCGCTTCATGGGGAACTCCGTGTGGGGTGGGCGCCAGTGTGTCCGTGCGCGCGCCGCGCCACCTTGATCCGGATCATTGCAGACGCAACCAGCCGCGCGCCGATGCGCGGGCCGGATCGCCACGATCGGCCTGCTAGAATCGGCGCTTCTTTCCAACCCTGTCCGGGAGTCCGCGCACCATGGCGATCAAGGTAGGCATCAACGGGTTCGGCCGCATCGGCCGCAACGTGCTGCGTTCGGCGGTCCAGAACTTCGACGACATCCAGATCGTCGGCATCAACGACCTGCTCGAGCCCGATTACCTGGCCTACATGCTGCGCTACGACTCGGTGCACGGCCGCTTCAAGGGCGAGGTGTCGGTCGATGGCAACACCCTGGTGGTCAACGGCAACCGCATCCGCCTGACCCAGGAACGCGACCCGGCCAACCTGAAGTGGGACGAGGTGGGCGCCGAGGTGGTGATCGAATCTACCGGCCTGTTCCTGACCAAGGACACCTGCCAGAAGCACATCGATGCCGGCGCGAAGAAGGTGATCCAGTCGGCGCCGTCCAAGGACGACACGCCGATGTTCGTGTTCGGCGTCAACCACAGCACCTACAAGGGCGAGGCGATCATCTCCAACGCCTCGTGCACCACCAACTGCCTGGCGCCGCTGGCCAAGGTGCTCAACGACAAGTGGGGCATCAAGCGCGGCCTGATGACCACCGTGCACGCGGCCACCGCGACGCAGAAGACCGTCGACGGCCCGAGCAACAAGGACTGGCGCGGCGGCCGCGGCATCCTCGAGAACATCATTCCCTCCAGCACCGGCGCGGCCAAGGCCGTCGGCGTGGTGATCCCCGAGCTCAACAAGAAGCTCACCGGCATGAGCTTCCGCGTGCCCACCTCCGACGTGTCGGTGGTCGACCTCACCGCCGAGCTGGAGAACCCGGCCAGCTACGACGAGATCAAGGCCGAGATGAAGGCGCAGAGCCAGGGCGCGCTCAAGGGCATCCTCGGCTACACCGAGGACAAGGTGGTCGCCACCGACTTCGTTGGCGAGACCTGCACCTCGGTGTTCGACGCCGACGCGGGCATCGCGCTCGACCCCACCTTCGTCAAGCTGGTGGCCTGGTACGACAACGAGTGGGGCTATTCCAACAAGTGCCTGGAAATGGTGCGCGTGGTCGCCGGCAAGTAAGCCGGCGGTAGCCACAGGCGATACCCGAAGCCCCGCTCGCGCGGGGCTTCTTGTTTTCGCGACCCGGCCCGTTAAGGTGGCCGGCACTGCGCCCGGAGCGGCGCTCGACGGGATGGCGGAATGGAAGGTCTCCTGGCCCTGCTGGTGCTGGTGCTGTTGGCGGTTCCCGTGCTGCTGGTGGTCGCGCTGGTGTCCATTGGCGGGCTGAAACGACGCGTGGGCCAGCTGGAACTCGAGTTGTGGGAGTTGCGCACGGCCGCGAAGCGGACGGGTGGAACCACGTCCCAGGCGGAAGGCGGGCGCGCACCGGCCGCCGCGCCGGTCAATGGCGGTGATGCCGGGCAGGCGAGGACCGGAGCGGACGTCGGCACCCGAGGGACGCGCTCCCGCGACGTGACGCTCCCGGACGAGCACGCTGTCGCCGACCTCGCGGCCGCCTCCGTCGATACGCGCGCCGAAGCCGGTCCGGCCGCCGTCGGCGCCCGCGCGGAGTCGGAGGCGACGCCTGCCGCGGACACACGGGGTGCGGCTCCGCCGCCGTTGCCGGCCACCCCGCCCCGGGCCCGTGCCGCAGCACCCGCGCGTCCGCACGTTTTCGAACTTGCTGCGCGCGCGATCAAGCGCTGGTTCACCGTGGGCAACGTCCCGGTCAAGGTCGGCATGCTGGTCCTGCTGGCCGGCGTGGCCGCTTTGCTCAAGTACGCCAATGAACAGGGCTGGCTGCAGCTGCCCGTCGAGCTGCGCCTGGCCGGCGTGGCTGCCGCGGCATCGGTGGGCCTGGTGTTCGCTTGGCGCCAACGCGCTGCCCGCCCGGCGTTCGCGCTGGCGCTGCAGGGCGGCGCGATCGGCGTGCTGCTGCTGGTGGTCTTCGCCGCGTTCAAGCTGTACGGACTGATCCCCGCGGCTGCAGCGTTCGGGCTGAGCGTGGTGCTGGTGGCGGGGCTGGGCGTGCTGGCGGTCCTGCAGGATTCGCGCACGCTGGCCGTGCTCGGCATCCTGGCCGGCTTCCTCGCGCCGATCTGGCTGTCGACCGGCAGCGGCAACCACGTCGCGCTGTTCTCGTATTACGCGGTGCTCAATGCGGCGATCTTCGCCATCGCCTGGATGAAGGCCTGGCGGGTGCTCAACCTGCTGGGGTTCGTGTTCACCTGGGGCATCGGCATCGCCTGGGGGGTGCTGGCCTATTCGCCCGACAAGCTGGCCAGTACCCAGCCGTTCCTGCTGCTGTTCTTCGGGTTCTACCTGCTGCTGCCGATCCTGTATGCGCGACGCCGTCCGCCCGGGCGACGCGACCTGATCGACGGCTGCCTGCTGTTCGGCACGCCGCTGGTCGCGTTTTCGCTGCAGGCCGCATTGCTCGAGGGCGACCGCATGCCGCTTGCGTTCTGCGCGCTGGCGCTGGCGGGCGTGTATGCGGCGCTGGCGTGGCTGCTGCGGCGACGCGAGGGTTTCGAGCTGCTTTCGCAGGCGCATGCGCTGCTGGCGGTCGGCTTTGCCACGCTGTCGGCGCACGCCACCGCCAGCGTGTTTGCGCTGGAGGGCGCGGCGCTGGTGTGGCTGGGCCTGAGGCAGCAGCGGCTGCTGCCGCAGCTGGCGGGCCCCGGGCTGCAGCTGGCCGCCGCGTTCGCCTACGTCACCGGCATGTCGGCCGCATCCGCGCCGGACGTGCAGGCGATCGCCAATCCCGCCTTCATGGGCGCCTTGCTGATCGCGCTCGCCGGGTTCGCGAGCGCCTGGAGCTGTCGTGCTGGCGGCCAGCCGCGTCACGCCCTCGCGTACTACCTGTGGGGCCTCGCATGGTGGTGCGGCAACCTGCAGCAGGAGATCGTCGGGTTCGTCCCGGTCGAGGCACGGGTCGATGCGCTGCTGGCGGCCGCGGCGATGACCGGCTGGCTGGCGGCGGAAGTGCATCGCTGGCGACCGGCGCGCGCGCTGGCGGCGACCAGCCTGGCCGCGCTGGCCGCGGCGATCCCGTTCGCGCTGGCGCAGACCGCGGTGCATGCGCATCCGTTCGGGGGCATGGGCGCCTGGGCCTGGCTCGCGTACGCGGCGTTCGGCGTGCGCAGCCTGCAGTGCCTGCGTGGCGACGAGGGCCGCACCGGCGACTGGGCGCAGTTCGCGTGGTGGCTGGCGTGGCCTTCGGTGCTGTCGCTGTCCGGCGGCTGGGGCGCCAGCCACGCCGGCATGGCGCAGGGCTGGATGCTGGCGGCGATCGCCCTGCCGTGGGTGGCCCTCGCGGTGGCGTCGATGTGGCGCTGGCGGTGGCTGCGCGCGCTGCGCGGCGATCGCTTCGATGCGATGCGCCTGCCGCTGCAGCTGGTGGTGGGCACCGTGCTCGCGCTGTGGTGGTTGGCCAGCCTGTGGGCGGCCGGCAGCGGCGATCCCTTGCCGTGGCTGCCGCTGCTCAATCCGCTCGACCAGGTACAGCTGCTCGTGCTGGTCCTGCTCGCGCGCTGGCTGTGGTCGGACCAGGCGCCTGCCGCGTTCGCGTCGATGCGCATCGCGCTGCTCTCGTTCGGCGGTTTCGCCCTGCTCACCATCGTCACCCTGCGCGCCGTGCACCACTGGGGCGGCGTCGACTGGGATGGCGGCATGGCGGTGAGCAGCCTGGCGCAGACCAGCCTGACCGTGGTCTGGAGCCTGCTCGGCGTGATCGGCTGGATCGCCGGTTCGCGTCGCGGCCAGCGCATGCTGTGGCTGGCCGGTGCGGTGCTGATGGGGGTGGTGCTGGCCAAGCTGGTGCTGGTGGACCGGCAGCACCTGGGCGACCTGCTCGGCATCGGCTCCTTCATCGCCTACGGCCTGCTGTGCACGCTGGTGGGCTATTTCGCGCCGGCGCCGCCGCGCGCGGCGACGATGGCGCAGGAGCAGCCCGCATGATTCGCCTCGGCACGACGCTGGGCCTGGCGCTGCTGGCCCTGTCCGCATCGGCCGGGCCCGCGGACGACTACGCCACGCAGTGGTCGCTCACGCTCGCCGACCCGGATGCCGGCGCCTACGCCGTGGTGCTCGACGAAGCGGTCTACCGGCAGGCGCGTTCGCCCGCGCTGCGCGACATCGACGTGCTCGATGCCGCCGGCGCGCCGGTACCGGCGCAGCTGATGCGCACCGGCGATGGCGGCGATGCCGACGCTGCGCGCGTGGACCTGCGCTGGTTCGCGCTGCCGGCGGCGGAGAATCCGGGCGACGGCTGGTCGATGGCGGTCGACCGTGCCGCCGACGGCCGCATCCTGCGGGTCCAGGCGGGCACCGTCGCCGCGCCCCCGGGCGAACGTCCGCAAGCCTGGCTGGTCGACGCCAGCGCGCTGGACGTCCGCATCGAGGCGCTGCACCTGGCCTGGGCTGCGGACAACGACGGCATCGATCGCGCCTACCGGGTCGAGGCCAGCGACGATCTGCGCCAATGGCGTTCCGTGCAGTCGGCGGCGCAGCTGGTGGACCTGTCGCGCGATGGCGAACGGCTGCTCCAGCAGCGCGTACCGGTGGCCGCGAGCGCGCGCTACCTGCGCCTGCTGCCTGCGCAGGGCGAGGGCAGCCCCCGGCTGCAGTCGGTGCGCGCCGAACTCGCGCCGCCAGACCGGCGCGCACCGCTGCAGTGGCGCGAACTGGCCGGCTCGCCGATGAACGAGCGCGGCGTGGCTGCGCAGCTGTTCGAGCTCGATGGGCGCTATCCGGTCGAAGTGGCCGACCTGCAGTACCCGGGCAACGGCACGGGGCAGTGGCGCCTGTACAGCCGCGAACACGACGAGGCGCCGTGGACGCTGCGCGCCGGCCCTTGGGTGGCGTATGCGATCGGCAGCGGCGAAGGCGCCAACCGCTCCGCGCCGCAGCCGCTGTCGGGCATCACCCGCGACCGCCAGTGGAAGCTGGTGGGTGCCGACGGCGCCAGCCTGGTGCCACGCCTGCGCCTGGGCTGGCGACCCGAGGCGCTGGTGTTCATCGCCCAGGGCGAGGCGCCATACCGTCTGGTCGCAGGCAGCGCGCGCGCCGAGCGTGGCGCCGCGCCGGTGGCGCAGTCGCTCGAGGCGATCGGCAAGGCCCATGGCCGGGACTGGCAGCCCGGCATCGCATCGCTGGCGCAGATGCGACCGCTTGCGGGCGAGGATGCACTGCGGCCCGGCACGGCGCCAAGCGACTGGCGCGGCTGGCTGCTGTGGGCGCTGCTGCTGTGCGGTGCCGCGCTGGTGGCGGGCCTCGCCATGAGTCTCTTGCGCAAGCCGCGCGGCTGATCGGTCGCGGCTGCAACGTTTGCCTGCCGCGCTGGCGGCGCCGACAATGCCGGATTCGCCGTCTCGACCAATGCCCATGACCATCCAGCGAATGACCGACCTCGACCTTGCCGGCAAGCGTGTGCTGATCCGGCAGGACCTCAACGTTCCGATCGACAACGGCCGGATCACCTCCGAGCAGCGCATCACCGCGTCGATTCCCACGCTGAAACTGGCGCTGGAGAAGGGCGCGGCGGTGATGGTCACCTCGCACCTGGGGCGACCGAAGGAAGGCCAATGGAGCGAGGAGAACTCGCTGGCGCCGGTGGCGCGGCGGCTTGGCGAACTGCTCGGCAGGCCGGTGCCGCTGTTGCGCGACTGGATCGACGGGGTGGACGTGGCACCCGGCCAGGTCGTGCTGCTGGAAAACTGCCGGATGAACGTCGGCGAGGGCAAGGACGACGAGGCGCTTTCGCGCAAGTACGCCGCGCTGTGCGACGTGTTCGTGATGGATGCCTTCGGCACCGCGCATCGCGCGCAGGCCTCGACCCACGGCGTGATCCGCTTCGCTGCGCAGGCGGCCGGCGGCCCGCTGCTGATGGCCGAGCTCGACGCGCTGGCCAAGGCGCTGGAGCAGCCGGCGCGGCCCCTGCTGGCGATCGTCGCCGGCAGCAAGGTCTCGACCAAGCTCGAGCTGCTCGCCAACCTGGTCGGCAAGGTCGACCAGCTGATCGTTGGCGGCGGCATCGCCAACACGTTCATCGCCGCGCAGGGCCTGCCGGTGGGCAAGTCGCTGCACGAACCGGACCTGCTCGACACCGCCCGCGAGATCCTCGACAAGGCGCGCGCGCGCGGCGCCGACATCCCGGTGCCGACCGACGTCATGGTCGCCCAGCAGTTCCATCCCGATGCGCAGGCCACGGTCAAGGCGGTGGCGGACGTGGCGGCGGACGACCTGATCCTCGACATCGGCCCCGACACCGCGGCGCGCTACGCCGGCATGATCGCCAGCGCCGGCACCGTGGTGTGGAACGGACCGGTGGGTGTGTTCGAGTTCGATGCCTTCGGCAAGGGCACCGAAGCGCTGGCGCGCGCGATCGCGGCATCGAAGGCGTTCTCGATCGCCGGCGGCGGCGACACCCTGGCCGCGGTCGACAAGTACGGCATCGCCGACCAGGTGTCCTACATCTCCACCGGCGGCGGCGCCTTCCTCGAGTTCCTGGAAGGCAAGACGCTGCCCGCGGTGGCCGCGCTCGACGCCCGCGGCTGACCGCCCCGCAAGGTTTCCCTAACGATCGCTTCATCCCCGCGTGATGCGGCCGGATCGAAGCTGCGCGCTCGGAGCAGGAGGGCACGGATCGCCATCGCGGCGGTCCGTTTACCAAAGGGAGGAAGCGCGATGGTTGTTTCGATGCGGAGCCTGAAGTACGCGATGCTGGGTGCGTGCCTGGTGGCGGGGCTGGGCGTAGCGGCCGGGGCCAGTGCCGAGGACGAGGCCAACTGCTGTTACCCGGGTTCGGTGATCTATTACGACGAGGCCGGCGCCGTGGTCGGCATGCGCATGTACGGCTGCGGAGACCCGGGCTGGGGCGTGGTCACCCCGCGCTCGCGGGCGGTCAACGGCTGCATCATGTAGCCGGGGGTTGTAGCGGTCCGGATCGTCCGGACCGCTGCTCCCGCCGCGCGAATGCGAGCTTCGCGAGTTGGCTGCCTGCGCGCAAATCGCGATGGCCGTCCGTCGCCGGCGATGCGGATCCTTGTGAGGATGCTCAGCCGCGCCGCGCGCGCGCGGCCCACTCGTCGTGCAGCAGTCCGAAGATCTCCGAATCGGTTGTCTCGCCGTCGACGAGGAAGCGCTGGCGCAGCAGGCCTTCGCTGCGGAAGCCGAGCGACTGCAGCAGTCGACGCGAGGCCTCGTTGCGCGGGTCGATGTCCGCTTCGATGCGGTGCAGGCCGAGGCTGCGGAACCCCCAGTCCAGCGCCAGGGCGACCGCCTCTCCCGCCAGTCCCCGGCCCCACTGGTCGGGATGCAGGGCGTAACCGATCTCCGCGCGACGGTGCCTCGCGTCGAAGCGGTACAGCGTGCAGCTG
Organism: Pseudomonadota bacterium; assembly: GCA_023395465.1. Classification (GTDB taxonomy): domain Bacteria; phylum Pseudomonadota; class Gammaproteobacteria; order Xanthomonadales; family Xanthomonadaceae; genus Luteimonas. The sequence goes on from JAEWZE010000300.1 coordinate 11,919, forward strand.
CCGATCGCCGCGTCGCCACGGCGTGCGCTGACGAGCCAGTTGAGCGCATCGCGTCGTTCGAAGCCGTCGAGCATCTCGCCGAGCTTGCCCTCAGCCTGCATACGCAAGCGCATGGGTGCGCTGCTCCAGTAGCGCATCACGTCCGGATGCGAAAACAGCGCGAACAGCGCGTCGATGTCCTGCGCGCGCGGGCCACGCAGGCGCACGCGTTGTCCGGTCAGGACAGGAAAGCCCGGAAGCGCCGCGAGGCGCGTGTTGATGTCGGCGGACATGTGCGATATCGCCATCAGGCTCGGCTAGGATACGGGGCTCGCGCGACACCGTCGCGATCCTTACTCCTGCAACGGATCCTGTCCATGTCCGAACACCGTCGTCGTACCCGCATCCTCGCCACGCTTGGCCCCGCGACCGATCCGCCCGGCGTGCTCGACGCGATCTTCCGCGCTGGCGTGGACGTGGTGCGGCTGAATTTCTCGCACGGCGATCCGGCCGGACAGGTGGCGCGTGCCGAAGCGGTGCGCGAAGCTGCGGCGCGCGTGGGCGTCGAGGTCGGCATCCTGGCCGACCTGCCGGGTCCGAAGATCCGCGTCGAGCGTTTCGCCGAAGGCAAGGTGGTGCTCAAGGCGGGCGACCGCTTCGACCTGGTGGCGAGCGAGGATGCGCCGCCGGGAACCAGGCACGAGGTGGGCGTGAGCTACCTCGGCCTGCCGGGCGACCTGTCGCCCGGCGACGTGCTGATGCTCGACGACGGCATGGTGCAGCTCAAGGTCGAGCGCATCGAAGGCCAGCGCATCGTCAACACCGTGCTCAACGACAGCGTGCTGTCCGACCGCAAGGGCCTCAACAAGCTCGGCGGTGGCCTCTCGCTGGGCGCGCTCACCGAGCGCGACCGCGAGCTGATCGGCGTCGCCGCGCAGATCGGCGTGGATTTCATCGCGGTCTCGTTCTGCCGCAATGCCGCCGATATGGAGGAGGCGCGTTCGATCGCGCGGTCGCATGGCTGCGATGCCGCCCTGGTGTCGAAGGTCGAGCGCGCCGAGGCGATCGAGAACCTGGCCGAGGTGATCGATGCCAGCGACGTGGTGATGGTCGCGCGTGGCGACCTGGGGGTGGAGATCGGCGATGCCGAGCTGCCGGGCCTGCAGAAGAAGATCATCCGCGAGTCGCTGGCGCGCAACAAGGTGGTGATCACCGCGACGCAGATGCTGCAGTCGATGGTCGACTCGCCGATTCCCACCCGCGCCGAGGTGCTGGACGTGGCCAACGCGGTCATCGACGGCACCGACGCGGTGATGCTGTCGGCCGAGACCGCCGCGGGCAACTTCCCGGTACGCGCGGTCGAGGCGATGGCGCGCATCTGCATGGGTGCCGAGCGCCAGTTCGCGCACGATACCGATTTCGAGAAGGCGCAGCGTGGGCTCGAGCACGCCGATCAGGCGATCGCGATGGCGACAATGTTCATCAGCGAGCACATCGGCGTGGCCGCGATCGTGGCCATGACCGAGTCGGGCGGTACCGCGCGCCACCTCTCGCGCTTCCGCGCCGGCCCGCCGATCTACGCCTTCTCGAGGCACGCCGGTGCGCGGAGGCGCATGGCGCTGATGCGCGACGTGTACCCCACCGACTACGACAGTCGCGGCCAGACGCCGCGCGAGGCCGCGCGCGGCAGCATCCGCCTGCTGGTGGAAGCGGGCGTGCTCGATCCGGGCAACCGCGTGGTGTTCACCAGCGGCGAGCACATGGAAACGCATGGCGCCACCAACACCCTGCGGCTGCTGCAGGTGGGCGAGGACGGTCGCGCCGAAGGGTTGGGCGAACTCTAGCGGTGGGCTTTCGCCGCGCCGTGCCATGCGCCGGCGCGGCACGGCCGCTTGGCCGGGAAGGCAGGGGACGGGAGATATAATCGCGGTCTTCCCGCAGACGGCCGAACCCCCGCATGAGCATCGAAACGCTCGCCGAAACCGCCCAGGCGATGGTGGCCCCGGGCAAGGGCATCCTGGCGATCGACGAATCGACCAGCACCATCTCCAGGCGTTTCGAAGCCGTCGGCATCGCCAGCAACGAAGGCAATCGCCGCGCCTACCGCGAACTGCTGCTGACCACGCCGCGGCTGGGCGAGCATATCAGCGGCGCGATCCTATACGACGAGACGATCCGCCAGGCCAATCGCGAGGGCGTGCCGTTCGCGCGGCTGATGGCGCAGGCCGGCATCCTGCCCGGCATCAAGGTCGACAAGGGCACCCAGCCGCTGGCCGGCTGTCCGGGCGAGCTGGTCACCGAGGGCCTGGACGGGCTGCGCCCGCGCCTGGAGGAGTACTACAAGCTCGGCGCGCGCTTCGCCAAGTGGCGGGCGGTGATCAACATCGGCGACGACATCCCCTCCGGCACCTGCATCGAATCCAACAGCCACGCGCTGGCGCGCTTCGCCGCGCTGTGCCAGGAGCAGGGGCTGGTGCCGATGGTCGAGCCGGAGGTGCTGATGGACGGCACGCACGACATCGAGGCCAGCTACGAGGTGCACGAGGTGGTGCTGCGCTCGCTGTTCGACGCGCTGTACACGCACAACGTGGCGCTGGAGGGCACGATCCTCAAGCCGTCGATGGTCGTCCCCGGCAAGGACAGCGGCGAGACGGCGTCGGTGGAGGAGGTCGCCGAGGCGACCCTGCTGTGCCTGAAGTCGACCGTGCCGGCGATCCTGCCCGGCATCGTGTTTTTGTCGGGCGGGCAGAGCGACCGCGCCGCGACCGCGCACCTGGACGCGATGAACCGCATGGGCCCGCATCCCTGGACGCTGTCGTTCTCCTACGGCCGGGCGATGCAGTCGACGGCGCTGAAGATCTGGTCGCAGGACCTGCTCGGCAACCTGGCCAAGGCGCAGGACGCGGTGTACGCACGCGCCCGCGACAACGGCCAGGCCGCGCTGGGCCGCTGGGCCGGAACCGCCTGACGGCTGGCTGGGTATCGAGCGGCGGTAACGCGCGAGCGTCGTTCGCGTTGACAGCGATACAGGGGAAATCGCCCCCTCCTTTGGCATGGGCGTCCTTCACCGCCCCCCGATAGAATCGGGCGGTTTCTCCCCACGTTGTCGACATGCCTGCCGATTCCCGCTTTCCGTCGTTCCCGATCCTGCTGCTCGCGGGCCTGGGCCTGCTGCTGTCCGCCTGTAGCCGCGATGCCGCGCCGGCCGGACCCGGCCAGGGCGCGCCCGCTGCGGTGGTGACCACGCAGGTGGCCGCGATGCTGCCCTGGAACGACACGATCTCGGCACTGGGCACCGTGCAGGCGCGCGAGTCGGTCACGATCACCGCCAAGGTCAGCGAGACCGTGGATCGCCTGCATTTCGACAGCGGCGACGAGGTGGCTGCGGGAGCGCCGCTGGTCACGCTGTCCGGCAAGCAGCAGCAGGCCGCGCTGCAGGCGGCCGAGGCGTCCGCCAGGGAAGCCGAACAGCAGTACCGTCGCGGCAGTGAGCTGGTCGGGCAGCAGCTGATCGCGCGCTCGCTGCTCGACACCCAGCGCGCCACCCGCGATGCCGCGGTGGCGCGGGTGGCGCAGATGCGCGCCGACATCGGCGACCGCAGCATCCGCGCGCCGTTCGCCGGCCGGCTCGGGATCCGCCAGGTCAGCCCGGGCGCGCTGGTGACGCCGGGCACGGTGGTCGCCACGCTGGACGACATCTCGCGCGTATACGTCGACTTCCCGGTGCCGGAAATCCACCTGGCGCACCTGGCGGTGGGCCAGGCGCTCGCCGGCACCAGCGTCGCCTGGCCGGGCGTGACGTTCCAGGGCCAGGTGTCCAGCGTGGATGCCCGCGTCGACGCGGCCACGCGCGCAGTGCTCGTGCGCGGCGACTTCCCCAACCTCGAGCGTCGCCTGCGGCCGGGCATGCTGATGCAGGTGGAGCTGTCGCGTCCGCAGCGGCAGGCGCTGGTGCTGCCGGAGATCGCGGTGGTGCAGGTGGGGCGCGACACCTTCGTTTGGCGGGTGAAGCAGGACGGCACCGTCGAACGCGCCACCGTGCAGGTCGGCGAGCGCCGCGCCGGGCAGGTCGAGATCGTGCGCGGGATCGAGGCGGGCGACCGCATCGTCGTCGACGGCACCGGCAAGCTGCGCCCGGGCATGGCGATCACCGATGCGGCGGAAGAAGACGGACCGGTGCAGGCGCCCGCAGCGGCGGCCGCGCAGGACGGCTGACCGGCGATGAAGCTTTCCGATATTTCGATCAAGCGGCCGGTCTTCGCGGTCGTCGTCAGCCTGCTGCTGGTGGTGCTGGGCCTGATGTCGTTCATGCGCCTGACCCTGCGCGAGCTGCCCAACATCGACCCGCCGATCGTGTCGGTCGACGTCACCTATCCGGGCGCGTCCGCGGCGGTGGTCGAGACCCGCGTCACCCAGATCCTCGAGGACACCCTGTCGGGCATCGAGGGCATCAACACCATCCAGTCGACCAGCCGCAACGGCCGCGCCGACGTGACCATCGAGTTCAACCTCACCCGCGACATCGAGGCCGCCGCCAACGACGTGCGCGACCGCATCAGCCGGGTGATGGACCGCATGCCCGACGAGGCGGACCCGCCGGAAGTCTCCAAGGTCGAGGCCGATGCCGAGGTCATCATCTGGCTCAACATGCGCTCCACGGCGATGGACACCATGGAGCTGACCGACTACGCCGACCGCTACGTGGTCGACCGGCTGTCGGCGCTCGACGGCGTGGCGCGGGTGCAGCTGGGCGGCTCGCAGCGCTATGCGATGCGCATCTGGCTCGACCGCGACGCCATGGCCGCGCGCGGGATCACCGCCACCGACGTCGAGAACGCGCTGCGCAGCGAGAATGTCGAGCTGCCGGCCGGGCGGATCGAGTCCGAATCGCGCGATTTCACCCTGCGCGTCGAACGCGGCTACCGCCAACCGGAACAGTTCGCGCAGATCCCGCTGCGCAAGGGCGACGACGGCTACGTGGTGCGGCTGGGCGACGTGGCCCAGGTGGAGCTGGGGCCGGAGGAGCGCCGCGCCTACCTGCGCAGCAACGGCGTGCCGAACGTCGGCCTGGGCATCGTGCGCACCTCCACGGCCAACGCGCTGGACGTGGCCCGCGCGGCGCGCGCCGAGGCCGAGCTCATCCAGCAGACGCTGCCCGAAGGCACCGACATCTTCGTCGCCTACGACGGCACCACCTTCATCGACGCCTCGATCAAGCGCGTGTACTGGACGCTGGGCGAGGCGATGGCGCTGGTGTTCCTGGTGATCTGGCTGTTCCTGGGCAGCCTGCGCGCGGCGCTGATCCCGGCGGTGACGGTGCCGGTGTGCCTGATCGCGGCCTTCATCGCGCTGTACGCGTTCGGGTTCTCGATCAACCTGCTCACCCTGCTGGCGCTGGTGCTGTGCATCGGCCTGGTGGTGGACGACGCGATCATCGTGCTGGAGAACGCGCAGCGCCGCGTCGACCTGGGCGAACCGCCGCTGGTGGCGGCGCGGCGCGGCACCGCGCAGGTCGCGTTCGCGGTGATCGCGACCACCGCGGTGCTGGTGGCGGTGTTCCTGCCGGTGGGCTTCATGGACGGCAACACCGGGCGGCTGTTCCGCGAGCTGTCGGTGGCGCTGGCCGGTGCGGTGGCGCTGTCGGCGTTCGTCGCGCTCACGCTCACGCCGATGATGTGTTCCAAGCTGCTGCGCCCGCACGGCAAGGTCACCGGTTTCAACGCCTGGATGAACCGGCAGCTGGCGCGAGTGAGCGCGGGCTACGGGCGCCGCGTGTCGCGGCTGGTGGCGCTGCCGGGCAGCCGCCTGCTGGCGCTGGTGCTGGCGGCGATGGCGATGTTCGGCGTCGTCGCGGCGCTGCTGTTCCTGCGCGTGCCCAGCGAGCTGGCGCCCGCGGAGGATCGCGGCCGCTTCTTCGTGATGGTCGACGGGCCCGAGGGCGCGGGCTTCGACTACACCGTCGACCAGGTGCAGCAGGTCGAGAAGATCGTCCTCGACCAGGTCGGCGAGGGCAAGCCGATCCAGCGCGCCAACTCGCGCGTGCCGCGCGGCTGGGGCGGCAGCGAGGAGATGCACACCGGCCAGGTGATCATCTTCCTGGAGGACTGGGGCGTGCGCCAGCAGAGCACCGACGAGGTGGTCTCCGGGCTGCGGCGCCAGTTCGCCGAGCTGCCGGGCGTGCAGGTCCGCGCCAGCGTGCCGGGCGGCCTGGTCGGCAGCCGCGGCCAGCGCTACCAGCTGGTGCTGGGCGGACCCGACTACGCGGAACTGGCGCAGTGGCGCGACCGCGTGCTGGAGCGCATGGAGTCCAATCCCGGCATCCAGGATCCGGATTCGGACTACAAGGAAACGCGCCCGCAGATGCGCGTGCAGATCGACCGCGCGCGCGCCGCCGACCTGGGCGTGTCGGTGACCGCGATCGGCCGCACCCTGGAGACGATGATGGGGTCGCGCCGCGTGACCACCTACGTCGACAACGGCGAGGAGTACGAGGTGGTGGTGCAGGCGGGGCGCGAGTCGCGGATGACGCCGGCGGACCTCGCCAACACCTACGTGCGCGGCGGCGACGGTGGGCTGGTGCCGATGTCCAGCCTGGTCACGCTCGAGGAGATCGCCGAGCCCGGCAGTTTCAACCGCTTCAACCGCCTGCGCGCCATCACCATCAGCGCGGGCCTGGCGCCCGGCTACAGCATGGGCGAGGCGATCGAGTGGACGCGCCAGGTCGTCGACGAGGAGCTCCCCGACTACGCGCAGATCGACTGGAAGGGCGAGACCCGAGAGTACCAGCGCGCCGGCGGCGCGGTGCTGGTGACCTTCGCGATGGCGCTGCTGATCGTGTACCTGGTGCTGGCCGCGCAGTTCGAGAGCTTCATCCACCCGCTGGTGATCATGCTCACCGTGCCGCTGGCGGTGCTGGGCGCACTGATCGGACTGTGGGCGACCGGCGGCACGCTCAACCTGTTCAGCCAGATCGGCATCGTGATGCTGGTCGGCCTGGCGGCGAAGAACGGCATCCTGATCGTGGAGTTCGCCAACCAGCTGCGCGACGAAGGCATGAGCGTGCGCGAAGCCATCGCCGAATCGTCGGCGGTGCGCCTGCGCCCGATCCTGATGACCTCGGCGGCGACGGTGATGGGTGCGGTGCCGCTGGTGGTCGCCGGCGGACCAGGTTCCGCCAGCCGCGCCACGATCGGCGTGGTCATCATCTTCGGCGTGTCGTTCGCGACCCTGTTGTCGCTGTTCGTGGTGCCCGCGTTCTACGCGCTGCTCGCGCCGTTCACGCGTTCGCCCGACGCGCTGGCCCGCCAGCTCGAACAGCTCGAGGCCGACACGGCGCCCGTGAGCGGGCACGCCTGAAGCCTGGTCGCCGGGCGGAACCGGACGCAGCATCGGTCCGGTTCCCGCGCCGGCGGGGCTGTGCGAGGATCCGGGGCACGGCGCACCGCGCCATTTTCGCGGAGGAACGGGCGACCCATGTCGTGGCACGCGCTGATCCTGCCCGTGGGCCCGGGCGTCCGCCTGCGGCCGTGGCGCAGCGACGACCTGGACGCACTGGTCCGCCATGCCGGCGACGCGCGCATCGCACCCGGCCTCAGCGACCGGTTCCCGTATCCGTATACGCACGACGATGGCGTGGCCTTCCTCTCCGGCGCGGTGATCGACCTGTCGGACCCGGTGTTCGCAATCGAGGTCGACGGCGAAGCCTGCGGCGGCATCGGCGCGCGTCCCTTCGCCGGCGAGCGCAGCGTGGGCGCCGAATTCGGCTACTGGCTCGGGCACGCACACTGGGGCCGTGGGCTGATGACGCAGGTCGTGGCGGCCTACGCGCCGTGGCTGATGGAGGCGCTGTCGCTGCAGCGGCTGCAGGCCGCGGTGCTCGATTTCAACCTGGCCTCGGCGCGGGTGCTGGCGAAGAACGGCTTCGTCGAGGAAGGCGTGCTGCGCCGCGCGGTGTGCAAGCACGGTCGCATACATGACCTGCGGATGTTCGCCAGGATCCGCGACCGGGACGGCTGATCGTGCGGCCGGCGCGGCGACAATGGCACACGCATTCGCGGCGCTGGCCGCCATCTTCCGGTGCGCCGGATGGCCGCACGCACCGCCGGGCTGGCCCGGCGCATTGCCCATGGCAGGGGCGTGGCCGCGCGGAAATCAGTTATCGTGCGGCCTTCCGTGCGCCCGCCGTCCCGGCCGGAGCGTCGAACCGACCGGAGGACAGAATTCCGTGGAAGCATTTCTCGGCTGGGTGAACGGCATCATCTGGAGCAAGGCGCTGATCGCGCTGTGCCTGGGCGCGGGGCTGTACTTCTCGATCCGCACGCGTTTCCTGCAGGTCCGCGGCGCACGCGAGATGGTCCGGCTGATGCTCACCGGCGAGAAGTCGGCGGCGGGCGTGTCGCCGTTCCAGGCCCTGGCGCTGTCGCTGTCCGGGCGCGTGGGCATCGGCAACATCGCCGGCGTCGCGACGGCGATCTACTTCGGCGGTCCCGGTGCGGTGTTCTGGATGTGGGTGGTGGCCTTCCTCGGCGCCTCGACCGCCTACGTCGAGTCGACGCTCGGCCAGATCTACAAGGAAGCCGACGACAAGGGACAGTACCGCGGCGGTCCCGCGTACTACATCGAAAAGGCGATGGGCCAGCGCTGGTATGCCTGGCTGTTCGCCGTGGTGACCGTGGTGGCGACCGGCTTCCTGCTGCCCGGCGTGCAGGCCAACGGCATTGCGGCAAGCATGTACAACGCCTGGAGCATCCCGCCCACGGTGACCGCCACCCTGCTGGTGGTGGCGCTGGGCTTCATCATCTTCGGCGGCGTGAAGCGCATCGCCGCGTTCGCGCAGGTGGTCGTGCCGTTCATGGCGCTGGCCTACATCCTGGTCGCGCTGGTGATCATGTTCCTCAACTACGCGCAGATCCCGGCGATGTTCGCGCTGGTGTTCAGGAGCGCGTTCGGGATGGAGGCGGCCTTCGGCGCGGTGCTGGGCCTGGCCATCGAATGGGGCGTCAAGCGCGGCATCTACTCCAACGAGGCAGGGCAGGGTACCGGGCCGCACGCGGCAGCGGCGGCGGAAGTCTCGCACCCGGCCAAGCAGGGCTACGTGCAGGCCTTCTCGGTCTACGTGGACACGCTGCTGGTGTGCAGCGCGACCGCGTTCATGATCCTCTCCACCGGCATGTACAACGTCAACGATCCGAAGGGCGGGCGCCTGTTCGAGGCATTGCCCGCGATCGAGGTCGGCCCCGGCTATACCCAGCATGCGATCGAAAGCGTGCTGCCCGGCTACGGTGGTGCGTTCGTGGCGATGGCGCTGCTGTTCTTCGCCTTCACCACGATCCTGGCCTACTACTACATGGCCGAGACCAACGTGGCCTACATCAACCGCAAGGTGCACCGGCCGTGGACCACGTTCGTCCTGCGCCTGGCGATCCTGGCCGCGGTGACCTTCGGTTCGGTCCGCAGCGCGGAGATGGCCTGGACCCTGGGCGACATCGGCGTGGGCATGATGGCGTGGCTCAACATCGTGGCGATACTGATCCTGCAGAGGCCGGCGCTGGTGGCGCTGCGCGACTACGAGCGGCAGAAGAAGGAGGGCCTCGACCCCACTTTCGATCCGGACGCGCTCGGCATCCGCAATGCCGACTTCTGGCGCAGGCGCGACTGAGATGGCCAGGCGTCCACCGCCGCCCGGCCCCGGCAGGGACACGCCCTGGGGCGCGCGCGGCCGCGACACGGCCGGACCCGCCCGCGAATCGCGCCCACCCCGCGACGCCGGTCGCGCCGACGGCGACGCCGCGGCCGCATCCGTGCGCGGCACGGAACTGCGGCTGCACGGTATGAACGCGGTGCGGGCGGTGTTCGCTCGTCGTCCACAGGCGATCCGCAAGCTCTATCTCGCGCCCGAGCGCATCCCGCAGCTGCAGCCGATGCTGAAGTGGTGCGTGGCCAACCGGATCGGCTACCGCGTGGTCGAGGACGTCGAGGAGCTGCGCCGCCTGTCCGCCAGCACGCATCACGAGGGCATCGTGGCCGACGTGCTGCGCGAAGCGCCGCAGTCGCTGGCCGACTGGCTGGCGTCGCTGCCGGAGGGGCCGTGCTGCGCGCTGTGGCTGGATGGCGTGGGCAACCCGCACAACCTCGGGGCGATCCTGCGCTCGTCCGCGCATTTCGGCGTGGCCGGGCTGCTG
>JAEWZE010000064.1 GCA_023395465.1 Pseudomonadota bacterium
CGCCCGGACTGCTTCTCTTCCTCGGTCGATTCGCGCACGTCGAGCACGCGGACGTCGAAGTGCAGGGTCTGCCCGGCCAGCGGATGGTTGCCGTCGATGCGCACGGTATCGCCGGCCACTTCGACCACGGTCACCAGCAGCGGTCCACGCTCGCCGCTCGCCTCGAACTGCATGCCCGGCTCGACCTTGTCCACGCCCTTGAACGCTTCGCGCGGCAGCACCTGGACCATGCCTTCGTTGCGGACGCCATAGGCCTCCTCGGGACGCACGTCGACCTGCAGCGCGTCGCCGGCCTGCTTGCCGGCCAGCGCCTTTTCCAGGCCCGGGATGATGTTGCCGGCGCCGTGGAAATAGCGCAGCGGACGGGATTCGGAGGACTGGTCGATGATCCGGCCGTCATCGCCGGTCAGGGTGTAGTGGATGCTCGCAACGCGCGCGGCGGCAATCTCCATGGAGGGTCTCCTTGGACGGTGTGAAGAAACGGGAGGGGTTCGCGAGGGACACCGGAACAGTCACGGTGCAGGGCGAACGCGGTCCACCTTAGCGGCTGGATGCGGTGGGCGCAAACGCGCGCAGCCCGGATCCGGGGCGTTCGCATGCGCCAGGTGAACCGTCGGTTCAGCCGGTCCTCCAGATGCAGGCGATGCGGCCGTTACCGGAATCGACGAGGCGATGAAGATCCCGACGATGTGATTCCGTAGATGGCGCAGCCCCCGACCAGACAGCAGTGCAGCCGCAGCCGGCGGTTCATCCGGCGCATCCACGGCATGCGCATGCTGGGGACGTTGCTGTGCGCGCTGCCGATCGGCTCGGTGCTGGCCGAGCGCGACGCGCATCCACTGTTCTGGGCCCTGCTCGCGCTGAACGCACTCGCCTGGCCGCAGCTCGCCTACTGCCTCAGCCTGCGTGCGCGCGACCCGGTCGCCACGCAGTTCCGCTTCCTGGTCCTGGACTCGGCCGCCTCGGGCCTCTGGATCGCGATGATGGCGGTCAGCGCGGTGCCGACGGTGTTGTTCACCACGGTCGCGACGGCGGACAAGATCGCGGCCGGCGGATGGCCCCTGCTGCGCCGCTCGACGATCGCGCTCTCGATCGGCTTCCTGCTCGCCTGGAGCCTGCTGGGATTCCCGTTCGAGCCTGCGAGTTCGCTCCGCACCCAGCTGCTGTCGGTGCCGCTGCTGCTGGTCTACCCGGTGGCGTTGAATCTGGTCACCTACCGGCTTGGCCGCAGGATTGCCGACCAGAAGCGCGAGCTGCAGCGCCTCAACCGCACCGACCGCACCGTGCAGGTGCCCAACCGGCCCTACTTCGAGGAGATGGCGGCGGCGGAATTGGCGCATTTCCGGCACAGCGGCCGTCCCGCTTCGCTGCTGCTGCTCGACATCGACCGCTTCAAGACCATCAACGATCGCTACGGCCACGGCGTGGGCGACGTCGTGCTCAAACGCATCGCCGCGGTGCTGCGCAGGAACGTACGAGGCGCCGACCTGCCCGCCCGCTACGGCGGTGACGAGTTCGCGGTGCTGCTGGTGGACGCCGACCGGGCGCGGGCCGTCGAGGTGGCCGAGCGCATCCGCGCGGAAGCCGAGCGCCAGGCCTTCGACGTAGACCCCGCGCTGCGCTGCACGCTCAGCATCGGCGTCGCCCAGGCGGACGACCGCTACGACAGTCTCGATGCCTGGGTACGTGCCGCGGACGCGGCGCTCTATCGCGCCAAGGACGCCGGCCGCAACCAGGTGGCGGCGGCCTGAGTCGCGGCGCGGTTCAGTCCGCGACCGGGGCGTCGAACTCCACGAAGACCGGAAAATGGTCCGACACCTGCCGGCCATCCACCGGCCTGGCCAGCGTGCGCGCGGTGCGCGGCTGCAGGCCGCGGTACAGGATCCAGTCGATGCGCGCACCCGCGACGCCGCTGAAGCCGTGGAAGGTGCCGGCGGGCCCCTCGCGTCGCGGGGCCTGCTCCCAGGCGTCGTGCAGCACGCCGGTCAGCCGCCGGTGCACGGCGCTGCGAGGCACGTCGTTGAAATCGCCCAGCACGATCGCCGGGCCGTCGTCGAACGTCGCCAGCCGCTGCAGGATCAACGCGGCGCCACGCAGGCGCGCGTCGCCATCCTCCGGCCGATACGGCAGGTGGGTGTTGAGCAGGTGCAGGCGCAGGCCGTCGGCGCGCCGCTCGAACAGGCCCCAGCTGACCATGCGCGGATACGGATGGCCCCAGCTGATGCTGCCGGGCTGCTCCGGTGTCGACGACAGCCAGAAGTGGCCCGATTCGACCAGGCGCATCGTGTCGCGGCGATAGAACACGCCCATGTGCTCGTCCTGGTCGCCGCCACGGCGTCCTACGCCGAACCAGCCATAGTCCGGCAGGCGCGCGGCCAGCTCGTCCGCCTGGATGCGCATCAGCTCCTGGGTGCCGAGCAGGTCTGGCGCGGTGTCATCGACCAGCCGCGCCATCGCGTCGCGGCGCAGCGCCCAGCGGTCGGGGCCATCGGCGTCCAGCGGCAGGCGCACGTTGAGCGTCATCACCCGCAGCGGCGCGGGCGCGGGTGTCAGCGAGCGGCACGCGACCAGCGCCAGCAGCAGGCAGGCAACGAGCGCGCAGGCGAGCGCGTGGCTAGGCCGCATCGACGTTGCCCTCGCCTGTCGGATCCGCACCGCGCCGGCGCAACTGCCAAGAGGCCAGCAGCACCGCCGGCAGGCCGATCACCGCCCCTGGCCACACGCCCCAGGCCAGTGCCGCGGCCAGGCCGGCATACAGGGCGATGCCGCCGACGACGATGCGCCCCATCGCGTCCACGGCCGGTACCTCGCGGGCGCGGCGCAGTTCGAAACGCAGCACCGCCGCGATCACCGGCGCGACCATCAGCAGGCACAGCCCGATCCAGCAGGCGCGTCCCAGCCAGAAGCCGGGGTCGCCCGGCAGCCCCGCGTCGATCGGCGCGCCGAGCCGTTCGCCCAGCCACGCCGCCGGCAGCTCGGCCGGCTTGTGCCACAGGTACAGCGGCATGCCCAGCGCGCCCAGCATCGCGATCGCCCGTGCCGGCGCGTGGCCCGCCAGCAGGCGCCGGGCCAGCGGTTCGAACAGCAGGACCGCGCCGACCTGCAGCCACATCACCCCGACCAGCGCGAGCGTGGGCGGCAGCATGTTGTTGCCCGCCAGCGCCACGCCCACCATCGCCACCGGGTAGCCGCTGCCCATCGCCAGCAGCAGCCAGCCCGCGCCCAGCAGCAGGAAGCCGGCCCCGGCACCGACCCCGCCGAAGCGGCCGCGCTTCCAGGCGATGCCCAGCTGCTGCGGAATCAGCCAGACCAGCAGCATGTTCAGCCAGGCGATGCCGGCGGGCCGCTCGGCCACCCGCGCGCCGAGTCCGCGCAGGTCCTGCAGCGAGCTTGCGTCGGCGCGGACCAGGTCCAGCCCAGCCGCGGCCAGCACCAGCACCAGCACCGTCGCGGCGCCGAAGCGCGCATCCAGCCGCAGGCACCACGGCAGCAGCGCCTGCACCGTGAGCAGCATCAGCAGGAACCACAGGTGGATGGTCAGCGACTGGTCGAACACGCCCAGCAGGCGCCCGCCGGACAGCAGCCCGAGCAGCGCCAGCGCAACGAGCACCGCCAGGTAGGTCACCGTCGGCCGCGCCAGCGACAGCGCGCGCGCAGCCCACCAGGTCCGTTGTCCGTCGCTGGCCATGCGCCGCGCCACGCCGTCGGTACTGACCGCGGCGGAGACGAAGACGAACAGCGGCACTACCTGCACCAGCCAGGTCAGCATGCCGGCCGCATCCCAGGCGGCCAGCAGGTGGTCGGTGCCGACCAGGCGGCCGTCCGACAGCCGCGGCAGGGTCGCGATCCAGTGTCCGAACACCACCACCAGCAGCGCGCCGGCGCGCAGTGCATCCGGATACGGGTCGCGCTGTGGCGTGGGCATGGGCGATCCGCGGCGGCAATGGCCCACGGTAGCCCCGGCCGCAGCCTGGCCGCCGCGCACGCCGCGCCGTTACAGGGTCTGGGTGACGTCGGCGCCGCGCGCGGACAGGAACTCCGCCGCGCGGGTGCGCTGCTCATGGCTCAGCGCGTGCACCACCACCGTGGTGCGGCCCTCTTCCATCGCGTCGTGGGTGGCCTGGATGTAGCGGTCGTGGTCCGGGCGCAGCGAGACCAGCCCGCCCAGCAGCAGCCCCGCTGTCGCGCCGAAGAACAGCAGCACGAGCAACGCCGCCACCGGCGACTGCACGATGAACGGCACACCGCCCCAGTACAGCAGCCCGAACGCCACCAGGCCCAGCACCGCGCCCCAGATGCCCAGCCACATGTGGGCGAGGATGATCGTGCGCCAGATGCCGCCGCCTTCCGGCTCGAGCTTGATGTCCACGTCGGCCGAACCGGGCGCGATCAGCTTGACCTGCGAGGTCGCGACGTCCAGCTCCCGGCACAGCGCGGCCGCCGCATCCTGCGCGGCGCGCCGGCCGTCGAAGACCGCGGCCAGCTTGCTGTTGGAGACTTCACCGGTGACCGGAATGTCGGACATCGCCCTCGAACCCTTGCCTTGCTGCGTGCGCGCATGGTCCCAGAGGCGATGTCGCACCGACGTGAGGCGTTTGCGACAACGGCCGTCCCCGCCGGCGCGACGGGGACGGCCGGATTCCCGAGGTCAGTGGCCGGCGTGCTGGAACGCGGTCGGCCAGGCACCCGGCAGCGCAGCGCCGCTCCAGCCGAGTACCTTGCGCGCCTCCTCCGGCACCGCGGCAGGCTGCAGTCCCTCGAACTGGCGCGCCAGTTGGAAATGGCGCAGGTCGACGCTGCGGAACACGCTGCCGTGCCAGGGCACCAGCGCGACGCCATGCGCCTCCACGCCCGCGCCCTTGCGGAATGCGGCGAGATCGTCGTAGCGCGCCAGGCAGTCCCGGCCGGGGACCGGGCTCCAGGTCACCAGCGGTTCGACGGACGGACCGCGCACGTAGGCATTGCCGTCCACGCGCGTGGCCATCGGCCGGGTCAGCGTGCCGCACTGGCTGGCCTTCTGGTCGAAGTGCAGCAGCGCATCGGTGAAGCCTTCGCCGCCGACCAGCAGGTTGCCCTCGAACACGTGGCCCTCGCGCTCGTCCACGTCCGGCCCGGTCTGCGGATGCCAGCCGAAGTGGTCGTCGCGTGCGCTGCGCTCGTCGCGGTCGAACATGACCGGCGAGTCGAGGAAGGTGTTGTGGTAGACCCGCGCTCCGGAGCTGTTGAGCACGCGGATACCCTGCTGGTTGTCGACGAACACGTTGCCGGCCACCACCACGCCCTTGGAGATCTCGAAGAACAGGCCGATCAGCGTGCCCTCGACGTGGTTGTTGGCGAACACGCCCTCGACATTGCCCACGTCGTACCAGACGCCGTTGGAGTGCGGATGCTCGATCACCAGGTTGTCGCGCACCACCACGCGCCAGGACTGGTTGAAGATCTTCACCGCCGCCGGGAAATAGCCGGTCAGCTGCTCGACGTTGTTGCGGCGGATGATGTTGCGCTCGAGCAGTACGTCCGAGGAGCCGATCACGTAGATGCCCTCGGTGCCGGTGTCGCTGACCAGCGAGTTGCGGATCGTCAGCCCGTCGCCGCGGAAGTAGCCCGCCACGCGCGAGGTGTGGCTGATGGTGACGTTGTCGAGGGTGGTGCCGACCACTTCCTTGCCGTGCTGCGACGGATCGGAGATACCCACAGGATCGTCGGTCGGCTCGTCGTTCGGGCCGGTCGACGGCTTCTTGCCCTCGATGTCGATGGCGCGGAAGGCGTACTGGGTGAAGGTCAGGCCGCGGATGGTCGGGCCCTTGCCGTCGGACGGCTTGCCGTGCACCTCGCGCGAGGGCCGGTGCAGGGCGATGTCGTGCGCGGTGATCTCGATCTCGTGCTTGGCCGGATCCACGCCGATGTAGACGTAGCCGCGCTCGTAGTCGATGTAGTAGCCGTCCTCGCCGAGGTCGCCGGCCCAGCCCTGCGAGAGCAGCGGCCGGCCGTCGACGAAGACCATGTCGTTGTTGAAGCGGTGCAGCGGCGTGCGCATGCCCTCGCGCTCGACGCGCCACCAGGCCAGCGGCTGCGCCGGGAACAGGCGGTCCCACTTCGTGCGCCAGACGTTGTCGCGCAGCGCCTCCCATCCGCTCGCCACCCGCGTGCCCTTCAGCACCGGGCGTTCGTCGAGATAGGGCTGCATCACGATGCCCTGGTTGAGCTGCAGGCCGCCGGTGCGGTAGGTGCCGCCGCGCAGCACGAAGCTGTCGCCGGTGACCACGCGGGCGATGGCCGCCTCCAGCGTGGTGGGCCGCTCGGGCGAACTGCCCGGTGCGGCCGCGTCGCCGTCCGGGGCGACGTAGTGCACGGTGCCTTCGGTCGGCACCGCATAGGACTGCGGGATCGGGCCGTAGGGCCCGCCGGAAGGTTGCGCCAGCGCGGCCAGCGGCAGCGCGGCAAGCAGGATCAGGATCGCGACAACCCGCGACGGGCGACACGAACGCGCGACAGGCGCGTTGATGGACAGCGGCATGCAGTTCCCTCCCAGGGACAGCGGCGACGTTCGGACATGCGGCACAGCCACCGCATGTTAGCGCTATCAGAAGTTAGCACCGCTGGCCGTGGCTGGCGACCTCCGAAGACCCGCGTTACCCGCCGGTCGCATCGTCGCGCGTCGCGTCCCCGCCCTGCGCGGGCGCCGTGCCGTCAGAGTCCGCGTTGCGCTCCGGCGCCTCCCCGCCCTGTTGCGCCTCCGCCGGCGGGTGCGCATGTCCGGTCGGATCCGGCACCTGGTAGACGTGGCCGCGCTGCCAGGCGTCGGCGCCTGGATCGATGGGCGGCGCCGGGATGTCTTCGCGGTCGCGGCGCCTGTCGGCGCTGCCGATGCCCAGGCGCTCGTCGCGCGCGGCGATCATGGCCGGATCCGCCTGTCCGTCGGCGGTGAAACCCATCATCAGCTGCGGCACGCCGTAGGGCAGCTCGAGGTCCTGGTCGGTATGCCAGGTGTGCCAGGTCTTGCCGTAGGTGCCGACCAGCTTCTGCATCAGCGCGTGTTCGGCCACCCCCGGCAGGCCGGGCGCCACCAGCGTGCCCGACTTCACCTCGTGCACGTGGCTGTGCCACAGGGCCTTCTCTTCCGCCGGCAGCCCCGCGAACAGTTCGCCGCTGACGATGTACTCCACGCCCATGATCTTGGCCTCGCGCACGCTGCCGTCGAAGATCACGCACTGGATCAGGTCGTCGTTGAGCACCGCGCAGTAGTGGTGCGCTTCCATCTGCGCGTCCATGCGGCCGTTGTAGAAGTGGAACCCGTCCAGATAGGCGTTGAGCGCGTCGATCGGCGGCTTGTCCTGCAGCGCGGCTGCGCCGGCATCGAGCGCGCGCGTCATCGGGGTTTCGCTGTCGCCGGGCGCGTCCACGCCGGACTCGGTGTCGCTGCCGCCACAGGCGCCGAGCGCGAGTGCGGCCAGCATGGCGAGGGGCAGTGGCGTGCGGCTGTGCATGTCGGTCTCCGTCCGGATGGGTCAGGCGTCCTTCGCCCAGCGGGCGAGGTTCTGGCGGATGCGGTCGATGTCTTCCCAGGGATCCTTGCGCCGGCGCCGGAGCCTGGCCGGCACGTCCTTGATGGTGAAGGCGCTGGCCGCCGGCAGCTTCGACAGCTCGCGCCAGGCCAGTGGCATGGCCACCGGCGCGCCCGGCCGCCCGCGCAGCGAGTACGAGGCCACGGCCGTGGCGCCGCGGCCGTTGCGCAGGTAGTCGATGAAGATCCGCTTGCTGCGCTTGCTCTTGGTGGCGGTGGCCAGGAAGCGGTCCGGCTGCGACTGCGCCAGCGTCTCGGCGAAGCCGCGGGCGAAGCGCTTGGTCAGGTCCCAGTCGCAGCCGGGATTGAGCGGCACCACCACGTGCAGACCCATGCCGCCGGAGGCGCGCAGGAACGACACGAGTTCCAGCTGCTCGAGCAGCTTGCGGATGTCGGCGGCGGCCTTCTTGACCTCGGAGAATGGCACGCCCTCGCCCGGATCCAGGTCGAACACCACCCGGTCGGCGACGTCCGGATCGGCCGCATGCGCGCCCCAGGGATGGAACTCGAGCGTGTTGAACTGCACCAGCTCCATCAGTCCCGCTTCGTCCTCGACCACCAGGTAGTCCGCGTTGCGGCCGCTCTCTTCCTTCAGCCGCACGGTGGACACGCGCTCCAGGCCGGCGGTGAGGTGCTTCTGGAAAAAGCAGGCCTGGCCGGTGCCGCCGGGACAGCGGATGACCGACAGCGGCCGGCCGACGATCTCCGGCAGCAGGTGGTCCATCACCGCGATGTAGTAGTCCCACACGTCCTGCTTGGTGATGCCTGCGTCGGGAAAGACGATCTTCTCGGGGCTCGACAGCGTCGGCAGGTCGCTGGCGTCCTTGCCGCGCTTCGCGCCCCTGCTCGCATTCGCCGGCTTCTTCGTCGCCTTCTTCGCGGCGACCTTGGCCGCGCCCGTGCGCGCCTTCGCGCCGCCGGTCCTGGACGTGCTGCGTTTGCTGCTGGCCTCTGCCATGTCGGTGACCCGGGTGCTGGTGGAATCGCGGTCGCTGTCGGCCAGGTCGCCGATGTCCTTGTCCCAGCGCACCGCCTTGAGCGAGGGCTGGCGCAGGAGCGCCTGGCGGCCGATGCCGCGGAAATTCACTTCCACGACGAAACGCGGCGCGAACCAGGTCGCGCTGCGCAGGTCGGTGTCGGTGGTGCCGACGAAGGCGGTGGCCTTGCGACCGCCGCCGCGCAGCCGGGCGCTCACCTCGCGCATCAGTGCGTCGTTGAAGCCGCTGCCGACGCGGCCGACGTAGCGCCAGCCGTGCTCGGGGTCGGGCTTGGCCAGCAGGAGCGAGCCGAAGCCCGTGCGGCTGCCCTTGGGGGCGGTGTAGCCGACGACCGCGAACTCGTCGCTGGCCAGCTGCTTGGTCTTGCGCCAGTCGTCGCTGCGGCCGCCGTGGTACGGACGATCGCCACGCTTGGAAATGATGCCTTCGAAGTCGCGCTCGCCGGCAAGCCGGTAGGCCGCTTCACCATCGCCCACGATGTGCGAGCTGTAGGCCAGCTGCGCAGGCGCGCCGTCGAGCAGTTCTTCCAGCAGCGCCTTGCGCTCGAGCAGCGGCGCCGCGCTGATGTCGACGCCATCCACGTGCAGCAGGTCGAACAACGCCAGCGCCAGCCGCCCCTGCCGTTCGCCCGACAGCGTGGCCTGCAGCAGGTTGAAATCGTCGCGGGTGCCGCTGCCTGCGAGCAACTCGCCGTCCAGCGCACCCGACCGCAGGCCCAGGGCCTCGATGGCCTCGCGGATGTCGGGCAGCTTGTCGGTCCACTCCAGCGCGTTGCGCGACCAGAGCCTTACCCGCCTGTCGGCGATCGTGACGACGATGCGGTAGCCGTCCCACTTGAGTTCGTGGATCCACTGTTCGCCCCTGGGCGGCGCGTCGCCGAGCTTGGCCAGCTGCGGCTCGAAGGGCCCCGGGGGCGCCGGCGCCCTGGCCGCCCCGGACAGCTTCAGCGCCTTGCGCGACCAGTCCTTGCGCCGCGCCTTGCGCACCGGCACCTCGGCCAGTTTCCTGCGCGCGGCCTTGCCCGCCCCGGCGCGCTTGATGTCCGCGGCCGGGGCGCTGGCGACGTCGGCCAGCAGGTCGTCCGCTTCCAGGTCGCCGGCGTAGTCGTCGCGATCCTTGAACAGCAGCCACTGCGGCTGTCGCGCCGGCTTGCCCGATCGCACCAGGTGCCAGCCGCCCTTGAGCTTGCGCCCGAACAGTTCGAAGCGCAGGTGGCCCTTGGCCAGCTGCGTCTCCGGATCGCCGTCCGTGGTCCACACCCCGTGGTCGAACCGCGCCACGTGGCCGCCGCCATATTCCTCGCGCGGGATCTCGCCTTCGAACGAGGCGTAGTCGAGCGGATGGTCTTCCACCTCCACCGCCATGCGCTTGACCGCAGGATCGTAGCTGGGCCCCTTGGGCACCGCCCAGCTGCGCAGCGCATCGCCCACCTGCAGCCGGAAGTCATAGTGGCGGCGGCTGGCGTGGTGCAGCTGCACGACGAAGATCGGCCGCTTGCCGGCCGGTGGCGGCTTGCCGGGTTCGGGTTCGCGGGTGCGGTCGAAGCGGCGTTTGCGGCGGTAGTCCTCGAGGGTCACGGCCGTCCCCTGCCCGCGCAGGCACCGGTGCCGTGCGTGGCGGGCACCGACCGGCGGTTGGCATGGATTGGATCGGGTCGCATGGCGTCGTGTTCCTGGAGGCTGGCGGCGGCGGGCTGCCCCGCCCCACACCGGGAGACGCGAGCCGCGATCGGATGCGACCGCCGCCGTCCACGCCGCCTGGTGCGATGCCGTCCTGTCTTCCTAACGCGGCGCATGTCGCGCGTGCGTGAGCGAAGGCGCTCAGCCCGCGCGCCTGGCGGCACGCTTGCGCGCGGCTGCGGCACGCACCTGGACCCAAGTCGGCGCGTGGTCGCTGGCCTTGTCCTGCAGCCGCACCCAGCGGTCGACGCCCGCATCCACCAGCCGCCTGGCCAGCACCGGATTGAGCAGCAGGTGGTCGATGCGCAATCCGCGATCGCGTTCGGCGTGCTGGCGGAAGTAATCCCAGAAGGTGTAGATGCGCTGGTCGCCGTGGGTGTGGCGCAGCGCATCGGTCCAGCCCTGGGCGAGCAACTGCCGGTAGCGCTCGCGGACCTCCGGCTGCAGCAACGCATCCTTGCGCCACGATTTCGGATCGTAGATGTCCTCATCGGTCGGGATCACGTTGAAGTCCCCGATCAGCGCCACCGGGTGCGGCAGGTCGACCAGGGCCTGCGCGTGCCTGCGCAGCCGGTCCATCCACTTGAGCTTGTAGTCGAACTTGGGGCCGGGCTGGGGATTGCCGTTGGGCAGGTACAGGCCCGCCACGAGCACCCCGTGGATCGCTGCTTCGAGGTAGCGGCTCTGGCGGTCGTCGCTGGCGCCCGGCAGCCCGCGCCGGCTCTCCACCGGGACCGTGCCGCGGCCCAGCAGCGCGACACCGTTCCATGAGCGTTCGCCCAGCCAGATCGCGCCGTAGCCGGCCTGCTCGATCGCGTCCGCGGGGAACGCCGCGTCGGTCGCCTTGAGTTCCTGCAGGGCGACGATGTCGGGCTGCTCGCGTTCCAGCCACGCCAGCAGGTGCGGCAGCCGCGCGCCGATGCCGTTGACGTTGAAGGTGGCGAGTTTGAGGGTCTTCGCGCGCGCCATGGCGGCCTCCCCGGATGTTGGCGGACGCGTCGCGCACGTCCCGGCGCATCCGCCGCCGGGCGGCGGACGCGCACTGCCGTGCCGTCTACTTGCGCGCGGTGACGCCGGGCGTCTCGTCACGCACCAGGAACTGCTGCGTCACCTCGGCGAGGTGGTCCTGCAGCCACTGCGCCATCGCCTCTTCCTGGCCCAGGATCTGTTCGCAGGCGCGCTGCGTTTCCATGTCGCCCACCGCCTGCGCCGCGGCGATCAGGGCGCGGTAGGACGCGATCTCCATGTGCTCGAACACATAGCTGGCCATCGAACCCTTGACGATCTCGTCCGAGGCCATCATGCCGCCGACCGCCTGGCCCATGGCCATGACCTTGCCCAGGGTGTCCTTCACCGCGGACGGCGAGCTGCCCAGGCGCTGGATGCAGCCCTCGAGCAGCTGCTGCTGGCCGAGGGTCTCCTCGATGTGCTGTTCGATCCTGGCCTTGAGCTTGGGATAGTTCTCGATCCGCGCGGCCTGTGCCTTGAGCATCTGTTCGGCCTGTTGCTCCATCGCGTGTGCGTCGCGGAGCCAGTCGAGGAGGTGTTCACGGGCATCGGTCATCGCGGTTCTCCATCGCGCGGGGAATCCGATCTTCGCGGCCGGGCCGTGAATGCTGCGAGATCGCCGCGTCAAGGCAGCGACGACGGCTGCGCCTTCAGCCGCGATCCGCCGCCTGCGCAGGCGGCGCTGCATCCGCGGAGACATCGGCCTCGCGTCCCTGCGCCAGGGGCGGGATTACCAGCGTGGTGTACTCCTGGTACTGCGCGAGCGGAAGATCGCGCAACGCCAGCCGCTCGGCGCGCGGCGTCTCGATCGGCAGGCGCGCGGCCTCGTACAGGATCACTTCGTGGTCGTCGGGGTACCAGAGCCGGAGGCGGTCCACCAGCGCCTGCAGGCCACTGCGTTCGGCGTGGAAGCGCGAACAGCTCAGGTCGCCCGCCAGCGCGACCTGCCACAGCAGCACCAGGCCCGCGCTGTCGGGCGCGCGCCCGTAGACCATGAAGTGCGTGGCCTCCATCGACTGGACGCCGTGCCGGCCCGGGTCGATGCCGAGGTCCGCGTACAGGCAGGCTTCGGCCGAGATGCCCGGCTCCATGCGCGCATGGAACCCTTCGGCGCGAGCCTTGCGCACCACTGCATGCGGCACGTCGGCGAACACGCCCGGATGTCCGTAGAACACCGCGCAGACGCGCTTGCCGGCGCGCACCTGCTCCATGATGGCCGCGTCCATCTCGCGATAGGTCTCGCGCCGGTCCTTGCCCTCGGCGTAGTGCACGCCCAGGTGGATCGCATCGGGGCGGAAGTCGCGGATCATGCCCAGCGAGAACGGGTCGACCAGGCACAGCACCACGTCGGCCTCGCGGATCTCCGACAGGCAGCGCTCGCTGATGTGGCGGCCGAAGTCGATGCCGCTGCCCACCACCACCAGCCCGCCGGGTGCCCGCGCCGGCCCGTCGCCGCCGCTCGCGTGCACCACCCGGTCGCGGCCCTCGTGCTTGGCGCGGTACAGGGCCTGGTCGGCCTCGTGGATCAGGTGTTCCAGGGTGCCGGCCTGGTCGCTGGACTGGCAGACGCCGGTACTGACGCTGAAGCGCACCGTCTGCCCGAACACCGCGATCGGCCCGACGCGCGCACGCAGGCGCTGCACCAGCGCGGCCGCGGCTGCAGCATCGGCTTCCAGCAGGATCATGAACTCGTCGCCGCCGCTGCGTCCGGCGATGCCGTCCTCGGCGACCTCGTCGCGGATCCAGCCACCGAGCGCGCGCAGCGCTTCGTCGCCCGCGGCGTGGCCGTGGCGGTCGTTGACGCTCTTGAAGCGATCGATATCGAGCACCACCGCCGTGAAGGGACGGCCGCTCGCACGCGCCCGTGCGAACGCCTCCTCGCCCAGCTTGCGCGCCTGCTGGTAGTTGTAGAGGCCGGTGAGGCTGTCGTGCTCGGAGCGCCAGCGGTAGCGGCGGCGCTCGCGCACGGTATGGCGCAGCAGCAGCACCAGCAGCAGGGCGATGAGTACCAGTCCGCCCATGCCCGCGGCCAGCACCCACTGCCGCCGCTGGGTCGCGCCGACCTGCAGCGCAGCGAGTTCCTTCTCCGCTTCGAGCAGGGCGATCTGCTGTTCCTTCAGGCGGGTGTCGAACTCGACCTGCAGGTAGGTCAGCCGGCGTTCGCGCGCATCGCGCTCGGCCGCCGCCGAAGCGGCCGCGCCGGCGCGGAAATGGGCCAGCGCCGCGACCAGGTTGCCGCGCCGCTCCGCCAGCCGCGCGCGCAGCTGTTCGGTCTCGGCGATGGCCACGTGCGCCTGCTGTCCGCGGTAGTACGACAGGGTGCCGTCGAGCATGGCGTCGGCCTGGTCCAGGTCCCGGTCCAGCACGATCAGGCTCTCGGCCAGCACCAGCCGCGCACTCCACACCCCGGCGGTAAAGCCGGCATCCTCGAACTCCGCCAGCGCCTGCCGGGCCCACTCCAGCGCCTCGGCATGACGGCCCTGGCGGGCGGCCATCTTGCCCACGCCGTACTTGCCGTTGGCGATGAACACCGGGTCGCCCGCGCGCGTGCATGCCTCGATCTGGCGGCGGCGCCAGGCTTCGGCCTGGGCGAAGTTGCCCGAATGGTCCTCGGCCAGCGCGACGTCGCTCAAGGCCAGGCACAGCGCCCGGGGGTCGTTGAGCGGCTGCACCACCTCGAGCGCGCGCATCGCCAGGTCGCGCGCCTTGTCGGTTTCGCCCACCAGCGTGTGGAGGTAGCTCGCGCCGCTCAGCAGGCCGGCCGATTCATCCGGCGCCTCGGGCAGGTAGGCCAGGCCTTCGCCGAGCCAGACGAACGCCTGCGACCACTGCTCGAGGTTCGCGGCGACGCTGATCGCGGTGTTGTAGACGCGCAGCCGCAGGTCGAGCGGCAGTTCCTGATCGAGCAGCTCGCCCAGGCCCTCGAGCGCCCCGGCCTGGTCGCCGGCGAGCGCGCGGTTGCGCAACTGCACGAAGTCGAGGCGATGGCGCTGCGCGGGCGTGAGGCGGGCGCCCCGCTCCAGCAGGCGCGCGACCGCCTGCTCCGACTCGCGCCAGTGCGCGGTGACCGCCAGCCGCTCGATGTCGCGGACCTGCGCGTCCAGCGGATCGTCCTGGGCGAAGGCCGTGCCGCAGGCCAGCGCGAGTCCCAGCACGGCGCTGGCGATCAACCGGCCCATGGCGGCACCGCGCGGCGGCGCTATTCCTCGTAGGTCTTGATGGTGTGGTTGGTGGCGAACTTGCCGTCCGCCAGGCCCGTCAGCCGCTTGACCGATGCGTAGTCGCGTTCGGCCATCGCCCGGTGCTCTTCCTGCGACAGTCCGGACCGCTGCAGCACCGCCTCCGGGTCCCGCGCATATTCCTCGGCCAGGGCAGCATCGCTGCCGAGCCTTCTCATCAGTCCAAGCAGTTTCGACATTTCCCTTCCCCTTCCCCGGTACGCACAAGCCTGGTCGCACCGGTGCCGGGGAGCCGGCGATATATCCGGCATGCCCGCGACACGGGCGCAGTAGTACTGCCACCCACAGGTCGCCGACATTAGCACAGGCACGCCGGTGACGGCGCGGTTCGGGAGGCGGTAGGTGGGGTGCCGGGGCCTGGTCGAGCCTGCTTTGCCTTCCCTGCCACCGGGGAGATCCCCCTGTGCCGGTGTCGCCTGCGACGCCCCGGTGCAGCGGCGCGACCTCCTCGGCGACAAGCGCAGTTGCTCGCCGTGCGTCCACCCCGCATGCACGCCGGTGTCGCTAGCCTCCTGCCTTGCCGGGCTGAGACGGATCGAATGCACCGTTTCCGCCGCGCCCGGCTCCGGCCCGGGCACAGTCGCCCTTGGGCGCAGACGCGCGACATGCGCTGGTCCTTACCCTCGCTTCCCTTCTCAGGAGTCTCCGCGTGGCCGTCATCGTCGACTATCGCCCCCCGGGCACGCTCCATCCGCTGCATGCGGTGTTCCTCGCCGGCGCGCTGCCCCTGTTCGCCGGCGCCCTGCTGAGCGATATCGCCTATGCCCGCAGCTACGAGATCCAGTGGAACAACTTCGCCTCCTGGCTGATCGCGGGCGGACTGGTGCTGTCGGCGATCGCGCTGGTGTTCGCGCTGGCCGGGGTACTGCGCAGCCGCCACCGCACCGTTGGCCGGATCGGCTACCTGCTGCTGTTGGCGGCGGCCTGGACGGTGCAGTTGTTCAACGCGCTCATGCATGCGCGCGACGCCTGGGCCAGCATGCCAGGGGGACTGGTCCTCTCGGTGATCGGCACCGTGCTGATGATGGTGGCGGTCTGGCTGGGCTTTCACGCCGCGCGCCACGGAGCACGGCCATGAGCGCGCCCGGCATGGCGCTGCGGATGCCCGTCCTCGGTCTGCTGGTGGTCGCGCTGTCCGCCTGCAACCAGGCGCCCGGGCCGGTGGAACGCCAGCAGGGTGCCGAACCAGAACTCCCCCAGCCGCATCGCGGGCTGTTGCCCAACATGACGATCGCCAAGCCCGCCGAATGGGGCGACCAGGTGCCCGTCGCGCCCCCGGGTTTCAGCGTCCGCGCCATCGCCACCGGGCTCGGGATTCCGCGCCAGACTCTGCTGCTGCCCAACGGCGACATCCTCGTGGCCGAGGGCCGTGGCGGCAACGCGCCCAAGCTCAAGCCCAAGGACCTGATCGCGGGACTGATCAAGTCGCGCGGCACCACCTCGGTGCCCAGCGGCAACCGCCTGACCCTGCTGCGCGATGCCGACGGCGACGGCGAGTACGAACTGCAGACGGTCTTCGCCGAAGACCTCGATGCGCCCTATGGCCTGGCGCTGGTAGGCAGCGACCTGTTCGTCGCCAACCAGGACGCGGTGGTGCGCTTCGACTACCAGCCGGGCCAGACGCGCGCGAAGGACGCGCCCGAAACACTCACCCTGCTGCCCTCGGAGATCAACCACCACTGGACGAAGGCGATGACCGCGAGTGCCGACGGGCGCCTGCTCTACGTCGGGATCGGCTCCAACAGCAACATCACCGAGCGCGGCATGACCGCCGAGGCCGATCGCGCGGTGATCTGGGAAATCGACACCGCGAGCGGCCGGCATCGCACCTATGCCAGCGGCCTGCGCAATCCCACCGCGCTGGCGATCCAGCCGGGCAGCGGGCAGCTGTGGGCGGTGGTCAACGAGCGCGACGAGATCGGCCCCGATCTCGTGCCCGACTACCTGACCTCGGTGCGCGACGGCGGCTTCTACGGCTGGCCTTACAGTTACTGGGGCAGCAACGTCGACGACCGGGTGCGGCCGCAGGATCCCGAAAAGGTGGCGTCCGCCCTCGCGCCGGACTACGCGCTGGGTTCGCACGTCGCCGCGCTCGGGGTCGACTTCTCCACGCCGGCGATGGGCGCGCAGTTCGCCGACGGCGTGTTCGTCGGCATGCACGGCAGCTGGAACCGCGCCGAGCCGGTGGGCTACAAGGTCGTGTTCGTCCCGTTCCGCGACGGCCGCCCCGCAGGCGATCCGGTTGATTTCCTGACCGGCTTCCTCGACCGGGAAAACGAGACCGCGCGTGGCCGTCCGGTCGGCGTCACCGTGGACCCGCGCGGCGCGTTGATCGTGGCTGACGACCTGTCCAACACGATCTGGCGGGTGACCCGCGATGGCGCGGCGGCGCCGGCCCCGGCGCCTTCCCCGACGGCGGCTGCACCGGCGGCCGACGCCGCCCTGGCCGAGCCGGCTGCGGAGGCCAGCCCGTCCCCGGAGGAGTAAGGCGTCATCGCACCGGCGCGGTGGCCGGCTGCGGAGGCCGCGTCTCGAAAGCGCAAGCGCGCACCTGGGCGCCACCGGCGAAGCGGCGGTCGCAGGCGTCGACGCCTCAGCCGTGCTTCACCCACTCCAGCGCTTCGTCGCGCTGCTCGGGCTTGAACACGCGATAGCGCACGAACGGCAGCAGCGCGCTTTCCACCCGCGTCCCGGCACGTACCCAGGCCTGGTCGGCGACCACCGCGATCCGGCCGAACTTCTTCAACTGGCCGAGCAGCGGCATCGCCCGCGCGATGTGCGCGCCCAGCCCCGACAACGCCACGCCGTCGATCGAGCGGGTTTCCACGAACACGTGCAGCTGTCCGTGGCGCTCAAGGCGCGGTTCGATGCGGTCCATGATCGCCTCCAGGTCGGCGCTGGCGACTTCGTGGCTGACGCTCAGGGCGATCACGTCGTCGGCGGTGGCGATGAACTCGTGCATGGCGGCTCCTGCGTGGACTGCGGCACGACCATCATTGGCGCGGCCGCGTGTGCGCCGGGTCAAGCCGCCGCCGCTTTATGGACGCGTGGCGCGCCGGACTCAGCCCTGGAACACCGGATCGAGCATCCGGAAGGTGCCGGCGTCGGCGTCCATTTCCACCCTGCCCCCGACCGGCACGATGAACTGCTGCCGGATGTGCCCGATCAGGGCGCCGCGGTAGGCCGGGATGCCGAGCGGCTTGAGGTGGTCGTCGAAGATCTCGTCCAGCGTCAGCGAACCGTAGCCGTCGCCCGGGTCGCAGTCGGTGCACTCGCCGAAGATCAGCCCGGCGATGCGATCGAGCGCGCCCATCAGCTTGAGCGTGCTGAGCATGCGGTCGATCCGGTAGGGCGCTTCGGACACGTCCTCCAGGAACAGGATCTTGCCGGTGAAATCGGGCAGGTAGGGCGAGCCGGCCAGCGCGGTCAGCACCGTGAGGTTGCCGCCCACCAGTTCGCCGCGCGCCTTGCCGCCGGCGATGGTGAGGGTCCGGTTGCGACGCGGCACGAGCTCGTCACCGGCCTCGACCGGGTTGCGGTATTCCATGAGTTCGCGGCGGAAGAACAGGCGCTCGAACTGGTCGGTGTTGAATCCGTTCCAGCTGCCGGTGCCGTTGGGGCCATGGAAGGTGACCAGGCCGGTGCGGGCGAGGATGGCGTTGTGCAGGGCGGTGATGTCCGAATAGCCCAGCAGCACCTTGGGGTTGGCGCGAATCGCCTCGTAGTCGAGCAGCGGCAGCACCCGCGCCGCGCCCGAGCCGCCGCGCACGGCGATCACCGCCCTCACCTCGTCGTCGGCGAAGGCGGCGTTGATGTCGGCCGCGCGCGCCTCGTCGCTGCCGGCCAGGTGGCCGCGCCGCGCGCCGAAATGGGCGCCGGTCTTCACCCGGAAGCCCAGCGCCTCCATCACCTCCTGCGAGAGCCGCAGGTCGAGTCGCTCGTCGGTCGCGGCCGACGGACTGACCAGTGCGACCGTGTCGCCCTTCGCGAGCGGCATCGGCAGCAGGCGCGAAGGCCGTGGCGCGGCCATCGCCGGGCCGCCGGGTAACGAGAGCATCAGCGCCGCTGCCGCCGCGCTGCCGAGAAACTGTCGCCTTTGCATGCCGCCGCCTGGTGTCCGGAAGGTGCTGCACAGGGTAGCGGGCGCACCCGCTGCGGGCCACCTCGTCGCAGGCGCGGACGCGGCCTGCCAGGGGAAGCCTGCGATCGGGCGCGGCGCGGGTCGGCGACAGGATCTGCCAACAGCCGCGCAAGACCTCAGCTTTCGCTCATGCCCGAGGCGGGTTCAGGCGCGCTGCCGGTGCGCACCTTGTCCTCGATGCGCCGGCCGATGTCGGCATCGATCGATTTCCAGTATTCGAAGGCGCGCTCCAGCACCGGGCTGCGTACGCCGCCGAGCAGTGCGCCGGCGACGGTATCCACCAGCGCCTGGCGCTCGGCATCGTCGAAGACATCGCGCACGAGCGTGCCGGGCTGGCTGAAGTCGTCGTCGTCCGCGCGCAGCGTGTAGGCGCTGCGCACCATCGGGCCGTCGGCTTCCCAGCCGTCCTCCATCGCGCCGGTATCGTCGGCCCAGGGACGGCCGCCGCTGTTGGTGGCGTGCACGGGCGTGGCGCCGCTGTGGTGGTAGGCCATCTGCCCGTCGAACATGTAGGTATCGACCGGCACCCTGGGCTGGTTGACCGGCAACTGGTGGAAGTTGGTGCCGATGCGGTTGCGCTGCGCGTCGTTGTAGGCGAAGGCGCGCCCGAGCAGCATCTTGTCCGGCGACAGCCCGATGCCGGGCACGGTATTGCCCGGCGAGAACGCGGCCTGTTCGATCTGCGCGAAGAAGTTCTCGGGATTGCGGTCCAGGGTCATCGTGCCGACCTCGATCAGCGGATAGTCAGCATGCGGCCACACCTTGGTCAGGTCGAAGGGATTGATGCGATAGGTCTTCGCGTCCTCGTAGGGCATCACCTGCACCGACAGTACCCAGCCGGGATGCTCGCCGCGGGCGATGGCCTCGAACAGGTCGCGACGATGGAAGTCCGCGTCGCTGCCGGCCATGTCCATGGCCTCAGTGTTGCTGAAGAAGCCCATCCCCTGGCGGGTGTGGAAGTGGTATTTCACCCAGAAGCGATCGCCGGCGGCGTTGATCCACAGGTAGGTGTGGGAACCGTAGCCGTTCATGTGCCGCCAGGTGCGCGGCAGGCCGCGCGGGCCCATCAGGTAGGTCACCTGGTGCGCGCTTTCGGGATTGTTGGTCCAGAAGTCCCACTGCATGTGGTTGTCACGCAGGCCCGAGTCGGGGAGACGCTTCTGGCTGCGGATGAAATGCGGGAACTTCATCGGGTCGCGCACGAAGAAGATCGGCGTGTTGTTGCCGACCAGGTCGTAGTTGCCTTCGCTGGTGTAGAACTTGATCGAGAAGCCGCGCACGTCGCGCCAGGTATCCGGGCTGCCCATCTCGCCGGCGACGGTCGAGAACCGGATCAGCAGCTCTGTCTTCGCTCCGGGCTGGAACAGCGCCGCCTTCGTGTACCTGGACACGTCCGCCGTGGTCTCGAACACGCCGAACGCGCCGGCGCCCTTGGCGTGCGGCTGGCGCTCGGGCACCTTCTCGCGGTTGAAATGCGCCATCTGCTCGAGGAAGTGCACATCGTGCAGGACGATGGGGCCGTCCGGGCCGATGGTGAGCGAGTTGCGGTCGCTGGGCGCCGGCGCACCGGTGCTCATCGTCGATCCGGTGCCGCGCTTGTCCTGGCTTGCCATGCCGTGCCGTCCTCGTGCGTGAAAGTCCTGTGACGAGGTTGCGCCGGCCGGCGTTAAGTTTCCGTCGACCCCGGAAACGGCTGCAGCGGCCCGAGCGGTACCACGCCGGTCGGATTGATGTTCCGGTGGCTCTCGTAGTAGTGGCGCTTGATGTGGTCGAGGTGGACGGTGCCCGCGACTTCTGGAATGGCCATCATCCGCGCGAGGAAGGCGGTGAGCGCGGGATAGTCGGCGATGCGCCGCAGGTTGCACTTGAAGTGACCGTGATAGACGGCATCGAAGCGCACCAGCGTGGTGAACAGGCGGATGTCGGCCTCGGTCATGCGTCCGCCGACCAGCCAGGGTTCGTCCGACAGCCGCGTTTCCAGCCAGTCCAGCGCCTCGAACAGCGGGCGCACGGCGTCCTCGTAGGCCGCCTGCGTGGTCGCGAAGCCGGCGCGGTAGACGCCGTTGTTGACCTGCGGATACACCCGCGCGTTGACCTCGTCGATGCGCGCGCGCAGCGGTTGCGGGTAGTAGTCGCCCGGCTTCGCACCCAGGCCGTCGTAGGCGTCGTTGAACATGCGGATGATCTCGGACGACTCGTTGCTGACGATCGTGCCGGTGGCCTGGTCCCACAGCATCGGCACGGTCACCCGGCCGGTCATCCCCGGACAGGCGCGCGCATAGAGCTGGTACAGGTAGTCGGCGCCCATCACCGGGTCGCCGGTGACGCCCGCGCCTTCCTCGAAGGTCCAGCCATGCTCGAGCATGCGCCAGTGCACCACCGACACGGGCACCAGCTCCTCCAGCCCCTTGAGCGCGCGCAGGATCAGGGTGCGGTTGGCCCAGGGGCACGCGTAGCTGACATAGAGCCGGAAGCGTCCGGCTTCCGCGCGATGCCCCGCCTGCCCATCCGGTCCGGGCCCGCCGTCGGCGCTGATCCAGTCGCGGAAGCTGGCTTCCTCGCGCTTGAACTCGCCATCGCGGGTGTCGTACCACCTGTCGTGCCACTGGCCGTCGATCAGCAGTCCCATGTCCGCTCCGTTCCGGATGCCTGCAGGCAGGCTAAAGGGCGCTGGGTGACCGGGACGTCGCGTTCGCGTGCCAGTGCGTTCGGGTCCGTGCCCGGCAGACGTCGCGGGGAACGTGCGTCAGCGCGTCGCGCCCTCACCCGCACGCTCGATCCGGAAGTCGATCGGTTTGTAGCTGAAGTTGTTCGACTGTCCGGCCGAGCAGGCCGTCATCGCCACCACCAGCGGCATCTGCGCGCGCAAGCGGATGAAGTCGCCGGGCCGGCTCAACGGTGGACGCACCGCGATGGCACCCGTGTCCGCGTCCACGGCCACGTGCATGAAGATGTTGAAGGCGATGGGGATGCGGTCGATCCCGATCCCGTACGGCGCCAGCGCAGCGGCCAGGTTGCCTTCGCAGCCGGGCCGGCCCTGCGTTTCGCCATAGAGCAGTTCGAACATCCGCTTCGAGCACGGCGTCAGGGTGAAGTCGTGGCGGCCGCAGCTGTCCTCGACGATGGTGAACATCGGCCGGCTGCGATTGGAGTACAGCACGTCGCCTGTCGTCAGCCACAGCTTGGAGGCATAATCGATCGACCTGCCGGAGGACAGGTATTCGTCGCGATCTTCGCGCGCGAACGCGGTGAGGTCGCTGACCTGCTGGCCCATCGGGTCGAGCACGATCAGTTCGTCGCCCAGGTCCAGTTCGACCGCGCGGCCGGAGCATGGGGCGATCCGCTCGAAGCGGGCCGGCTGTGGCGTGTCGCTTTTCATCGCCCGCTCCGGACGCGCAGCGGGCAGCGCCATTCGGGTTCGACCGCACGACCGCTGTACTGGCGCGCCTCGCTGGCCACGCCGAAGTCGGCCAGGTTGGGGTTGAGCGAACCCTGCAGCGCTTTGTCGCGTCCGCGCGTGGCCTTCTGCATCTTCGCGTAGCGGCCATCGGCCCGCAGCTGCTCGAACTGCCGGTGCGAATTGAACACCAGCACCGGCACCTCGAAGCGCCGCGCGATCCGCGACGCGCCGGGATGCAGCCCGATCACGAAGAACGGGTGGCCGCCCAGGCTCAGGCTGAAGGCCGGATGGTCGGGGTCGCGGCTGACCTCGCGCGCCCACGGATTGCCGCGGCGGGCATCGAGATCGTGCAGGCGCTGCAGCTGCGACCACAGCAGCGCCTCGAAGCGGCGCTCGTCGGTGTCGCGCGGGCCGTCGAACACCGCGGCGAAGGAATGCAGGGTGCTGTCCGCCTCGTCGGCCCGCTCCAGCATCGAGGCGAACGCTTCCAGCCGGTCGAGCAGCGGCGCGTCGTTGCCGCGCCCGCCCAGTGCGGCGAAATCGTGGATGGCGATCGACTCGCGCGCCAGCGCGGCCTTCGCGCCAACGCAGGGAAAGGACGGCGCGGCGACGAATTCGCGGAACCGGCGCGCGTGCGCGCTGCCCGGTTCAGGCGGTGCGGGCGCGGCATCGGTCAGGCCGGTGGTAGCGGCGACGGTGGCGCAGGATCTCATCTGGAAGCGGCTCCGGGGGATATGGGGGCTGGGCCGTGACGACCTCGCGATGCAGGCTACCGGCATGCCCGACAAGGCCGCGTGTGCGCCGGCCCGCGACCGCGGCGCCCCAAAATGCGACACTGCACGTCCATTTTCCCGTGGAGAACCCGTGGCCAAGCCCAACTATTCATTCGAGAAGCGCCAGCGCGAACTGGCCAAGAAGAAGAAGCAGGACGAGAAGGACGCCAAGAAGCGCGCCGAGCGCGAGGCCAAGGCGGCGACGCAGGGCACGCCCCAGGAATAGCGGCCGCGCCCGCGTCCGCTGGCGGTCCATCGCCGCGGACGGCAAGACAATGGGTACCCGCCCAGGCCCGCCCTGCCGGCGGACAGTGCGGGGGCCTCCCTGCCCTGGCGTCCGCTGCGGACCCGGAGCCTCCCCGACGCGATGGGTGTCGATTCCGGCTCCGCCGGTTCGTCGCGAGGAATGACGGGAGACGACTCCCGGCATCATCCCGACGCGGAGTATCCGGACATGACCCATCGCAACACGATCTGCCTCTGGTTCGACGGCACGGCGCTGGACGCGGCCACGTTCTACGCGCAGACCTTCCCCGACAGCGCGGTGACCGCGGTCCATCGCGCGCCGGGCGATTTTCCCTCCGGCAAGGAAGGCGACGTGCTGACCGTCGAGTTCAGCGTGCTCGGCATCCCCTGCATCGGCCTCAACGGCGGACCGGCGTTCAGGCACAGCGAAGCGTTCTCGTTCCAGGTCGCCACCGAGGACCAGGCCGAGACCGACCGCCTGTGGGACGCCATCGTCGGCAATGGCGGCGAGGAAAGCGCCTGCGGCTGGTGCAAGGACCGGTGGGGCCTGTCCTGGCAGATCACCCCGCGCGTGCTGAGCGAGGCCATCGTCGACCCCGACCGCGCCGCCGCCCGCCGCGCCTTCGAGGCGATGATGGGCATGCGCAGGATCGATATCGCGACGATCGAGGCAGCGAGGCACGGCTGACGCCGCCCGCGCCGGGACAGCGCACTGTGCGCGCTCCGGCGCCGCGTGCGCCTACCAGTGGTCTTCCAGCATCCGTGGCCGGCACGCCTGCCAGGCGCCGGCCAGCATCACGGCCACGCACAGCAGCAGGAAGGCGAACGACCAGGTCCAGCCACCGGTGGCCTGGTGCAGGACGCCGAACAGCAGCGGTCCGGCGCAGCTGAGCGTGTAGCCCACGCCCTGGGTGAAGCCCGACAGCGCCGCCGATCCGCCAGCCGTGCGCGTGCGCAGGTTGATCAGCGTCAGCGACAGCGGAAACGTGGTCGGTCCCAGGCCCAGCAGCACCACCCACAACACCGGCCACTGCATCGGCGCCAGCCACAGCCCTGCAAACGCCGCCAGGTATGCCGCGACGCAGGCGAGCACCAGCGGGAACGGATTGCGCACCCGCACCGCCCAGCCGGGAACCAGCAGCGCGCCCAGCAGGCCCAGCGCGGAAAACAGCGCGGTCATTGTCCCGCCGAACGCCTCGCTCGCCCCCGACTCGGCCAGCAGCTTCGGCAGCCAGGTGAAGATCGTGTAAGTGACCAGCGAGGTCATGCCGAACATCAAGGCCATGCCCCAGGCCAGCGGCGAACGCCCGATACGCCCCCGCGCCGGCGCGGGCGGCAGTTCGGGTGCCGCGTCTCCGGGCGCGACGGCGCGGTCGTGGATCGCGGCCAGCAGGCCCGCATGGCGGCGCTCCTGCCACAGCACCGCCAGCCACGAAAGGGCGGCCGCGATCGCAAGCAACGACCAGATTCCCAGCGAGACGCGCCAGCCGGCAGCCTGCGCCAGCGGCACCGCCGCCAGCGCGGGCAACATCGTGCCCAGTTGCAGGATGGTGATGTAGAGCGTACTGACCGTGCCGACCCGGTCGGGGAAGTAGCGCTTGACCAGCGGCGGCAACACGACGTTGCCGATGCCCATGCCGGCCAGCGCCACGATGGCGCCGCCGAGCAGGCCGCCGGTGCCGCCGGCGCTGGACCGCGCCAGCAGGCCGGCCGCGGCGAGCAGCATCGACAGCAGCGCGGTCCGCTCCAGGCCGATCCGGTGCGCCAGGCGCGGGGTCAGTACCCCGCACACGGCGAAGGCCGCGGTCGGCACCATCCCGAAGACCCCGGTCATGGTCGAGCCGAAGCCGAAGGTCTGGCCCAGGCTGTCGAGCAGCGGCGTGAGCGAGGTGACCGCCGTGCGCAGGTTGAATGCGGACAACAGGATGCACAGCAGGGCCAGCAGGCGGCCGGCCCAGGGAAGACGCGGGGGAGTCATCGACGCATTTTCGGCGATCGCGCGAAGGAAAGGCAGTGCGCCGTTTACGATGCAGCGTTGCGGGATGCAGCCCTGTGCGGCCCGGATGCTCCGGCCACGATGCGCGCCGGCCAGGGATGCGGTGGCGCGCCGCCGCCGTGCGCGGCCCGCGATGGGCTACGGCAGCGGCACCAGCTGGTGCGCCGCATCCTGGCAGACCACCAGTCCGCCCTCGCCTCCCGCCGCGCCGACGACGCGCACGCGCATGCCCACGGCCAGCGCTTCGGTGTCCACCGCGGCGGCCCGGCACAGGTTCCAGCGCGCCGGCAGCTCCACCGGTACGCGGCCGCGATCGGCGGTCTCGACCTGGATGACCGCGTTGCCGTCGTAGGTCCACGGCGTCGTGTCCATCGCGGCGATGGTGCCTTCGATCGCATCCGTTCCCGCCGTCGGCGCGGCAGTGGGACCGCCGGCGCAGGCGGACAGCGCCGCCGTGAGTGCCAGGGCGAGGCAGGCGCGGGCATGGGGTAAGCGGAACATGGAACTCCGAAGGTGGCGTGGCCGGTCGCCACGATGGCACGGGCGCGTGGATTTTCCGTCAACGCGCACCGGCGCGCCTTGCACGATCGGGCGGGACGCACGACGCGCAGCGCACGGCACGCGCATTGACATCGCGCAGGCCGCCTCCGAGCATGCTCCGTTTCGCCGGATTCGATCCGCATGCGCCGACTCGCTGCCCTGCTGCTCTGGTCGCTGGCTTCGTTGCCCACCGCGTGGGCGGGCGAGGCGCCGGAGCCGCCCGCGGCCGACGCCCCGCTGCCGCCACCGCCCGGCTGGCTGGCCGGACTGGACGCGCTGTACGACGCGCGCATCCGCGTGCCGGGGCTGGAGGACCGGCGGTTCCAGCCCGAGCACTGGTGGGCCGTCGCCGCGCCGCTGCTCGAAGGATCGCGCCGCTTCAAGGTCGAGGAAATCGGCCGCAGCGTCGAAGGTCGCCCGCTGCGCCACGTGGCCTGGGGCGACGGCGATACGCACGTGCTGCTGTGGTCGCAGATGCACGGCGACGAGAGCACCGCGTCGATGGCGCTGGCGGACCTGTTCCGCTTCCTGGCCGACCATCCGGGCCATCCGCTGGTGCGGCGCCTGCACCGGGACACGCGCCTGCACGTGCTGCCGATCGTCAATCCCGATGGCGCCGCGCGTTTCGAGCGCCGCAATGCCCAGGGCATCGACATCAACCGCGACGCGCGCGCGCTCGTGTCCCCCGAGGCGCGCGTGCTGCACGACCTGCGCGAACGGGTGCGGCCCGCGTTCGGCTTCAACCTGCACGACCAGCAGGTCGGCTACCGGGTCGGCGGCTCCACGCGCGGAACCGCCGTGGCGCTGCTGGCGCCGGCGTTCAACGAGGCCCGCGAGGTGGACGCGACCCGCGGCCGCGCGATCGAGCTGGCGGTGGCGGTGCGCGCCGTGCTCGAGCCCTACATCGGCGGCCACATCGCCAAGTGGGACGACACCTACAATCCGCGCGCCTTCGGCGACCTCACCGCGGGCGCCGGCGTGTCCACCCTGCTGATCGAGTCGGGCGGGATTGAGGGCGACCTGCACAAGCAGCGGCTGCGCAAGCTCAACTTCCTGGCGCTGGTCGGCGCGCTCGATGCGATCGCCACGGGATCGCATGCGGGCCTGCCGCGGCAGCGCTACGACGAGCTGCCGCGCAACGGCAAGGTCTGGTCCGACCTGCTCGTCACCGGGGCCACCCTCGCCCCGCCGGGGCAGCCCCGGGCGCAGGTGGACGTGCTGGTCGACTTCAGCCAACCGCTGCTCGAGCGGGGCGGCACCATCGAGGACATCGGTGACCTGGCCGATGCAGGCGCGCGACGCACCATCCGCGCCCATGGACTTTTCCTGGTGCCGTTCGCCGCGCCCGGCGCGCCGGCGCAGGCCCGGTCGGGCCCGCTGCTGCCGGACATGCCGGCGTACTTCCACCTGAGCCGCGATCCGCAGGGCCTGGACGTGGTGTGGACGCTGGCCGGGGACGTCGATCCGGCGCAGCCCGAACCCTCCCGCCGTAACCGGCGGGACTAGGCCCGCCGCGTCACCTTCCTGACCGCGGCCTTCGCGCCCGTCTGCGCCTCCGCGGCGAGAACCGCCGCTGCCGCCGCCGGCGAGGCCTTCCATTCCTCGTAGGCGACGTCGAGCTCGGAGCGCTCCTTCGCATTGAAGAGCTTGCGCGCCATGCGGAACATGGTGGTTTCCTCTTCCTTGGCGTGGTGGTCGATCATCTCGCCGAACACCTTCACCCGGCCGGCGAACTGCGGCGTCGTCAGTTCCGCCGCATGCACGTCCGGCAGTACCGTCTTCTCCACCGCGCGATGTTCCTCGAGGGCCTCGGCGTGGGTCTTGAGCCCGTCGCGGTCCGCGCGCTCGGCGAACATCGGATAGAACACCTGCTCTTCCCACTTCGCGTGCGGCAGCAGGTTCGCCTCGATCCGCTCGAGCAGGTTGGCGCGCTTCTTCGAGGCGCGGTCGGTGGTCGCTTCCATTTCCTCGAACAGCGCACGCAGCTCGTCATGTTCGGCCTGCAGGGTCTTGAGGATGTCGCGCGTCGCCATACCGGTTCCTTCATCGCGGCGGGGGAGCCGGCACGTTGCTGGACCGGGCGTGGCGGCCGCGTGAGGCGCAGGACCCGGGGACAAGCGCGCGTGGCGGTGCCGTTGCGGCGTTGGCGGCGCGGTCCATCGACGCTTCTCACCCGCGGCCCGGGTTCGACCGGGGCACGGGAATCGCCGGATCGCCAGCAGGCAGCATCACCGATGCTGGAATGATGTTCTATCCATCACCTATAAGGTTTCATACTTGCTTACTGGCCGCCCAAGCCTGCATACTGGCGACCTCACACCGGAACACCAGATGATCACCGCCCCCCAATTGCGCGCCGCGCGCGCCCTGCTCGGCATCGACCAGCGTCGCCTGGCCGAACTGGCCGGCGTGTCGCTGCCGACCATCCAGCGGATGGAGGCCAGCGAGGGCACGGTGCGCGGTGTGGTCGGGACCCTGACCAAGGTGGTGGAGGCGCTGGAAGCCTGCGGCGTCGAGCTGATCGGCAACGGCCAGGCCAGCGCCGGCCTGGGCCGCGGCGTGCGGCTCAAGGCGATGCCGGAGGCCTGAACGATGGCACGCTTCGATCGCCGCCAGTACCTGCGGATGTTCGAGCCCAAGCTGCTCACCGTGCTGCGCGAGGGCTATGGCCTGCAGGCGCTCAAGGCCGACGCCCTGGCCGGGCTCACCGTGGCCGTGGTGGCGCTGCCGCTGGCGATGGCGCTGGCGATCGCCTCGGGCACGACGCCCGAGAAGGGCCTGCACACTGCGATCATCGCTGGCTTCCTCATCTCGTTCTTCGGCGGTTCGCGGGTCCAGATCGGCGGACCGACCGCCGCATTCATCCCGGTCGTGTTCGTGGTCATCCAGACCTTCGGCTACGGCGGGCTGATCCTGTGCACGCTGATGGCCGGCCTGATGCTCATCGCCGCCGGCCTGCTGCGGCTCGGCACACTGATGAAGTACATGCCGCAACCGGTGATCACCGGCTTCACCGCCGGCATCGCGGTGAGCATCTTCTCCAGCCAGGTCAAGGATGCGCTCGGCCTGCAGATGGGCGACGTACCGGCCGAGTTCTTCGAACGCTGGACCGCCTACGGCGCGCACCTGGCCAGCACGCAGCCGGCCGCGGTGGCGCTGACCGTGCTGGGGCTGGCGGTGATCGTGGGCCTGCGCAAGGGCCGGCCGAAATGGCCCGGTTTCCTGATCGCGCTGTGCGTGTGCACCTTCGCCGCGGTGGGGCTGGGCCTGCCGGCCGAGACCATCGGCAGCCGCTTCGGCGACCTGCCCTCCTCGCTGCCGGCGTTCGAGTTTCCGCACATTCCCTTCGAACGCACCTTCGACCTGCTGCCCAGCGCGTTCACCATCGCCTTCCTGGCAGGCGTCGAGTCGCTGCTGTCGGCGGTGGTGGCCGACGGCATGACCGGCGGCCGCCATCGCTCCAACGGCGAACTGGTCGCGCAGGGCGTGGCCAACGTCGGCTCGGCGCTGTTCGGCGGCCTGCCCGCCACGGGCGCGATCGCACGCACCGCCACCAATATCCGCTCGGGCGGGCGCACGCCGGTCGCCGGCATGCTGCACGCGGTCTTCCTGCTGCTGTTCATGCTGCTGCTCTCGCCGTTGATGCGCTACGTGCCGCTGGCCGCGCTGGCGGCGGTGCTGCTGGTGGTGGCCTGGAACATGAGCGAGGCGGAAAACTTCCGCAACACCATGTCCGCGCCGTGGGGCGACCGGCTGGTGCTGCTGCTGACCTTCCTGCTGACGGTGCTGTTCGACCTGACCCTCGCCATCCAGGCGGGCATCGTGCTGGCCGCCTTCGTCTTCATGTTCCGCATGGCCGAAGCGGTGGAGGTGAGCTCGGGCGTGCGCATGATCGACGACGACCTGGGTTCCGGCCCGCCGCGGGAGTCCGACCTCGACCAGCGCGCCAAGCTGCCGCCGGGCGTGGAGGCCTACCAGATCGGCGGGCCGCTGTTCTTCGGCGCCGCCAACCGCCTGGACAACCTGCTCGACCAGTTCTTCGAACCGCCCAAGGTGCTGATCCTGCGCATGCGGCTGGTGCCGGTGATCGACGCCAGCGGCGTGCATGCGCTGAAGAAGCTCGCCGAACGCTGCCGTCGTCGCGACATCGTGCTGATCGTGTCCGGCCTGCAGGAGCAGCCCAACCGGGTGATCGCGAAGATGGGACTGGAGGACGGCGCCCTGCACCTGGCGTCCAACTTCGAGCGCGCGGTGAAGATGGCCCGCGCGAGCATCGCGCAGCACGTCGAGGGCTGAGCCGCCGCGACAGTTGCGCGGCGCCACTGCACGCTCCGATTCGCACCCTGCGCCCGCCGTAGCCGACTGCGTCCGCTCGCGCGCTGCGACGGCGCGACGCCCGCATTTTCATGGACCGTTCAAGCCCGTCACGGGCCGATCATTGGGCGCCTGCGAGCATCGCCGCCATGATGGCACCCGAAGGAAACGCCCCGGCGCGGGGCTGGTTCGAAACGCGCCCACAACTCGTTCCGACGGCGCGGCGCGGCGACTGGGACATCACCCTGGCAGAGGGGCCGGTCGTCGCCACCGCGATCCACGACGGCCACACGATCCGGCCGTCGCTGCAGCCCCTGCTCGCGCTGCCGCGCGAGGAGCGCCTGCGCGAAGAAGATCCGCTCACCGGTTTGCTCACCGCAGTGGGCGACGTGCGCATCCGCGTGCCGGTGTCGCGGTTCGAAGTCGATCTCAACCGCCCGCGCGAACTGGCCGTGTACGCGCAGCCGGAACACTGCTGGGGGCTGGAGGTGTGGAAATCGCCCCTGCCCGAGGCGGAGATCGCGCGTTCGCTCGAGCGCTGGGATCGCTTCTACGCGATGTTCGCCGAACTGGTCGAGCACCTGCTCGAGCGCTGGGACGCGGTGCTGCTGGTCGACCTGCACAGCTACAACCATCGCCGCGACGGCGCATCGGCCGCGTGCGCGCCGCAGGCGGACAATCCCGACATCGAGCTTGGCCTGACCACCGCCGATCCCGAGCGCTGGGGCGCGGTGGCCGAGCGCTTCACCCAGGCGCTGCGCAGCGTCCCCATCGCCGGCCGCACCCCGGACGTGCGTGCCAACGTGCGCTTCCCGACCGGCGGCCATTTCCCGGAATGGGTCTACGCCCGCTGGGGTTCGCGCGTCTGCACGATTTCGCCCGAGTACAAGAAGATCTTCATGGACGAGTGGACCGGCCGTGCCGACATCACGGAACTGCAGGCGCTGGGCCGCGGCCTGGAAGCGGCGGTGGCGGCGGTACGGCCCGAATTCCGCAGGCGCTGAGTGGAGACGCCGCAGCCGCCCCTGCGCCCCCTGCCCCCGGTGGCCGCCGATGTCGATGCGGCGCTGCTGTCGATCGACGCCGAGCTCGACTGGCTGCTCGCGCTCAATCCGCTGGGCACCGACGCGCTGTGGGACGAATTCGACGCCAGCGGCCGCACGCGCGTGTCTGACCTGCGCTACGCCGAGCCGCTGCTCGACCTGGACGGCATGCGCCAGCGGCTGCTCGCGCTGCCGGTCGACGCCATCGAATCGCCGCTGCTGGCCCAGGTGCTGGGCGAGAAGCAGGTCGACCTGGTGCGCACGATCGAACTGGTCCGGCTGCGTGGCACCGAAGGCTTCATCGCCGCGAGCATCGAGCTGTTCGGCGGCGTCGAGCCGGACCTGCTGGCGCTGGCGCGGCGCATCCTGTCCGACGTGGCGCCCGGCGAACCGCTGGAGGCCGATACCGGCGTCGACGCGGTGGTGACCGCGGTCGAGGACGAGGTGGCGTGGTACTGCGAACGGGCGCCGGATTTCAGCCTGGACGTGAACGTGAACGCCGACGTCGGTTCGCTGATGATGGTCTCGCACGGCCGGCTCTACCTCGATGCGGACCTGCGCCTGCCCCAGGCCCGGCTGCAGCCGCTGGTGCAGCACGAGATCGGCACCCACGTGGTGACCCACTACAACGGCGCCCGCCAGCCGCTGCGGCAGCTGGCGGTCGGGCTGGCCCAGTACGATCCGCTGCAGGAGGGCCTGGGCGTGCTGGCCGAGTACCTGACCGGCTACCTGCCGGGCGAGCGGCTGCGCATCCTCGCCGCACGCGTGGTGGCGGCCGACATGGCGACCCGGCGACAGGGCATTCCCGCCATCTTCGCCTGCCTGCACGAAGAGCATGGCTTTGCGACCGACGACGCCTTCGACGTGGCCGTGCGTGCACTACGTGGCGGCGGGCTGACCAAGGACGCGGTCTACCTGCGCGGGCTGCGCGACCTGCTGGCCGACCTTGGCGACGGTGGAGACTTCCCGTCCCTGTTCACCGGCAAGTTCGCGCTGGCGCATCGCGAGGTGCTGGCCGAACTGGTCGACCAGGGCTGGGCCGCGCCGCCGCGCCTGCTGCCCCGCTACGCCAGCGCC
Source organism: Pseudomonadota bacterium (assembly GCA_023395465.1). Classification (GTDB taxonomy): domain Bacteria; phylum Pseudomonadota; class Gammaproteobacteria; order Xanthomonadales; family Xanthomonadaceae; genus Luteimonas. Next base: position 32,019 of record JAEWZE010000064.1, read on the forward strand.
GACGGATTCGCGCAGGCGCTCGAGCGCTGCCGCGGCCTCGGCCCGGATTGCCTCCACCACCAGCATCCCGAACCACTCCCCCTCCAGGAACAACCCGCATGAACGACCGTCCCCTGCGCCTCGGCTTCGTGGTCAACGACGTGGCGACCGAACAGGACAACTACACCACCATCCGCCTGGCGCGCAGGGCGCTCGCGCTCGGCCATTCGGTGGCGCTGATCGGCCTGGAGGGCTTCATCTACGACCCGGACGGCGTGGTCCGCGCCAAGGCGCACGTGCCGGGTGGGGAGAGCTACGCCGACGATGCCGCGCTGCTGGCCGACCTGCAGGCCGAGGACGCGACGGTCGAGCGCATCAACGTCGAGGAACTCGATGTGCTGATGTTGCGCAGCGACCCGGCCGAGGAGCTGGTCGACCGCCCCTGGGCGCCCAACAGCGCGCTGCTGTTCGCGCAGCTGGTGGTGCGCCGCGGGGTGATCGTGCTCAACGACCCGACCCACCTCACCGATGCCTCCAACAAGACCTATTTCCAGCACTTTCCCGAGGATGTGCGTCCGGTGACCTGCATCAGCCGCGACGCCGACGAGATCAAGGCGTTCATCGCCGCGCAGGGCGGGTGCGGCGTGATCAAGCCGCTGCAGGGGTCTGGCGGCCAGGGCGTGTTCGTGGTGAACGACGACGGCGGCGCCAACGTCAACCAGATGATCGACGCCGTGATCCGCGACGGCTATGCGATCGCCCAGCAATACCTGCCCAAGGCCGCCGACGGCGACCTGCGGCTGCTGACGCTCAACGGCCGTCCGCTGCAGGTGGACGGGCGCTATGCCTGCTTCCGCCGCTACAACGACAGCGGCGACGCGCGCAGCAACATCAGCGCGGGCGGCAAGATCGAGCTGGTCGAACCCGACGAGGACGCGCTGCGCCTGGCCGAACTGGTCGCGCCCAAGCTGATCCACGACGGCATGTACCTGGCCGGCCTGGACATCGTCGGCGACAAGCTGATGGAGGTGAACGTGGACACCCCAGGCGGGATCAACATGGCCGAGGAACTGACCGGCGTCGACTTCAGCGGCCATATCATCGCCGACCTCGTGCGCAAGGTGCGCCTGCGCAACCAGTACCGTGGCAACCTGTCGAACGTCGAACTCGCCATGCTGTGATCCATGAATGACGCCACGCCCCGGACCGTGCAGGTCTGGGTGGATGCCGACGCCTGCCCCGCGGCGATCCGCGACATCCTGTTCCGCGCCGCCGAGCGCGCGCAGGTGCCGGTGACGCTGGTGGCCAACCAGTGGCTGCGCACCCCGCCCTCGCGGCAGGTGCGCGCCGTGCAGGTGCAGGGCGGCTTCGACGCCGCCGACACTTCATCGCCGAACGCGCAGGCGCGGGCGACCTGGTGGTCACCCAGGACATCCCGCTCGCCGCACGCGTGCTCGAGCGCGGCGCGGAGGCGGTCGATCCGCGCGGCGGGCGCTACACCCGGGACACCATCGCCGAGCGCCTGTCGATGCGCAGCTTCATGGAAGAACTGCGCGGCGCCGGCGTGCAGACCGGCGGCCCGGCCGTGTTCCACGCACGCGACCGTCAGGCCTTCGCCAACCAGCTCGACCGCTGGCTCGCGGGTCGCCGTCATGGCTGAGGGGACGGCCGATCGGCCGTTTGCGCCCCGATCGAGGGGTGTCGTGCACCACTGCGGTGGCCATGCCGTTCGTATCGCAACGCACATGCCGCGCGCGGCGCGAAGTGTCGAGGCATCGACCGGTTTCGCCAGACACCGTCATCCGCATTCCAATCGATGATCGCGCGCGACCAATAGCTGATCGCAGCGTGTGTGGCGGCGTGCCTGTCCTATCCTCGATGCCGGGCGTTGCAGCTTCGCGCGCCACATCTAGGGAGGACATCCATGACAACGAAGTTCAGCCAGTTGCACGGCTCCGGCCGCGGCACGCGGCGCGGCGCCGCGCTGACCGCGGCATTCGCATTGCTCTGGGCGCTGGCGCCCGCCGTGTCTGCGCAGGACGACACGATGACGGCGATCGATACGCCCGCCCAGCCCGACGCGATCGCGCTCGACACCGGCACCCTGCCCGACGCCAGGCAGCAGGAGGCCTGGCATCGCCAGTACGGCAGCGTGTTCGCGCGCAACGTCACCGATGCCACGCTCACGCCGTTCCTGCCTGATCCGGCGAAGGCGACGGGCGCGGCGGTGATCGTGGCGCCGGGCGGCGGCTTCCGCTCGCTGTCGATGGAGAACGAGGGCTGGGACGTGGCTCGCGCGCTCGCCGACCGCGGCGTGGCGGCGTTCGTGCTCAAGTACCGGCTCAACCAGACGCCAGCCGACCTCGACGGCTTCGCCAAGTCGATCCGCGACATGCTGGCCGGCCCGCGCCCGCCGCGCGACCCGGGTTCGCCCGATTCGGCCACCATGCTCGCGCCGCAGCTGGCCGACGCCCGCGCCGCGTTCGCCCTGGTGCGCAGCCGCGCCGGGGAGTGGAACGTGGATCCGGACCGCATCGGCATGATCGGTTTCTCGGCCGGCGCCATGCTGACCCTGACCACGGCCCTGCACGGCCAGGACGCGAAGCCGGCCTTCATCGGCAACGTCTACGGGCCGATCTCGGCGATGGAGGTCCCGGCCGATGCGCCGCCGATGTTCGTCGCCCTGGCGGCCGACGACGGCCTGTTCTCGAACGCCGGCTTCGGCCTGATCGAGAGCTGGCAGAAGGCCGGGCGCCCGGTGGAGTTCCACTACTACGAGCGCGGCGGCCATGGCTTCGGCATGTACCCCAAGGACACCACCAGCACCGGCTGGTTCGAGGCCTGGGTGAGCTGGCTGAAGATGCACGGTTACCTGGAGCGCAAGAGCGCCTGAGGTTTTGACAGGGGACCGGGCCGCTTGGACCGCCCGGCTGCCAGGTTCGATCGGGATTGTCGGTACGTCTGTTCCGATCCGTCGTCGCGTGGCTTCGAGAACCCTGTCACCGAAGCATCGCAGCTTGAGTGTCAGGTAGCCGCGCACTGGCGACCGGGGGTCGCGACAAGCAAAACATGGATGTTTTGCGCGCGAGTCTGGGCAGGATGCCCCGACCGAGCGAAAAGCGAGCCCCGGTCGACAGGGCGCGGCGTGCCGCCGAGCCGGCGCAGGTCTGTCAAGCCTCGACTCGACGGGTCGCAGGTTCGCAGCGGCGCTTCAATCCGACTCTGCCGCCGCCTCCCTCCCCTGCTGGCGGATCAGCGCTTCCTCGCGCGCATCGTTGATGGCGTGGCGCACGCCGTCGATGTCGGGCGCGGACTCGTCGTGTTCGAACACGCCCGTCAGCTCGCTGTCGGGCCGCAGTTCGCCGGCCTCGAACAGCGCCCACATCTCCTCGCCGTACCAGGTCTCCAGCAGCTCGGGTGCCCAACCGCCCAGGCAGGCGGTGATGTTGTTGACATCGCGCAGCAGCATGGTGCGCGCGGCGTTGTTGCCGGCGGCGCTGACCACCTGCGGAAAGTCGATGACCACCGGCCCGTCGGCGGCGACCAGCACGTTGTAGGGCGACAGGTCGCCGTGTACCAGGCCGGTGCACAGCATCTTCACCACCTGCCGCACCAGGAAACGGTGGAAGCCGCGGGCCTCGTCGGGCGAGAGTTCCACCTCACCCAGCCGCGGCGCCGAATGGCCGTTCGCATCGACCACCAGCTCCATCACCAGCACGCCATGGAAGTAGCCGTAAGGTTCCGGTACGCGCACGCCGGCGTCGCGCAACTGGTACAGCGCATCGACCTCGGTGTTCTTCCACGCAGCTTCCTGCTGCTTGCGCCCGTACTTGCTGGCCTTGCCGATCGCGCGCGCCTCGCGGCTGCCGCGCACCTTGCGACCTTCCTGGTACTGCACGCGCTGCTGGAAGCTGCGCTGGGCCATGTCCTTGTACACCTTGGCGCAGCGGATCTCCTCGCCCGCGCGCACCACGTACACGGCCGCCTCCTTGCCGCTCTTGAGCGGACGCATGACGGCATCGATCACGCCGTCGTCGATCAGCGCCTGCAGGCCTGCGGGAGTTTTCATGGCACCTCGGAGTGGAAAAGCCGGTTCGATGCGCGCTGGAAGACCCGCATCGGCGTCATCCGGCACGCCGGAGTGCGCGAACGATACACTGCGCCCCCCTGTTTCCGTGGTGCAGAGGCATGTCCGATCCGGTTCGACTGGCCAGGCGCGTGGCCGAACTGGCGCGGTGTTCACGCGCCGAGGCCGAGCAGTACGTCCAGGGCGGCTGGGTGAAGGTGGATGGCCGCGTGGTCGAAGAGCCGCAACTGATGGTCACCGGCGAGGCGATCGAGATCGACCACGCCGCGCGGCTGCAGGCCAACGAGCCGGCGACGATCCTGCTGCACAAGCCCGCCGGGCTCGACGCCTGCCACGGCGCCAGCCCGGCGACCGCGCTGGTCTCCCCGGCCACGCGCTGGGACGGCGACGCCAGCGGCGTGCGGCTGCTCCAGCAGCATTTCCAGCGCCTGGTTCCGCTGTTTCCGCTGGAACGCGAGGCCAGCGGGCTGATGGTGATGAGCCAGGACGGCCGGGTGCGCAGGCGCCTGACCGAGGACGCCGACGGCATCGAGCAGGAGTTCGTGGTCGAGGTGGCCGGCACGCCCGGCGTCTGGACCCTCGGGCAGCTCAGCCGCGGGCTGCGCTTCCAGGACCGTCCGCTGCCCCCCTGCAAGGTGAGCTGGCAGAACGAAACCCGCCTGCGCTTCGCGATCAAGGCCGTGCGCGACGGCCAGCTGCGCGACATGTGCGCGCAGGTGGGCCTGGCGGTGGTGTCGATCCGCCGGATCCGCATCGGCCGGATCCCGCTGGCGAAGATGCCGGCCGGAAGCTGGCGCTACCTGCCGGTGGGCGAACGCTTCTGAGCATCCGCGCGACCGCGGTTTCGCCGCTGGTCCGATCCGGGAGTGAGGCTGTTCCGCCGCTACGCGCCTCGCGCGGCGCCGGTGGCGCGGATCAGCGCGCCACGGCGCGTCCGCGCTCGATGGTGAACCCGGCGCCCTGCCCGGCCCCATCGGTGCCGGGCTGGCCGGATCCGACCCAGATCCGGTAGCGTCCCGGCATGACCTGGCGGTCACCCTCCACGTCGACCGCGCTCAGGGCGCGAGGATCGAGATCGAACTCCAGGGCGCGGCGTTCGCCCGGCGCCAGCGTCACGCGCTGGAAGCCGCGCAGCGCGATGCGCGGCACGCCGTCCAGGTCCGGGAAGTCCAGGTACAGCTGCGCCACCTCGTCGCCGGCGCGCTCGCCGGTGTTGCGCACTTCGGTGCGCACGCGCAGGCCTTCGGACGCGCCGCCGGCGGCGGGCAGCAGCTGCAGCGGCGCATAGGAGAACCGGGTGTAGCTCAACCCGTGTCCGAACGGATAGACCGGATCGCCGTCGAAATAGCGGTAGGTGCGGCCACGCATGTCGTAGTCGCCGAACGGCGGCAGGTCGTCCACCGAGCGGTAGAAGGTCAGCGGCAGGCGGCCGGCCGGATTGACGTGGCCGGCAAGCACGTTGGCGACGGCCAGGCCGCCCGACTGGCCCGGATACCAAGCCTCGACGATGGCGTCGGCATGCTGCTTCGCCCAGGCCAGGTTGACCTGGCTGCCGTTCATCAGCACCACCACCAGCGGCTTGCCGGTGGCGCGTGCGGCTTCCAGCAGCGCCTGCTGGTCGGCCAGCAGGTCGAGCGAGGTCTTGTCGCCGCCCTTGAAGCCGGGCACCTCGATCGGCGCTTCCTCGGCCTCCAGGTCGGAGGTGAGCCCGACCACCGCCACCAGCACGTCGCTGTCGGCGGCAGCCGCGCGCATGTCGGCTTCCGGCGTGTCGGACACGCGCTTCCAGACCATGCCGATGCCGGTGAGGATCCGCGCCTCGGTGGTCACCGTGACCGGATAGCGCCGGCCGCCTTCCAGGCGCACGGTCTTCATCGTCGGCAGGCTGTTCCAGGAGGCGCCGCGCAGGTCGACGAAGGGCTTGCCGTCGAACGTCATCTCGCCGTTGAAGCCGCCGATGCCGAGCCGGTAGGTGCCGCTCTCGGGCGGCACCAGGTAGCCGGTCCACTGCACGCGATGCACGTCGCGCACCTGGGCCAGGTCGAGGCTGCGCGAGTTCACGTCCGGCTCGACGCGGCTGACCACGGGCTCGGACTCGAAGCCGGTGCGCTGCACCCAGGCATCGAGCTCGCCAGGTGCGAAGCGCGCGGGCGGCGCCGCGGCGGCGTTGTAGTAGCGCGCCAGCAGGCCCGGCGCGCCGTCGGGCGTGCGCAGGGCGCTGGTCGGCACCGGATCGCCATCGGTGAAGGTTTCGCCGAACGGCACGTGCCGCACCTGCGCGCCGGGCATGGCGCGGCGCAGGCCTTCGAGCACCGAGACCGGCGGCGCCGACTGCGGCGAGGAATAATTGCCGCGCAGTACGCGCGTGGCATCGCCCAGCGGGCCGATCACCGCGATGCGGGCATCGCTCCGCAGCGGCAGCGCGCCATCGTTCTTGAGCAGGACCAGGCTCTTCTCCGCGGCCTCGAGCGCCACCGCGGCGTGCGCGGGGGCGCCCACATCGGCCGGCGAGGCGCTGTCGGTGGAGAGCGGGCGCAGCCCGGGCAGATCACCGGTGCGATAGCGCGCGGCGAACAGGCGCACCAGGGCGCGATCGATGTCGGCCATCGACAGCAGCCCGCGCGCCAGCGCCTCGCGGTAGGGTTCGGCCAGGCCGTCGGTGTCGGTGAGGGTGGCGCCGCTGCATTCGTTGTCCACGCCCGCGCGCATGGCCGCGGCAACCGCGCTGGCCGCGTCGGGCGCGAAATGGTGGTGCTTGCGGATGTCGGTGACCGCGTCGCAGTCGGACACCACATAGCCCTTGAACGACCAGGCATCGCGCAGGATGTCCTTGAGCAGCAGGTCGCTGGCGCAGGCCGGCTGCCCGTCGATGCGGTTGTAGGCGCACATCACCGACCCGGCCCCGCCTTCGACGATCGCGGCGCGGAAGGCCGGCAGGTAGGTGTCCTCCAGATCGCGGCGCGACACGAACACGTTGGCCTCGTGGCGCGTCGATTCCGGGCCGCTGTGCACCGCGTAGTGCTTGGGCGTGGCGACCACGTCGATCCATTCCGGATGCGTGCCCTGCATGCCGCGCACGTAGGCCACCCCCATGCGCGCGGCCAGGAACGGGTCCTCGCCATAGGTTTCCTGGCCGCGGCCCCAGCGCGGGTCGCGGAAGATGTTGATGTTGGGCGACCAGGTGTTGAGCCCGGTGCCGATGCGGCCGGTGCGGCCGGTCTGGCGCGCCAGCGCGTGCAGGCCGCGCACCTCGGTGCTGATCACGCCGGCCACGCGCTGCACCAGCGCAGCGTCGAAGGTCGCGGCCAGGCCGATCGGCTCGGGGAAGTTGGTCGTGGGCAGCGCGCCCATCGCCCCGTGCAGCGATTCGGTCCACCAGTTGTAGGCGGGTACGTCCAGGCGCTCGATCGCCGGTGTGGTGTTGAGCAGCTGCGCCAGCTTCTCGTCGGTGGTCATGCGCGCGACCAGCGCCGTGGCCATGTCCTCGGCGCGCTGCCCGTCGCGTGCGCCACCCGGCTGCGCGGCCAGCGGCGCCATCGCGAGCAGGGCCAACAGCGCCACGGCGCAGCGTATCCGCTGCAAGGGATGGTCCATTGCGTCCTCCTGGTGGATGGCCCGGCGCATCGAACCGCGCAGGCACGTCGGGATGCGCCAGGACTGCCGCGTGGCGCGCCCGGGATGATTGCACGGCCACGACGCCCGACCGATCGCAAAACGCAGCTCTGGCTTGCCGATTCGGTGATGGCTCCCATCGTCGCGTGCCCCCGCCACCTGCACGCGCCCGTCAGCACCGCGATGCTAGAAGCAGGCATGGTCAAGGCATCGGCTGCCGCCAAGGGTCCATCCGCCGCAGCGGCGCGCTGCCGGCGCAGGTTCCTGCGCCAGTTCCCCGGCGGCTTCCGCGACCCGCTGTACCTGGAGTGGGAGCGCGGCTACAAGCGGGAATCGCACCAGCGCTGGCAGGAGGCGCTGCCGCCCGCCGTCTTCCGCCGGTTGCTGCGCGAGGGCCGGGCAGAGGAAGCGGCCGCGCGGGCGATGCGGGTGGAACAGCGCTCGCGGCACAGCATGCTGTTCTCGTTCGAGAAGATGGCCCTGCGCGATGCGCTGCGCAGCGGCGAGGGCGCGCTCGTGTTCGCCCACGGCCTGTACGACTGGTTGCACGGACGCGGCAGCATGGCGAACCGCTTCGAGCGCTGGGTGGCGACCATCGACGCACTGCCGCGCAGGCAGACGCGCGTGCTGACCTGGCCCGTCGTCACCGTGTTCGGGTTCATCGCGCAGCCGGACCGCCACATGTTCATGAAACCCAACACCATGCGCGAGGCCGCCCGCGCCTACGGCCATCCCCTGCCCTACCAGTCGCGGCCCAGCTGGGACACCTACGCGGCGCTGCTGGAGTTCGCCGAAACCGTGCGGCGCGACCTGCGGGACCTGCGACCCCGGGACATGATCGACCTGCAGTCGTTCCTGTGGGTGCAGGGCTCCGGCGAATACCGGTTCTGACCGCCTGCCCGGCAGGACACAGGCCACTCCCTGCCACGCATGCGCAGGCCAGCCCGTACAATCGCGTTTCCCCGCACGTCGGCAGGCGCATGGCCCCCAACGCAACGATCTACAAGGTGGAGCTGCAGGTCAGCGACATGGACCGGCACTACTACGCCAGCCACAACCTCACCCTCGCCCAGCATCCTTCGGAAACCCCTGTGCGCCTGATGGTGCGGCTGATCGCGTTCGCCCTGTACGCGCACGACCGGCTCGAGTTCGGCCGCGGGCTGAGCAACGACGAGGATCCGGACCTGTGGCAGCGCGACTACACCGGCGACGTCGACCTGTGGATCGACCTCGGCCAGCCCGACGAGAGCCGCATCCGCAAGGCTTGCGCCCGCGCCCGCCAGGTCGTGTTGGTCACCTACAGCGGCGGCAGCGCGGACATCTGGTGGAACAAGGCGGGGGCCGCGCTGTCGCGGTTGAAGAACCTCACGGTGATCGACCTGTCGCCCGATGATGTCGAGGCGGTGGCCGGCCTGCTCGAACGGGGCATGCGCCTGACCGCGATGATCCAGGACGGCGAGCTGCAGCTGATGAGCGAAACGCGGAACGTCGCGCTCAGGCCACGGATGCGGCTTGCGGCTGCCTGATCCACCGCCCCGGCAAGGAGCCCGCGATGCCCTACCTCAAGCCCGTCCCGGAATCGGCGATGCGCTTCTATCGACCGTTGGGCATTGGCCTGCTGGCGCTGCTGATCGCACTGCCCCTGGCGATCCCGATGGACGTGCTGTTCGGACCGTTCACCCGCGACCAGATGCAGTACGTGATACCGGCCATCGCCGCGGTCCTGTTCTGGCCGCTGATGCGCTACAGCCGCTACCGGCGCGAACGCGATGCGCTGCGCGAACGCAGCGGTGAAGCGGGACCGCCCAAGGGCGCGAGCCTGCTGGTCGCCGGACTGATCGCCCTTGCGCTGGCGGCCCTGGTGCTGGTGGCGCTGTTGCATGGCCAGGTTGACGTGGATCGGCAGGCCGTCCAGGGGATGGGCATTTTCGCCGTCGCCGGAGTGGGCGCGATCGTGCTGGGATTCAGGCGCATCCGGGCGCGGCGCGCGTGGCATGCGGAGCGTCGCGGCCGCTGAGGCGCCGCGACCGCCTCAGCCGCGAGGCGCGGCCGGCCTGGCCGACAGCCACGCGTGGATCAATCCGGCCTGGAAGAAGCGGACGGGGAACTCGAAACCAGCCGCCGCGATGATCGCTTCCACCTCGGCCGGCGCTACCACGGCGACGTCCGAGGAGTACGCCGCCCGGATGCGCTCCAGGGCCTCGGGCGCGACCGCTGCGTCCTGCATCATTCGCATCCATGCCGGCAGCAGCACCTCGTAGGCAGCCGACCCGACGTCCGCGGCGAGGTCCGAGCTGGCCAGCAGGCCGCCGGCAACCAGCCGTTCCGCGATCCCGCGGAAGAATCCGATGCGCTGCGTCCGGTCGGTGATGAACTGGGAGACCAGGAAGCACGTTGCCGCATCGAACGGTGCCTGGGCCGGCAGCGAATCGAGGAAGCCTTCGTGGAAGCGGCAGCGATGCGCGAACCCCTCTTCCACGGCCCGTGCGCGGCAGGCTGCCAGCATCGCGGCCGATGGCTCCACTGCGGTGAACGTCCAGCCGGGAAAGCGTCCTGCCAGGTGTGCCATCTCCTGCCCGGTGCCCACCCCCACGCAGAGTACGCGCGCTTCCGTGGGCAGCCCTGAGAGCAGCGGGTCGAGCAGCAGGTACAGGCAGTCGCGGATCGCGGCGGTCCTGGCCCATTGGTGGTCGTAGCCCGCAGCCTGCTGGTCGAACAGCGAGACGATCTGGTCGGGATTCATCATCCGATGGTAGCGCGGTTGCCGCCCGATCCGGTCGGCAACGACGCCCGCCAGCGGGCTGCGCCAGCCCCGCCGCCAGCGGTGGCACCGTTCACGCATCGGGAGGCGCCGGTCCGCTAGCCTCGACTGGAAGGCCGGTGGCATAACGGCGACACCCGGCGTCCTGCATCGGACCCGTACCGACAACCGCGGAGGCCCAGCACGCAGATGTGGAAAGACAGGCTCAAGGCGGACTTCCAGCTCGCCCTCATCGTCCTGTTCGGCGCCATCACCGTGATCGGCGTGACGCCGTTCGCCGTCCGTCGCCTGGCCCAGGGGCAGACGCTGGCGGGCGTGCTCGACCTGGCGATCATCGCCTGCATCGCGGCCGCGGCGACCATCGCCTGGCGCACGGGCCGCACCCGCAGCGTGTCGATCTTCCTGGCGGTGGCCTATTCCCTCGGCTGCGTGGCGATCGCGCACATCGCCGACCTGTCGGGCGTGCTCTGGGTCTATCCGGTGCTGGTTGCCAACTTCCTGCTGACCACGCGGGTGGCCGCCCTGGTCATCTCGGCCACGGCCATCTTCGCCATCGCCCTGAGCGACGCGGCGCTGCCGGACGTCGCGCTCAAGCTCGGCTTCGTGGTCTCCGCCAGCGTGGTGAGCCTGTTCTCCTTCGTGTTCGCGGCCCGCGCCGCCGCCCAGCATGCGCGCCTGGAAACGCTGGCGATGCGCGACCCGCTGACCGGTGCGCACAACCGTCGCGGGCTGGACAGCGAGCTGCGGACGGCGATGTCGCAGAGCATCCACAGCGGCCAGCCACTGGGCCTGCTGGTCTTCGACCTGGACCACTTCAAGCAGGTCAACGACACCTACGGGCACCTCGCCGGCGACGACGTGCTCCGGCAGCTGGCCGACCTGGTACGGGCCAACACGCGCATGGCGGACCGCTTCTTCCGGATCGGCGGCGAGGAGTTCAGCCTGCTGCTGCCGGGCGCCACCGCGGCGTCGCTGCACGACATCGGCGAGAAGCTGCGCATGGCCGTCGAACGCGAGATCAAGTGCGGCGGCCGCCCGGTCACGATGTCGGTGGGGGCGGCACCGTTCCGCGTGGGCGAATCGGCCGCGCAATGGCTGGCGCGTGCCGATGCGGCGATGTACGAAGCCAAGCGACGGGGACGCAACCGCACGGTCATGGACGAAGGCGGCTAGTCCGACGGGTCGACCCCGACAATCCGCGGGCGATGCCGGTCTGCTGCGCCAAGGCCGCAACGCACCGCGTCAGTCCGCGCGGACCCGGTACGCCTCCGCGAGCGAGATCCGCCCTTCGCGCGCCATCCGCAGCGCCGCCTCGGTGATCGGCACCATGCCGGCGGCCAGCGCGACCCGGTGGATGCGGTCGGCCTGCACGCCCGGCTCGATCATGTCCCGGATCTCGGGGGTGATGCGCATCAGTTCGTAGACCGCGCTGCGGCGGAACACGCCGGTGCCCTGGCAGCGCGGACAGCCTCGCCCGATGCTGAATTCCTCGTCGGGGCCTACGCCAAGCGCGGCCCGGATCGCGGCTGGCGGCTCCTCGACGGTCCGGCAGTGTTCGCAGGTCAGGCGGACCAGGCGTTGGGCCATGATCCCCGTCAGCGCCGCGCGGAGCAGGTAGGCCTCCACTCCCAGCTCGAGCAGGCGGGTCACGGTCGTCGCCGCGGTATTGGTGTGCAGGGTGCTCATCACCAGGTGCCCGGTGAGCGCGCTCTCCACCGCCATCGCCGCCGTTTCGCGGTCGCGGATCTCACCCACCATGATCACGTCCGGATCGTGGCGCAGGAAGCTGCGCAGCGCGGTGGCGAAGGTGACGCCGATCTTCTGGTTCACTTCCATCTGCCGGACGCCGCCGAGGGTGTATTCGACCGGATCCTCGACGGTCAGGATGTTCACCGGCTGCTTGCGGATCTCCTGCAGCATCGCGTACAGGGTGGTGGACTTTCCGCAGCCGGTGGGCCCGGTGGTCAGGAACAGGCCGTGGCTGCGCGCCATCTGGTCGTCCAGTTCGGCGCGGTCGGCGGGCGACAGGCCGATCTGCTCCACCGTCTTGAGGCTTTCCTCGGTGTCGAGCAGGCGGATCACCACGCTTTCGCCCAGCACCGTGGGCACCACCGAGATGCGCAGGTCGATCGGACGGCCGCCATCCACCTGGAAGGTGCCCCGCCCGTCCTGCGGCCGGCGGTGCTCGGCGATGTCCAGGTCGGCGAAGACCTTGATGCGGTTGATCGACAGCTGCGCCACTTCGGTGAGGACGTCGCGCTGGTGCACCATGTTGCCGTCGATGCGCAGCAGCACTTCGTAGTGCTTCTCGCACGGGCGGATGTGCACGTCCGAGGCGCGCTGGCGGATGGCCAGGGCCATGATCCGGCGCATGACCTGGACCATTTCCGACCGCTGGCCCAGCGTCTCGTCACGCGTCGCGCGTACCTGCTCCGCGCGTCCCGGTTCCTGCCCCATCTGGCGCGCGATGCGCAGGTCCTGCTCGCGCGCGGTTTTGGGATCGCTTTGTCCCATGCGCGCGCTGCGGGTGGCGACCAGCGGCACCACCGGATGCTGGGTGGCGAATCCCAGCATGCCGATACGGGAGTCGTCCGTCGCCGCGTCGATCGCCAGCGCGAGGTAGCCATGGGCGAGCAGCAGCGGCGTCGCCCGGAGGCGCTGCTGGACCGGCGCGGGGAAGCGCGCCTGCGCCTCGGGGTCGGGTGTCAGGCCGGTCAGGTCGACCAGGGGCAAACCGTGCCGCAGCGCATGTTCCCAGGCCGCGTGGCCCTCCTGGCCGGCCCTGGCGAGCCACTGCCCGTGGTCCAGGCCCAATGCAGGAAGCAAGGCCTCCTGCCGGCCCTGCGCAAACGCCGCCAGGTACTCCGACAGCTGCGCGGCGTCGCGGATGACGGGGAGGAGCGTGGCATCCGGACCGCTGGTTTCCATGGCCAATGTCGCAGGGGATTGCCCCCGTTGTCGGCCGCGCGCTCGCCGACTTGAGCGCTGGCGCTGCGCTTCACCCTGCCGATGCGCCTCAGCCCGCGACCCCTGCCGCGCCGCCATTGCGTCGACGCGAGCGCCCGGCCTCAGTTCCGGAGCTTCCAGCCGCTGCGGAAGATCCACCAGACCGCGGCCAGGCACAGCGCGAGGAAGCCCAGGATCGCCGCCATGCTGATGCGCACGTCGACATCGGCCACCCCGTAGAAGCTCCAGCGGAAGCCGCTGATCAGGTAGACCACCGGATTGAACAGGGTGATCTTCTGCCACACCGGCGGCAGCATCGAGATCGAATAGAACGCGCCGCCCAGGAACGTCAGCGGGGTCACGATCATCAGCGGGATCACCTGCAGCTTCTGGAAGTCGTCGGCCCACAGGCCGATGATGAAACCGAACAGGCTGAAGGTCACCGCGGTCAGCAGCAGGAAGCCCAGCATCCAGGCCGGGTGCGCGATCTCGTAGGGAACGAACACGCGCGCGGTGGCCAGGATCAGCACGCCGAGGATCAGCGACTTGGTGGCAGCCGCGCCGACGTAGCCGATCACCACCTCGAACCACGACACCGGCGCGGACAGCAGCTCGTAGACGGTGCCCGCCCATTTGGGCATGTAGATGCCGAACGAGGCGTTGGAGATGCTCTCGTTGAGCAGCGAGAGCATGATCAGGCCGGGAATGATGAAGGCGCCGTAGCTCACCCCGTCGATCTGGCCCATGCGCGAGCCGATCGCGGCGCCGAACACCACGAAGTACAGCGAGGTGGACAGCACCGGCGAGGCGATCGACTGGGTGATGGTGCGGAAGGTGCGCGCCATCTCGAAGCGGTAGATCGCGCGGATCGCGTGCCAGTTCATGCGCGTGCCTCCTGTGCGCCATGCACCAGGCCGACGAAGATTTCCTCCAGCGAACTTTCGCTCGAATGCAGGTCCTTGAACTCGATCCCCAGCTCGCCCAGGCGCCTGAGCAGCGCGGCGATGCCGGTCTCCTCGGTCTGCGAGTCGAAGGTGTAGACCAGCGCGTAGCCGTCGCCGGACAGCTCCAGCGGCAGCGCCGACAGCTCGTCGGGAATGGCTTCGAGCGGATTGTGCAGCGACAGCGCCAGCTGCTTCTTGCCCAGCTTGCGCATCAGCACGTGCTTGTCCTCGACCACCACCAGTTCGCCCTTGTCGATCACGCCGATGCGGTCGGCCATCTCCTCGGCTTCCTCGATGTAATGCGTGGTCAGGATGATGGTCACGCCGTCCTCGCGCAGCTTGCGTACCAGCGCCCACATGTCGCGGCGCAGTTCCACATCCACGCCCGCGGTGGGCTCGTCCAGGAACAGGATGTCCGGCTCGTGCGCCAGCGCCTTGGCGATGAGCACGCGGCGTTTCATGCCGCCGGACAGGGTCATGATCCTGCTGTCCTTCTTGTTCCACAGCGACAGGTCGCGCAGCACCTTTTCCAGGTGTGCCGGATCGGGCGCCTTGCCGAACAGCCCGCGGCTGAACTTCACCGTCGCCCACACCGTCTCGAAGGCATCGGTGGACAGCTCCTGCGGCACCAGCCCGATCCGGCTGCGCGCGGCGCGGTAGTCGCGGACGATGTCGTAGCCGGCGGCGGTGACGGTGCCGTGGCTGGGATTGACGATCCCGCAGATGATGCTGATCAGGGTGGTCTTGCCGGCGCCGTTGGGCCCGAGCAGCGCCAGGATCTCGCCCTTGCGGATCTCCAGGTCGATCGACTTGAGCGCCTGGAACCCGGAGCGATAGGTCTTGCCCAGGTTGCGGATGGAGATGATGGAAGTCACGGGCGTCCTGCGTGGATGCTTCGACGAGGCGGGGATCGTACCGGACCGGTCGCGACGCCAGTGTCCCGCAGCCGGGAGTCACCATCCCGGCCGCCGCGCGGGTTGTGCAGGACGCCTGGATCGGCGCGGAAGAACCACGCTTCCGGCGTGTCCGGAAACCCGGGTGCCCGACGGCGCCCCGTGCAGCGTGCGCCAATCGCCTGGCCGGATGCGCGCGTTGGGGCCTGTCCGCTCGCGACTCGAACGCGACGCGCTCAATCCGCGTCGAAGCCGGATGCGACCGTGAAGTGCCGTGCCTCGCCGCTGACCGGATCGTCGAACGCCAGCGAGTGCGCGCAAAGCCGCAGGGGCCGCGCCGGATCGTCCACGCCCGGTGCCTGCAGCTGCGGATACAGGCGGTCGTGCAGGATCGGCGCGCCCAGCGCGGCCATGTGCACGCGCAGCTGGTGCTTGCGTCCGGTCACCGGCTCGAGCCGGTAGGTCCAGGTGTCTTCGCCACGCACGGCCACCTCGACCACCGACTCGCTGTTGGCCACGCCCGGCGCCTCGCGCACGCGGAAGAACGGCTCGCCCCGCTCCAGCCGGCTGCGGTGCAGATGCGGGAACGCCAGGCCCGGCAGCGCCGCCGCCAGCGCGAGGTAGTGCTTGCGGATGCGGCGTTCGCGGAACAGCGCATGGTAGCGCGCGCGGCTGGCCGGATCGGCCGAGAACAGCACCAGGCCGGCGGTGTCGCGGTCGATCCGGTGCAATGGCACCAGCGACGGGTTGCCGAGCCGTGCGGCCAGCCGCGTGAGCAGGGTCTCGCGCACGTAGGCGCCGGTCGGCGCGACCGGCAGGAAGTGCGGCTTCCAGGCCACGACAAGGTGCGCATCGACGTGCAGCACGCGCTCGGCATGGGGGATCGCCGGCTCGTCGGCCACTTCGCGGAAATAGCGGATCTCCATGCCCGCCCGGTACCCAGCCTCGACATCGAGCGCGAGGCCATCCGCGCCGAGCACCCGTCCGCGCGCGAAGCGGTCGCGCCAGGTGGCTTCGCCGACCTGCGGAAACCGCGCGCACAGCGCTTCGAGCACGGTCGCCCAGGGCCCGCGCGGCAGCTGCAGCCGGCTGGGCGGCACGCCGGCCTCGCTCATCGCCGTTCCGCCGCCACGGCCAGGCGCAGGTCGCTCTCGTACGCCTCGCCTGCGCCGAATGCCTGTCCTACCACCAGCAGCGGCGGATCCGCGGTCGCTGCGTCGTTCCTGCCGATGGCCTCGTGCTCGCTCACTGACCGCCCCGACCAGAACCTGCATCGAATCTATAGCAAAACCCGGCGTCCCCCCATCCACAACGGAAGCCGTAGGTGGTCCCAATGCGGTACGACGCGCATGTCGCAGGGCGTCGCGGTCGACGGCGGGAGCTCCGGGGCGCCCTCTTCGTTCGACGCAGGATGCGCGACGTGGCTGCCAATGCGCTGGACCTGGCGGTGACGCCACCCGCCCGGCCCCGATCGGGCGGCGTGGTCCGCGGGATCGTCGAGCGCCTTGCACGCGACGAGGCGCATGGCCGCACCCGGTACACGAGTGCCTGCGTGCGGCTTGCTACCGCAGCGCGTCGTCCGTTGCGGATGCAAGCGTTGCGCACGCGCACGCCTGCAACCGATCCGGTCCCGGAATGTCGTGATCGCTTTATGGAATCGCGGGCGTTCCCGCGTCCGCCCGGCGTTGCGCGCGTGGCACCCTGTCGCGCGTCGCATCCCTCCGGCCTTCCAGCGAGTGACCATGAACCAGCCTTTCCGCCGACTGACTGCACTGCTGTTCTTCGCCTGCTTCCTCGCCCTGTCGACGCTGCCCGCGGCCGCTGCCGGCGAGCACACCTTCGTGCTCGTCCATGGCGCGACCGCTGGCGGCTGGGAGTGGAAGCGCACCGGGCAGTTCCTCACCGACGACGGACACACGGTCTACCGCCCCACCCTCACCGGCCTGGGCGAGCGCGAGCACCTCAACAGCACCGGGATCGACCTGCAGACCCACATCGACGACGTGGTCAACCTGATCCTGTTCGAGGACCTGCACGACGTGGTCCTGACCGGGCACAGCTATGGCGGCATGGTGGTGACCGGGGTGATGGACCGGATCCCCGAACGCCTGCGCCAGGTGGTGTTCCTGGATGCCGCGGTGCCGCAGGACGGCCAGTCGATCTGGGACCTGTTTGACGGCCAGGGCCAGGATCCGGAGCGCTTCAAGGACGGGTTCATGCAGGTGCCGTGGGTGAAGCCGGGGGACAAGCCGCCGTACAGCGTCAAGCATTCGGTCAAGTGCTTCAGCCAGCCTGTGTCGTACCGCAACCCGGCCGCGCTGGCGCTGCCGGTGAGCTACGTGGCGTTCGTGCCGAAGGACAAGTCGGCCGAAGAACGCGCCAGGACCGACAGGAGCTGGCAGAACGCGCAGGCCCGCGGCTGGACCATCCGCACCTTCCCCGGTGGTCATGTCGCCCACCAGGAAGACCCGCGCGGCGTGGCCACATTGATCGAGGAGCTCGCGGACCTGGGTGGCTCGGTCAGTGCCGCGCGATAACTTCGCCGGCGCCGCGGCCGCCTTCGCTACGGGCGGCCGCGCTTCATGCCGGCCGGCATCGCGCCGGGCCGCAGCCTGGGTCGTCCCGCCCATGGCGGTTGCTCCACCGGCAGCGACGTCCTAGCCTGAGCGGCGCCGCGGCATCCGGGCGACGGCATGCCCGCATCGCCTGGCCATGGCGCGGCGCACCCGCCAGCGAAGGAGGAGTCCCATGCCGAAATCGCGCGCACCGGCAAGCAACCGCAAGCCACCGGAGCCTTCGAAAGACCACGCCGAGGTCGCGGACTGGCTCGAGCATGTCATGCCGGACCTGCAGCCCATCGTCGCCCACCTGGACGGCCTGATCCGCAAGACCATCCCGGGGCTCCATTACGCGGTGAAGTGGAAGAAGGCCTACTACGGTCTGCCCCGCCATGGCTGGATCATCGAGATGGTGGCCTACGACGTCTCGGTCAACCTGGTGTTCTTCGGTGGCGCGCAGTTCGACCCGGCCCCGCCGCTCGGCGAGGGCTCGCGTTACGTCAAGATCCGGACGCTGGACGAGGCCCGTGGCGATGACGTGCGGAGCTGGATCGAACAGGCGGCGGAACACCGCGGCTGGAACTGACGGGCCGCACGCCCCGGACCGGTCCGGGGCGCGCCTTGGCGTCGTTCCGCACGGCCACTCAGTCCTGCCCGTCGAGCGTGGGATAGTCGGTATAGCCGCGCTCCCCGCCGCCATAGAAGGTCGATGGATCGGGCGCGTTGAGCGCGGCGCCGAGGCGAAAGCGCTCCACCAGGTCCGGGTTGGCCAGGTAGGACCGCCCGAAGGCCACGGCGTCGGCACCGCCCGAGGCGATCAGCGCATCGGCCGCCTCGGCCGTGTAGCCGCCGCAGAACACCAGCATGCCCTCGAACTGCCCGCGCAGCGCGCGCCGGAATCCATGGTCGAGCTTCGGCCCGCCCGCCCAGTCGGGTTCGGCAATGTGCAGGTAGGCGATGCCGCGCCGGCTGAACTCCCGCGCCAGGTACAGCGCGCTCTCCTCGGCCTGGTCGTCGGCGATGCCATGCCCGCTGAAATGCGGGGACAGCCGCACGCCAACGCGTTCGGCGCCAAGCACCGCAATCGCCGCGTCCACCGCTTCCAGGGTGAGCCGGGCGCGGTTTTCCAGCGAACCGCCATAGCGGTCCGTGCGCAGGTTGCTGTTGGTGGAGAGAAACTGCTGCAGCAGGTAGCCGTTCGCGGCATGGATCTCGACCATGTCGAAGCCGGCGCGGTCCGCGCGCCGGGCCGCCTGCGCATAGTCGTCCACGATGCCCGGAATCTCGTCGACCTCCAGCGCACGCGGCAGCGCGGTCGGCTCGTTGCCGGCGGTGCCGTCGGCCCGCACCACGAAGCACTTGGCGCCCTCTGCGGCGATCGCCGACGGCGCGACCGGCGCCGCGTGGCCGGGCTGCAGCAGCGGATGCGAGATCCGTCCCACGTGCCACAGCTGCGCGGCGATCCTCCCGCCCTTCGCGTGGACCGCCCCGGTCACCAGCGCCCAGCCGGCTTCCTGCGCATCGGTATGCATGCCCGGCGTCCACGCGTATCCCTGCCCCTGCCGCGAGATCTGCGTGGCCTCGGACACGATCAGGCCGGCGCCGGCGCGCTGGGCGTAGTACTCGGCGTTCATCGGCGTGGGCACGTCGCCGGGCTGTCCGGCGCGCGAGCGCGTCAGCGGCGCCATGAGCACGCGGTTGGGCAACAGGAGGGAACCGGCCTGGACCGGCGAAAGCAGGTGGGGATACATGGATGTCCTCGTACAGGGGGAATCAAGAGGCGGGTGCGGACGGATCGGCGCGCTGTCGCGCGCCTTCAGCCGAAGCGCGCGCGGTGGCGGTCCAGCGTGCCCGACACCCTGGCCAGCGCGGCATCCATTTCCCGGGCAAAGCCGCCCGCGTCCAGGCGTCGTACCGCCGAATGCGCGGCGCAGACGATGTGGGTCCCGTCCCATCGTTTCGCCAGCGCCCGCGCCCAGGCGGCGTAGGCATCCGCCGCCCCGGCTTCCGGCCTGAGCGCGCGCGCGAGCATGGGATGCATGCGCAGCGACGACTGCGGCAGCAGGCGTCGCAGGGGTCCGGGCGCGGCGATCACGTTGAGTGTGTCGTCGACATGGACGATGCCGCTGTGCCGATGCCGCACCAGCACCGACGCCACATGCACGCGCTCGTCCGGACAGACGAACTCCACGCCATCGGGCACCGTCAGGTCGAACACGTCGGCGAGTGGGTGGTCCGCGCCCCAGTCCTCCACCGGCGCCTGCGACCAGGGCAAGGCCGGCGCCTGGCGGCGGTGCCGCGCGGTCCCGTACAGCGCGGCCGACGGGAACAGGCGATGCACCGCGTCCACGTGCAGCGTGTGGAACGGGTGCACGTGCACCACCGCGTCCACCTGCGTGCCGTCCCCGGTCAATGTCAGCAGCGCGGCGCGCTGCGCAGCGTCGAGCGGGCAGCCATCCACGACCACGAAGCGGCCGTTGGCCCGCCGGACCACCGACATGTGCGTGCCGACGTCGAGCACGCCGCCCACGCGGTGCGGACCGCGCAGGTTCCAGAACGATTCCGCCAATGACTGCATGCCCGCAGCATAGGTGGCGGGCAGTGAAGGAATGCTGGTGGCGCCTGCGTGCGGGATGCACGGCCCCCCTGTCGCTGCGACGGCCGGTGCCGGCGGACCACGTCCCGCGGCGGCTGTGGACGCCAGTTTCGCGGGTGATGTCGATGTCCAGCCCGCTGCTACGTCGTTGCCGACAGGCCAACGATTCCGGCGGCCAGGCAAACAAACAGGAGACGAGCCATGCGGGTGATGGTGCTGGTGAAAGCCACCGAAGACAGCGAGGCCGGCGTGCTGCCGACGGCAGAGGCGTTCGATGCGATGGGTCGATTCAACGACGCGCTGGCCGCGGCCGGCATCATGCAGGCCGGGGATGGCCTCCGGCCGAGCACGCAAGGCAAGCGCGTGGCGTTCGATGGGCCGCGACGCACGGTGATCGACGGGCCGTTCACCGAAACCCGCGAGCTGGTTGCGGGCTTCTGGATCTGGGAAGTGAAGGACATGGACGAAGCGGTGGCCTGGGTGAAACGCTGCCCAATCCCATGCCGGGTCCCAGCGAGATCGAGATCCGTCCGATCTATGAAATGGAGGACTTCGCCGCCGTACTGGATCCGCAGGCGTCGCAATGATCGCCTGCCTGTCCGGGGCTGGCGATCAGGCGCCCTCGTCCTCCTCCAGTTCCAGCACGAGCCGGCGGACCTCCTGCGGCCAGCCGCAGGCCTGCGCCAGCTTGCCGGCCCAGTCCCTGGCCGCCTGCTCGTCGGGCACGCGGACCACGGCGAACCCGCCCAGCCATTGCGACGCCCCGTCGTAGCGTCCGTCGGCGAACCGCACACCGTCCTCGACAGGCGCCACGCTGAAGGTCCCCGTTTCCTCGAGCCCGCCGGCCAGCACATAGACGCCGGCGACGCGCATGTCGTCCACCACGGCCTGGGCCAATGGGCCGCGCTCGCGGATCCACGCGTCGCTGCGCGCGCCGACCCATTCGCGGTTGAAATAGATCATGTAATGCGTCATCGGGATTCCCTGCAGGTGGCCGCCATCGTGGCGGCCGTCCAGTCGCGACGGATGGAGCGCCCGCGATTCGACATCGCGGGCCCGGTCATCGGTGCGCCGCAGGGATCACGTCGCGTCGCTGGCAGCGCCGTCCGGCGATGTGGACGGATCGGGCCGGCGCGCGTCTTCCCCGAGCAGGCGCGACAGTTCCTCGTCCTTCTCCCGCCACAGGCCGTTCATCCACTGCTGGAACCGCGCGCGGGCCGCGCGTTCCTGGCTTTCGCCATCCGCGACCGGCGCCGCCGGCAGCGGCCGCTGGCGGATCGAGACGCGCACCATGGGCACGCGGCCGGCCATCAGGTCGACCATGGTCGGCCGGCCATGCGGATAGGCGATGGTGACGTCCAGGATGCCGTGCAGCGCATCGCCCATCGCATCTAGCACGTAGGCCACGCCGCCGGCCTTGGGCTTGAGCAGGTGCCGGTAGGGCGAGGACTGGCGTGTGTGCTTCCCGGGTGTGAAGCGGGTGCCCTCGACGAAGTTCATCACCGACACCGGGATCGAGCGGAACTTCTCGCAGGCGCGCCGCGTGGCCTCCATGTCGCGTCGTCCCAACTCGGGATTCCTGGCGATCTGCGCCCGCGTGTGCCGGCCCATGAAGGGGAAATCCAGCGCCCACCACGCCAGTCCCAGCAGCGGCACCCAGAACAGCTGCCGCTTGAGGAAGAAGCGCAGCAGCGGGATGCGCCGGTTGAATATCTTCTGCAGCACCAGGATGTCCACCCAGCTCTGGTGGTTGGCCAGCACCAGGTAGTGGCCGTCAGGCCGCAGTTCGGCGGTGCCGCCTACCTCCAGGCGCGTCCCGGTGAAGTGGTCGATCAGGAAGGTGTTCACCGCGATCCAGCTCTCGGCGATGCCGGTCAGCAGCGAGTTGCAGGCCAGGCGCAGCCGCTGCGACGGCAGCAGCGCCTTGAGCAGGGCCACCGCCAGCAGCGGGACCACATGCACCACGGTGCTGGACACCACCACCAGCAGGATCAGCACGGCACGGAGAAGCGACATCAGGCGCGGCGACACGGTTGCGGCAGGGTGCGCAGGGTAGCGCAAAGCCGGCCGGGCACGCCCGCGATCGCGGGCTCATCCGACGGTGCCGAGGCCCTCAATCGTCGCTGGCGAAGCGGATCACCAGGCCGGCGCGGTCGTCCGTCGCCCAGAGGGCGCCATCGTCGGCCACCGCCAGGCCCACCGGCGACCCTTGCGGTCGCAGCCCGGGGCGCCGTCCCCACCCGGGGGTCAGCACGACCGGCGTCGCCGCCGGGCTCGCGCCGTAGGCGCGCGGGCCCTGGCCGTGGACCGGGAAGCGCGGCCGCGCATCGGGCACCGGCACGCCGCGCGCATCCACCGCGAAGCTGGCGATGCGGCCGCCGACCGAGCGGTGCCCGTGCCAGCTCATCAGCAGCCGCCCCCGCAGCGCCGGGAACATCGTGCCCTCGTACCAGAGCATGTCCAGCGGCGCGGCATGCGGCGGCAGCAGCAGCGCCGGCGCGGCGTGCGCATCGGAGCGGCACCAGGCCTCCCGGTCGCGCCAGGCCGGCGTGGCCCCGGCGATGTCGGCGCAGTAGGGCCAGCCGTAGTGCCGGCCGGCCTCGATGAGGTTGAGTTCCTCGAAGGGCGACCAGCGGGCGTCGAAGTCGTAGCTGTTCTCCGCCTGGAGCACGTGGCCGGACGGATGCACCGCCAGCGCCAGCGAGTTGCGCAGGCCGCGTGCGAACACCTCGTGGTCCGCTGCCCAGCGGCCGTCGCCGACATGCCGGTACAGGCGCAGGCTGGCGGCGTCCCCGATGCCTTCGCTCTGCGCGCACAGTCCCGACGCCGTGCGCGCATCGGGTCCGGCGCACTGGTCGCTGGGTGCGCCCACGTTGACCAGCAGGTCGCCATTGGCGAGGAACACGAACTTCGACAAGGGGTGCCGGTGCGCGTGCAGGCGGTTGTCGGGCAACCTGCCTACCACGGTGTCCACGGTCGCGCGCGGGTCCGGGGCCAGCGGGTCGAACCGGAAGATGCGGCTCATCTCGCCCACGTAGACCCGGCCGTCCGGGCCGCGGGCGATGGCGTGCGGCAGGTGCAGCCCGTCGAGCAACCGCTCGGGGTTCAGCCGAGATACGTGTAAAAATGCCCCATACAATCTGTTTTCCCTTGTAGATTCATTTGGTTGCCGGATTTTTTTGGGCGCTAGTTCCGTCAGCGCGATCGGGTCGCAGTTGCGCCAGCAACTGCTCCAGCGTGGTCATACGCACGTCGGCCCGCAACGCCTCGGCCTCTGCCTGTTCGCGACGCTCCCGCTCCTTCGTTAGATCGGCGCGAGCACTGGCCAATTCCACCCGTGCGGCTTCCAGCGTCTGGGTATCTTGCGCCCAGCGGGTCTGCAGGGCCTGGTGCTCGGCAGCTGTAAGCCGCAGCGCGTCTAGTTCCTTCCGCTGCTCGTCCGCTGCCTGACGCATCTGCGCCAGCTCCCGCTCCAGGCGGGTGTGACGCTCCAGCCACTGCCCGTTGTCGCGGTTGAGCTGCACCAGCTCGTGGTTTTTGGCGGTCAGCGCTTCGTTGGCCTGACGCAGCGCGACCTGCAGCTCCTGCACCTGGTGCTCGTGGCGGCGTTGCTCCTGCTCGCGCTGCTCCTTTACCGAGGTCCGGTAGTGCTCCAGCGCCTCGCGGGCGTGCTGGTGCTTCTGTTCCAGTGACTGCGCGTGTGCCTCGTGCTCTGTCAGCCGTGTGGTCAGGCCAGCGATGCGTTCGCTGAGCTGCGCGACCTCCGTCACCCGTTCGGCCAAGGCCTGCTGGGTAGCGGCGTGCACGGTTTTTTCCTCGTGCAAGGCGGTTTCAACGCGCTGAAGCTGGGCGCCCAGCGCGGCCGCTTCCTGCTGGGCACGCTCCAGCGCCTGGCTGCGCTCCTGCAGTTGCACCTCGAAGCGCTGACGAGCCTCGACGACGACCGCCTCGGCCTCCTCGTGCAGGCGCCCGGAGAGCCGGCCGACGAGATCCTGCAATGCATCGCTGACTGCGACTTTGGCGCCAAGGCCTTGCCCTTCCTCT
>JAEWZE010000145.1 GCA_023395465.1 Pseudomonadota bacterium
ATCGGGTGCCACTGCTCGTACATGCGGTGGCCGGGGCGCTCGGAGTGCATGGTCAGGCCGTAGAGCTGGCGCGAGAGGCCGACGGCGAATTCGCCGATGTCGATCATCTCCTGCACCTCGCCGTCACCCTCCGGCTTGGACTTGCCCATCTCCAGCGCCACCAGCGAACCCAGCGCGTCCTTGTGCTCGCGCAGCGCTTCGGCGCACAGGCGGATCGCCTCGCCGCGACGAGGCGCCGGCGTGGTGCGCCAGACCTTGAAAGCGGCCTGGGCGCGCTCGACGATCAGTTCGTAGTCGGCCTGCGAAGACGACTGCACGCGGCCGAGCACCTCGCCCGTGGTCGGATTGACCGGCTCCAGCACGCCGGCGTCACTGGTCCTGGACCATTCGCCGTTGCCGAGCCAGGTGCCGGATTCGCTGGCGCCGAGGCCGAGCGCGGAAAGGACGGGGTGGGTCATGCTGCGGGACTCCTGTGCGCCGCGTGGCCGCGGGGCGGCAGGTCGGGCGCGTAATGCGGATAGGGATGGCGCCCCCGGCGCGATTCGAACGCACGACCTTCCCCTTAGGAGGGGGACGCTCTATCCAGCTGAGCTACGGGGGCAGCAGGTGCGCGGATTTTCGCATGTCGCGCCCGCACATGCCAAAACGACAAGGCCCGCGACGATGCGCGGGCCTTTTTCCGTGACGCGGGGAGGACGATGGCTTACGGGGTGACGACGACCTTGCCGCGCATCAGCGCCGAGTGGCCGGGGAACGAGCAGAAGAAGGTGTAGTCGCCACCGGCCTTGAGCTTGCTGCCCGGGATCGCGACGCTGGTGGTCTGCCCGCCGCCGATGAGCTTGGTGGCGGCCAGCACGCGCGCATCGCCGGCCGGGACGTAGTTGGCGGCGGCGCCGGCCTTGATCGCATCCTTGGCGAGGGCTGCCGTGTCGGCGGTGGTGGCGACCACGATGTTGTGGCCCATCGCGGCGACCGGGAGCTTGCCGGTGTGCTCGAGCTCGAAATTGATGCTCTTGCAGGCGGCCGAGACCGTGACGCTCTTCTGGTCGAACTGCATGTTGTCGCCGCCCTTGAGCTTGACGGTGCAGTTGGGTGCGGCCTGGACCATGCCGGCGACGCCGAGGAGGGCGAGGGCGAGAAGGGTCTTGCGGACGTTCATTGCGTGTTTCTCCGTGGGGATCGTGTGCTTTTCGACTTGCGGCCATGGTGCGCGCGCACATGCCCCCGCGCCTTGATCTGGATCAGCCGCACGTGCAGCGCCGGGGACCGGAAAGCTGTCGCCACGGCCGACATCTCCGGCGCTCCGGCAGGCCCTTGCGAACCGGTGCCCGCAAGGCGGGCTGGGCGCGTCGCGCGCCGGTCGCCGGTTGGCCGGATCAGTGCGCTGGCGCGCAGCCCAGCGCGGCCAGCACGCCGTGCAGGGCGGGGATGCGCATCAGCCACGGAGCGGCGATGGTCAGCACGCCCATGCCCAGCACCAGGGCCGCGGCCGTGCGGCGCAGCGTCGGCCGCTGCAGCCATCGGCCCACGCGTTGCCCCGACCAGGTCAGCGGCAGCATCACCGGCAGGGTGCCCAGGCCGAAGGCGAGCATGGTCAGCGCGCTGTTGCGCGGATGCGCCTGCAGCCAGGCCACGCTGAGCAGGCTGAAGCTCAATCCGCAGGGCATCCAGCCCCACAGCGCGCCGATGCCCAGGCGGCGCGGGGCGGTGTCGGCCGGCAGCAGGCGCCGCTGCAGCGGCTGCAGCCAGCTCCAGGCGCGGGTGCCGGGACGCGACAGGAAGCCGGGCAGGGCGCGCACGCCCAGCAGGCGCAGCGCTACCACCACCAGGGCCGCGCCCACCAGTGCGCGCAGGGCGATCCCGATCCACGGTTCGCGCAGCACCGCCAGCAGTCCGTGGCCGAACGCGCCGACGATCGCCCCGGCCAGCACGTAGCCGCCGATCCGCCCCAGGTTGAGCTGCAGCGCGGCCGGCCAGCCGCCACCCGGGGCCGTGGACGAGAGCCCGGTGGCGATCCCGCCGCACATCGCCGCGCAGTGCAGGCCGCCGAGCAGCCCGCTGGTCAGCGCCGCCAGCAGCACCAGCCAGTCAATCGGCATCGGGTGGTTCCGGGGCGCGCGTGGCGGCGTTGGAGCGGTCCGGCGCGCGTGGGCCGGGCCCGTCCTCGCGCAGGATGTCGAGTGCCGGGGTGTCCAGGTCGTCGAACTGGCCGCGGCGCACCGCCCAGACGAAGGCCCAGACCGCCAGGCCCAGCAGCACCAGGCTGATCGGCACGAGCAGCAGCAGGATCCTCATCGATGGAACTCCGGCGTGGATGGAGCAAGGCGCGCGCGCGACCGATGCACGCGCAGGCCGGCAGCGACCGCCAGGCGATGGCGGCGGCGCGGACGCGGGTCGAGTCTTCCGGCCATCATGCCGCCTTCGCCAGCCGCAGCGCGTTCAGCGTGACCACCAGCGAGGAGCCGGCCATGCCGAGCGCGGCGATCCAGGGCGTCACCACGCCGCTGGCCGCCAGCGGGATCGCCAGCAGGTTGTAGCCCAGCGCCCAGCCCAGGTTCTGGCGGATGACGCGGCGCGTCGCGCGCGCCACCCGCACCGCCACGGGGATGCGCAGCAGGGTGGGGCCGGTCATCACCAGGTCGGCCGCGCGCTGGGCCAGCGCTGCGCCCTTGTCCATCGCCAGCGATACGTCGGCGCCGGCCAGCACCGGCGCATCGTTGAGCCCGTCGCCGACCATCGCCACGATCCTGCCCTCGTCCTGCAGGCGGCGCACCAGCGCCAGCTTGTCCTCGGGCCGCTGGCGGGCGTGGGCGGCATCGATGTCCAGCGCCTGCGCCAGCGCCTCGACGCGCGTTGCCGCGTCGCCGCTGGACAGATGCACGCGCAGGCCCAGGTCGCGCAGCCCCTGCAGCGCGACCGCCGCGTCGGCGCGGATGTGTTCGCGCAGCTCGAAGCGTGCTGCCGCGCGCGTGCCGTCGCCGAGCCAGATCGCGCCGTCGTCCTCGCCGCCGACGGCGAAGCCGGCGTGGCCGAGTTTCCAGTCGCGCCCCCGGACCCTGCCTTGCATGCCGTGTCCGGGGACCGCGCGCACATCGGTCGCGTCCAGCCCGTCTCCGGCCGTGGCGAAAGCCGCGGCGAGCGGATGGCCGGCGTCGCGCTCCAGCGCGGCGGCGATCGCCAGCGCGGCGGCCGGGTCGAGTCCGTCGAAGGCCTCCACGGTCGCCAGCGCCGGTCGGTCGTCGCTGAGCGTGCCGGTCTTGTCGAAGACGATGTCGGTGGCGGTGGCCAGCGTCTCCATCGCGTCCGGGCGCGTGGCCAGCACGCCGGCGCGCGCGAGGCTGCCGTGCGCGGCGGCAAGCGCGGTCGGCACGGCGAGCGACAGCGCGCAGGGGCAGCTGATCACCAGCAGCGCCAGGGTGACCTCGAAGGCGCGGGACGGGTCGTACAGGCGCCAGCCGGCATACACCAGCACGGCCACGAACAGCAGCGAGACCACGAAACGGCTGCCGACGTCGTCGGCCATGCGTGCCAGCCGTGGCCGGTGCGACTGCGCCTCCTCGACCAGGCGGGTGAGCTGGGACAGGCGCGTCTCCGGCCCGGTGCAGGTGATGCTGATGCGCGCCGGCGCCTCGCGGCTGACCGTGCCGGCGTACACCAGCGCGCCGGGCGCCTTGCGCACCGCGCCCGATTCGCCGGTCAGCAGCGACTCCTCGAACCAGGCCTCGGCGTCGAGCAGCACGCCGTCGGCGGGCACCGAGTCGCCCACGGCGATGCAGGCCACGTCGCCGCTGCGCAGGTCGCCCAGCGGCACCGATTCGCGGCTGCCGTCCGCGGTTTCGCGGGTGGCGAAGGCCGGGCGCGCACGCGCCAGGGCGTCGACCTGGGCGCTGGCGACGTTGCGCGCGCGCTGCTCGAGCATGCGCGCGGCCAGCAGCAGGAACACGAACATCACCGCTGCGTCGTACCACACGTGCGGCCCGCCGCGGATCGTCTCGAGCAGGCTGGCGAAGTAGGCCAGCAGGGCGGAGGTGGCGATCAGCGTGTCCATGCCGACATGGCGCGCGCGCAGCTCGCGCCACATGCCCGCCAGGAACGGCCAGCCCGAGTAGAACACCACCGGCGTTGCCAGCAGGAAGGTCAGCCAGCGGAAGAAGTCCCGCGTGGCGGGCGCCATGGTGCTGTCGAAATCCAGGTACAGCGCCTCGGCCATCATCATCGCCTGCAGCATGCCGATGCCGGCGATGCCCAGGCGCAGCAGCCAGCGGTTGCGCTCGGCGATGCGGGCGCGCTCGCGCGCATCGCCGCCGGCCAGCCACGGGCGATAGCCCAGCGACACCAGCCGGTCGAGCACGCGCGACAGCGGCGTGCGCGCCGGATCCCAGTCGATGCGGATGCGGCCGGTCACGGCGTTGGCGGTCACCTCGGACACGCCGGGTTCGCGCTGCAGCGCGTTCTGGATCAGCCAGGCGCAGGCGGCGCAGCGCATGCCGTCGGTGAGCAGGGTGATGCGGCGCCCGCCCGGCACGGCGTGGGCATGCTCGCGCAGCAGGTCCTCGCGGTCCCAGGCGGAGAGGTCGACGTGGTCGGTGCCGACGCGGCCGCCGCTGGCGGTGCGCAGGCGGTAGTAGTCGCCCAGGTCGGCGTCGCGGATCCAGCGCGCGGCGGCCGCGCAGCCGTCGCAGCAGTAGGCGTGTCCGTCCGCGTCGCCGGCGCGCTGCGCGGCGACGGCCGGCAGCGGCTCGCCACAGTGGTGGCAGGCAGGCCCCGCCACGGCGGTGGCTACCGGGCCAGCGACGGGGCCAGGCGCGTCGCGTGCTGCTGGCGGGGCAGGCGCCCGTGCAGGCGCCAGCTGCCGTCGGCCGGGGCCAGCTCGACGATCCAGTCGTGGCCGTCGTCGAGTTCGCGCTGCAGGCGCCAGCCGGTCTCGCTCGGGGCGAGTTCCAGGGCCAGGTCCTCGCTGCCGCGGCTGGGATGCTGCAGCACCACGCGCAGCGGCGCGTCGCGCTCGAACTCGCCGGTCGCCGGGATCACCTCGAGCACGCCCTCGTCGGCGCGCAGCACCGCGCTCAGGCCAAGCTGGCGCGCCTGCGCGTCCGGACCGAGATCGGCGGTCTGGATCTGCGAGACCCTGCGCACCTCTTCGCTGACCACGTCGCTGCCGCCGCTGCGCGAGGCGATGATCACCAGGGTCACGCCCGCGACCACCGAGGCCAGCGGCAGGCCGATCACCAGCCACATGATCGGCGTCTTCCAGAACGGTTGCTTGTGCTTGTCCATCACATGGGTCCGAAGAAGCTGCTGTCGACGGTCTCGCGGCTTTCGCCATCATCGCTTTCGACGATGAAGCGCACGTCAGTGCGTCCGCTGGCGCCGTCGCGCGCCACCAGCACCACCGGCACCGACACCACCGCCTCTGCGCGGGCCTGCACGCTGGCCGCATTGTCGCGCAGTTCGATGCCCGGCACGGCCGATTCGAGCGTGATCCGGAAGCTGCGGTCGCGGTCGGTCTTGTTGACCAGCTTGAGCGTGTAGTCGTTCTCGATCGCGCCGCCGGCGGTTTCCCGGTAGAGCGCGTTGCGGTCGCGCAGGGCCTCGACGATGAGGTCGCTGCGCGTGCCCACGCCGACCGCCCAGGCCGCGATCAGACCCGCCAGCAGCGCGCCGTACACCAGGATGCGCGGGCGCAGCACGCGCGTGCCCTTGCCGTCGATCGCGTTCTGCGTCGAGTAGCGGATCAGGCCCTTGGGGTAGCCCATCTTGTCCATCACGTCGTCGCAGGCGTCGATGCAGGCGCCGCAGGCGATGCACTCGTACTGCAGGCCGTTGCGGATATCGATGCCGGTCGGACAGACCTGCACGCAGATGGTGCAGTCGATGCAGTCGCCCAGCTCCTCGAACTTGAACTTCGGCAGCGGCTGGATCTCGCCCAGGTCGCCGTCCCAGGTGATCGTGCCGGTGGCGTGCGCGGCCTGGGTGGCGGCGGAAGGATGCTTGCCGGCGCGGAACACGTAGTCGTAGGCGGTGCGCGGATCGAGCAGCCCGCGCGCCCGCTCGAACACGCTGGGCAGGCCGCGCTTGCGCGGACCGCGCGGTTCGCCGCGCATCGGGTCGTAGGCGATGATCAGGGTGTTGCGGTCGAACATCGCGCTCTGGAAGCGCGCGTAGGGGCACATGTACTTGCACACCTGCTCGCGCAGGAAGCCGGCGTTGCCCCAGGTGGCGAAGCCGTAGAACAGCACCCAGAACGTTTCCCAGCCGCCCCAGGACAGGGTGGCCAGGCGCGCGCCCAGGTCGGTGATCGGGGTGAAGAAGCCGACGAAGATGAAGCCGGTCCAGAGCGCGAATACCGCCCACAGCGCGTGCTTGGCGCCCTTGCGCAGGATCTTCTCGCGGGTCCATGGGCCGGCGTCGAGCTTCATCCGCTTCGGGCGGTCGCCCTCGGTCCAGCGTTCCATCCACAGGAACACCTCGGTCCACACCGTCTGCGGGCAGGCATAGCCGCAGAACAGGCGCCCGGCCAGCGCGGTGAAGAAGAACAGCGCCAGCGCCGCGATGATCAGCAGCAGGGCCAGGAACAGGAAGTCCTGCGGCCAGAAGGTCAGGCCGAAGACGTGGAACTTGCGCGCCGGCAGGTCGAACAGCACCGCCTGGCGGCCGTCCCAGCGCAGCCAGGGGAACACGTAGAACATGCCCAGCAGCCACACCACCGCGGCCACCCGCAGGCGGTTGAGCGGGCCGGACACGTCGCGCGGATAGACCTTGCGCTCCTTGACATACAGCGAGGCGCCATCGTCGACAACGTCGATGGGGATGTTGCGGCTCATCGCGGCTGTCCGGAACGGTGTGCCGCGCGGGGTGCGGAAGGTGGCTTGTGGGTGCGGGACATCATGGGCTGTGCTCCACCGGATCGCGGTCACGGCGTGGCTGTGGCGACGCCGGGCGAAACCGGCCATCGCCAGTATGGGGATCGTCCGGACCGGTCATAGCGACAGAATGTCCCAGGGGCCGGCACGGACCGGGGAAGCGGCGGGCAGCGCCGGCCTCAGTCGGGCGGAAGCGCCCGGTTGAAGCGGCTCGCGGGCCGCAGCAGGATCCAGGTGAACAGGCTGGAGGCGGCCGTGGCCACCCAGAACATGAAGAATCCGATCGTGTAACCCAGCCCCCGGGTCAGCGGCAGCCCGGGAAACGTCATGTCGCGCAGCTCGATCGGGTCGATGAAGGCGAAGAACACCATCGTGCACACGCCCGCGGCGAAGAAGCTCGGCCACAGGATCGCACCGATCCGCTGCGCCAGGGGGCGCGGCGGATGGTCGAAGCGCGGCTGGGTGAAGTCGGTCATTGCCGTCCTGAAGGAGGTTCGGTTCCCCTGGAGTTTGACAAAGACCACACGTAGGCCGCCACCAGGCGTCCGCGCGTCTCGCCCAGCAGGTCGCGGTGGGCCGGCATGATGCCGTGGCGGCCTTCGGTGATCGTGGTGCGGATGCTGTCGAGCGTGTTGGGGTAGAGCGTGTTGCGCACGGTCAGGTTGGGGGCGCCCAGGTCGGGATTGCCCTTGCCCTCGGGGCCGTGGCAGGCCACGCACAGGCTGTCGTAGTACTTCTTGCCGCGCGCGGCCATGTAGTCGTTGCGCAGGGTGGCTTCGATGTCGTCCGACCGCAGCGCGCGCACGTAGGTGGCGGCCTGGGTGATGGCGACATCGCCGCCGATGCCCTCGAGCACGCCGCCCAGCGACGGCATGATGCCTTGCCGTCCGTCCAGCACCGACTGCAGGATCTGCTCCGGTTCGCCGCCCCAGTTCCAGGTGGCGTCGGTGAGGTTGGGGTAGCCCGCGGCGCCCTGGGCGGACGATCCGTGGCAGGCCGCGCAGGTGTTGGCGAAGATCGAGCGGCCCAGTTCCATCGCCGTCGGGTCGGCGGCCAGCGTCGCGAACGGCTGGTCGGCATAGGCCCCGAAGGTCTCCTCGAGCACCTGGTCCTGGCGCGCCTTGTCCGCGTCGTGTTCCGCGGCCGAGGTCCAGCCCGAGGTGCCGGCGAAGTTGCCCAGTCCCGGATACCAGACCAGGTAGCCGATGCCGAACAGGATGGTCAGGTAGAAGCCGTTGATCCACCAGCGCGGCAGCGGCTTGTTGTACTCGGTGATGTTGCCGTCCCAGACATGGCTGGTGTCCTCGGGCTTGGGATCGCCCGGGCGGCGACGCGCCGTCCACCACAGCAGCCAGGCACAGCCGCCGATATTGATCGCCACCAGCACGATGACGTACCACGACCACGCGTTGCTCATCGGGAAGACTCCTGGTCCTCGGACAGCGGCAGCATGGCCGCCTCGTCGAATTCACGCTTGCGCTTGGGGCTCCAGGCCCAGATCCATCCGCCGACGAAGCACACCAGCAGGACGGCAGTGACGATGCCGGAAATCATTGGGCGCCCCCCTGCGCTTCGGCGCCGCGCGGCGCGTGCCGGCCCAGGCCCTGCAGGTAGGCGACCACGGCGTCGAGTTCGGTCTTGCCGGCCAGCGCGTCGGGCGCCTGGGCGATGTCCTCGTCGCTGTAGGGATCGCCGATGCGCTGCAGCGCACGCATGCGGCGCACGGTCTGGTCGCGGTCGACGTTGCTCGCGGCCAGCCAGGGATAGGCGGGCATGTTGGATTCGGGCACCACGTCGCGCGGATTGTTGAGGTGCACGCGGTGCCAGTCGTCCGAGTAGCGGCCGCCGACGCGGGCCAGATCCGGCCCGGTGCGCTTGGAACCCCACTGGAACGGGCGGTCGTAGACCGATTCGCCGGCCAGCGAGTAGTGGCCGTAGCGCTCGGTCTCGAAGCGCAGCGTGCGCACCATCTGCGAGTGGCAGTTGTAGCAGCCCTCGCGCACGTACACGTCGCGGCCGGCCAGCTCCAGGGCGGGGTAGGGCTCGACACCGGGCAGCGGCTCGATCGCCTCGGCCTGGTACATCAGCGGGACGATCTCGGCCAGTCCCCCGAAGGAGACGACCACCGCGATCAGCACCGCCAGCAGGCCGACGTTCTTCTCGACCTTCTCGTGGGCGTTGTTGTTCTCGCTCATGCCTGGCCTCCGGCGCGGGCGTGGCCCACCGCCGCAATGGATTGGGAGGGATCGGGCGCCAGCACCGGCTGGTCGGCGGCGACGGCCTGGCCCTGGCGATAGGTCTTCCAGACGTTCAGCGCCATCAGGAACATGCCGGCCAGCACCACCAGGCCGCCGAGCAGGCGCACCAGGAAGTAGGGATAGGTGGCGTTGAGCGCCTCGACGAAGCTGTAGGTCAGGGTGCCGTCGTCGTTGGTGGCGCGCCACATCAGGCCCTGCATGATCCCGGCGATCCACATCGACACGATGTAGAACACCACGCCCAGGGTATGCACCCAGAAGTGGGTATCGATCAGCTTGGTCGACCACATCGACTCGCGGCCGAGCAGCTTGGGCAGCAGGGCGTACAGCGAACCGATCGAAATCATCGCCACCCAGCCCAGCGCACCTGCGTGCACATGGCCCACGGTCCAGTCGGTGTAATGGCTCAGCGAGTTGACCGTCTTGATCGACATCATCGGCCCCTCGAACGTGGCGATCATGTAGAAGCTGAGCGCGACGATGA
>JAEWZE010000265.1 GCA_023395465.1 Pseudomonadota bacterium
CGCCGTCCCCGTCGTCCGCTGCCGGGGCGCGGCCGGCGCGCCAGTCGCGGACGCGCAGCGCGCGTCCGCCATCGGTCAGCGCGCGGACCGGGGCCCGCCCGGCGGGCGGGCCGCGCGCGGCGTCACCGTCCTGGCCCGCGTCCTCGTCGTCTTCCCGGGGCGGCGGGACGTCCTCTTCCAGCTTCAGTCCCAGGCTCGACAGCAGGCTGGACAGCGCGTCCGCGTCGGCCTCGACCACCAGCACGTCGCCGGCGCGCACCACCCGCGAGGGGTGCGGCGCGTGTACCCGGAACTCGCCCTGGACGATGCCCAGGACCTGCGCGCCGTGCTGGTCCATCGCCTTCTCGATCGCGGACAGCCGCTCACCCACTGCGCGCGCGCCCTCGGGCACGCACACCTCGGTGACATAGGCGCCGGGGTCGAAGCCCGCGGCCGCCGCCTCGCGCCGGACCGGCACCAGCTTCCAGCCGCCGAGCGCGATCAGCAGCACGCCCGCGCCCGCCACCGCCACGCCCACCGGGCTGAAATCGAACATCGAGAACGCAGGCGCACCGGTGGAGGCGCGGTAGCCGGAGACGATCAGGTTGGGTGGCGTGCCGATCAGCGTGGTCATCCCGCCGAGGATGGAACCGAAGGCGAGCGGCATCAGCACCTGGCCAGGCGCGAGCTTGCGCTTGCGCGCGATCTGCAGCGCCACCGGCATCAGCAGCGCCAGCGCGCCGACGTTGTTCATGAAGCCGGAGAGCAGCGCCGCCAGCGCGGTAAGCGCGGCGATCGACAGCATCGGTCCGGCCTTTGCCGGCAGCGCCACACGCGCCAGCGCATCCACCGCGCCCGAGGCCTGCAGACCGTGGCTGAGCACCAGCACGCAGGCCACGGTGATCACCGCGGGATGGCCGAAGCCGGCGAACGCCTGTTCCGGCGCCACCACCCCGGCCAGCACGGATGCCATCAGCGCGCCCCCGGCGACCAGGTCGTGGCGCCAGCGGCTCGAGAGGAAGGCGGCGACGGTCGCCGCGAGGATCGCGAGGATCAGGAACTGGTCGGTCTGCATGCCGTTGCCTGGTCGTGGTCAGGCGACAGGGTAGTCGTCCGGGCTCGCGGGCGTGGTGGCCCCCGGTCGATGGCTACGCGACCGGTGCGCCGGCCGTGCCGGCCTCGTCCAGGCCGTCCTCGGCTCCCGGCGAACTGGTTTCCGACCTGCGCGGCACCGGCGTGGGCGTCCGCGCGGGCAGGGTCTCGCCGGGACCTTCGCGCGCCAGGTCGGCGCGCAGCCTGGGCAACGCTTCGGGGTGGCACTGGGCCAGGTAGTCGATCATGCGCTCGCGCACCACGCAGCGCAGGTCGAACAGGTCGCCGGAATTGCCCGAGCTCACCAGCAGGCGCACCTCGATGGTTTGCTCGCAGGTTTCGGTGACCTGGGCCACGCACACCCGTCCGTCCCAGCGCGGGTCTTCCTCGCAGATCCGCTGCAGCTGCGCGCGCACCTCGGCCATCGGCGTGCGGTAGTCCAGCCACAGGAAGGCCGTGCCCAGCAGCTGCGCACTGGTGCGGGTCCAGTTCTGGAACGGGTTCTCGATGAACCACTGCAGCGGCACCACCATGCGCCGCTCGTCCCAGATGCGCACCACGACATAGGTACTGGTGATCTCCTCGATACGGCCCCACTCGCCTTCGACGATGACCACGTCGTCGAGCCGGATCGGCTGCGCCAGCGCGATCTGCAGGCCGGCGATCAGGTTGCCGAACACCGGCTTGGCGGCGATGCCCGCGACCAGGCCGATGATGCCGGCCGAGGCCAGCAGGGTGGCGCCGATCTGGCGGATGGCGGGGAAGGTCATCAGCGCCAGCGCCACGCCGACCAGGATGATCGCGCCCTGGATCACGCGCGCGATCACCCGTGTCTGCGTCTGCACCCGCCGCGCGGTGAGGTTGTCCTCGATGTCGACCGGGTGCTCGCGCAGGATCCGCGCTTCCACCGCGCCCACCGCGCGCACCGTCAGCCAGGTCGCGCACAGCAGCACGCCGATCCCGAGCCAGTGCTTGGCCTGCGCCGTGGCGTGGGCGGAGAGCGGCGTCGCATCGACCGCCAGCATCAGGAACAGCAGCGGCAGCGCCAGCGCGGCGGGCACCGCGATCACCTGGACGACGCGTGCCGGCAGCGAATCGCGGGAACTGGCCCGCGCGCGCGCCGCGACGTACAGCAGCACCTGGCGCACCACCAGTCCGAGCAGGAGCGCGGCCACGATCGGCCACGCGATGGCAGTCAGTTGCGGCCAGTCCACGCGCTGCATGCGTTGCGTCTCCCTTCGTGCAAACGCGGGAGGATGGCAGCCGCAGCGTGGACGAAGCGTAGAGCGCGGGAATGCCCGCCGCCTGCAGGACGCGCCTGCGCCGGTGTCCCGATCCCGGCACGCGTGGCCGCGATCCGCGTCAGCGTGTGCCCGACGCCTGTTCCAGCCCGGGCGACAGCCAGAACGGAATCGTGTACTCGCGCCGCCGGCGAACGCCGCGATCGCCGCCATCGGCGTTCCATACCAGGTGCAGGTCATGGCGGCCGTGCGCGAGCGCGGCCATGTCGAGATAGCCGACGATGCCGCGCAGGCCGAGGTCGCGACGCTCCGCCGGGAGGAAACCGGCCAGCGACACGGGTTCGCCGTCCAGCGTCACCGACCACAACCGCGCGATGCAGGCGACCGCGCGCGCCCCGGCGCCCTCGCCATCGCGATTGCGCCCACCCTCGGCGCAACGCTCGCGCGCCAGCGGATTATCGAGCGCCGGCTGGTGCGGAATGAACAGCCGCAGGTGGCTGTCGGCGATGCGGTCGGACGGGATCATCGGCAGGCGCTTGAGGACATCGTCGCCGGAACGCAGCGCCTCGTAATGCGCGCTGCGCAGGCCCTGGTCGACCGCGTCGGTGGTCACCACCTCGTAATGGTGCGCCAGCGCCAGGCGCGAGGAGGCGGCGATCTGCAGCGACCCCAGCATGCCGGTGGCGGCGATCACCACCATGTAGACGGCCATGAAGGCATTGCCGCGCAGATTGCTGTGCAGGGTCAGCTGCACCGGTGCGATCAGGCGCTGCGGGATCAGCACCCCCAGCACCCGCAGCATCAGGCGCACGGTACGCTCCAGCCGCGGTGCATCGCGTCCGGCCCGGCGCAGCCGCGCGATGCGTTTTTCCAGCACGACCGGCACCAGCCCCACCGTGATGAACACTGCGTAGGCCACGGCCAGCAGCACGGTCGTGGCGCGCGCGGGATCGTCGAACAACCGGCCCACCAGGCCGGCGGCGAGGATCGCCACGACCGCCAGCACGCCCACCCAGGCGATCGCCAGCGCGATCAGCAGGGTCATCGCGAACAGGATCGAGGCGGCCCGGTCGGCCCGGTCGATCGCGCTCCCCAGGTCGCCGACCACGCGCTCGTGGTGTTCGCGCGAGACGCTGCCCATCAGGGGGACGCGATCCCAGCGGATCCCGTCGGGGAAATGCGACTTCAGGCCGATCAGACCGACCCAGTATCCGCGGATGGCCAGGTGCACGGCGAACGCCGTGCCCAGCGTGTACCCCAGGCCGGTGACGACGAAGAAGCCGAACCACACCGCCTGCATGAACACGCCCTCGACGTGCACCTCGCTGGCGGCCCAGGCGTCGAACGCCCGGCCCGGCACGGTCAGCAGGGCGAAGGCGAGCAGCCCCGAGATGATCAGCTCGAGCTCGTCAGTGCGTTCGCGCAGGCGTTCGAAGGCCACCCGGCCCGCGGGCGGCTGGACGTCCGCGCCCGCCTCCGGGCGCGTGCTGGTGGTCTGGGTCATGGGCGTAGCTCCCCTCTCCAGGGGAGTCTAGCGCGCGGCCGGGGCGCATCCGGGCGGCGGACCCTCGTTGGCGATGCGCGCTGCACCGGCATGCGCTAGCGTGTGCTGCCCCCGACAGCCCGAGGCCATGCCCATGCGCAGCGCGATGCATCACCGTTTCGGCGATCCGGCCGAGGTCCTGATGGCCGGCGACAGCCCGCTGCCCGAACCGGGTCCGGGCGAGGTGCGCGTGCGCGTGCGCCTGGCGCCGATCCACAACCACGACCTGTGGACGGTCCGCGGCCAGTACGGATGGAAACCTTCGCTGCCGGCGATCGGCGGCAGCGAAGGCTTCGGCGTGGTCGATGCGCTGGGTGCGGGGGTCGAGGGCTTCGCGCCGGGACAGCGGGTCACCGCCGCGTCCGGCCGCGGCACCTGGGCCGAATACTTCGTGGCGCCGGCGGGCATGCTGGTCCCCGTCCCCGACGCGATCGGCGACGAGCTGGCCGCGCAGCTGGTGGCGATGCCGCTGAGCGCGCTGATGCTGCTGGAGACGCTGGACGTGGCGCCCGGGCAATGGGTCGTGCAGAACGCGGCCAACGGCGCGGTGGGCAAGACCCTGGCCATGCTCGCCGCCGCCCGCGGGGTGCACGTGCTGAGCCTGGTGCGGCGCGAGGCCGGGGTGGCGGAGATGGCGGCGCTGGGCGTGGAGAACGTGCTGTGCACGGCCGACGCGGACTGGCGCGACGCGGCCAGGTCGCTGCTGGGCAAGGCGCGTGCGCGCGCGGCGGTGGACTCGGTGGGCGGCACCGACAGCGGCGAGCTGGTGGCGCTGCTCGGCGACGAGGGCGTGCTGGTGTCGTTCGGCTCGATGAGCGGCGAACCGATGGTGATCCCCTCGGGCGACGTGATCTTCCGCCACCTCACGGTGAAGGGTTTCTGGGGCAGCAAGGTCAGCCGCGAACTGGCCCCAGGCACCCGGCAGCGCCTGTTCGGCGAGCTGCTGCAGCGCGCCGCCAGCGGCGAGTTGCGCCTGCCGGTGGATGCGGTCTACGACCTTGCGCAGGCGGCCGAAGCGGCCGCCGCCAGCCAGCGTCCGGGACGCGGCGGCAAGGTGCTGCTGCGCGCCTGAGGGCACGGCCGCTCGCGCGCGAGCCGTGCCCGGCCCCGCGCGAGGGATCAGTCCGCGGTCACCGCCTCCAGGATGCGCTTGCCCGCGGCGATGTCGTCGGCTTCCTCCACCGACGCAGGTTCGGCCTCGCCGCCGGTACCGTTGCAGCGCCCCGCCATCAGCGGGCAGTGTTCGGACATGTAGTCGATTTCCAGGTTGAGCCGTTCCAGCAGGAAATCCACGAATGCGCGCACCTTCGGCGATTGTCCGTGGCCGCGCGGGAACACCGCGTTGAACTCGTACTCGGGTCCGGCCCAGCCGGCGAGCACGCGTCGCACCTTGCCCACTTCCACCGCGGGCTTGACCATCACGTCCGCGCCGATCACCAGCCCCTCGCCGCACAGCAGCGCGCCCTTGAGCGCGGCCGGATCGTTGACCACCAGGATCGGGTTGACCGGGAAATGGCGCAGGCCGCTGCCGTCGTCCAGCGGCCAGGCGTAGCCGCTGCCGTGGCGATGCTTGTGCATGGCCAGGGTGCGGTGGTACTGCAGCTCGTCCGGATGCAGCGGCTCGCCGTGGCGCTCGATG
Organism: Pseudomonadota bacterium; assembly: GCA_023395465.1. GTDB lineage: Bacteria > Pseudomonadota > Gammaproteobacteria > Xanthomonadales > Xanthomonadaceae > Luteimonas. The sequence continues at coordinate 5,495 of JAEWZE010000265.1, forward strand.
TAGGAGTTGGCGGCGAAGATCTGGGTGCGGATCGTGCCGAGCCGGCGCGCGACCAGGCTCGAATCGGGCAGCGGCCCCAGCCGCAGCGCGACGTCGATCTCGGTGGCGATCAGGTCGACCGGTTCGTTGGACAGCGTCATCTCCACCCGCACTTCCGGATGGCGCATGTGGAACTCGCCCAGCAGCGGCGCGATCTTGTCGATGCCGATCGAATACGGCGCGGTGAAGCGCAGCCATCCGCGCGGGCCGGCCTGCAGCTGGCTGACCGCGCTCTCGGCCTCGTTGAGGTCGCGGGCGATGCGCTGGGAATGTTCGAAGTAGATGTTGCCGGCCTCGGTCAGGCCCAGCTTGCGCGTGGTGCGGTGGAGCAGCTGCGCGCCCAGGCGCGACTCGAGTTCCTGCACCTTGCGACTGACCGTGGTCTTGGGAAGGCGCAGCGAACGCGCCGCGCCCACGAAACTGCCGTGCTCGACCACCTTGACGAAAATCAGGGTGTCGTTGAGATCGTGCGTCATCGCCGCCTCCTGCGTGTGATCGCTGATTGGCCCGCCTGCTGGACAATTATTCCCTCAATCGGGGACTAATCAAGTCCTGATTCGAAGCGCAGGATGTGCGCCATCCCCCCGATGGACCGCCGCCATGCGTGCCGCGCCGCACCGCCACCTGTCCCATGCCAGCCTCGCGATACTGCTGGCGGTGGACCTGCTTGCCCTGATTGCTCTCGTTGCAGATCAATGGCTTGTCATCGGTCCTGGTTGGAGCTTGCTGCTCGGCGCAGGGCTCACCCTGGTACTGCTGCCGGCCCTGCTGCGGCTGGTGGACCGGGTGTTCGCGGCGGCCCGCGAGGCCCGGAATATCCCGGTCGCGGGAGGAACATTCCCGTGAGCGGGATAATCGATTCCGGGACAATGCGCCGGAGCCTGGTCGTGCTGGGCGCCGGCGGCGCCGTGGGCGCGGGCGTGGTTGCGGCGGCGCTGGACGCCGGCCAGTCCGTGGTCGCGGTCGGCATGGACGAGGCCGCGCGCCAGGAGCTGCTGGTGCAGCGCCCGGACGTGCACCTGACCGCCCTCGCCGCGCCAATCGCCAGCGACGCCGACGCGGCCGCGCTGGCCACCAGCCTGCGCGGCCTGGGCGTGCGCGTCGAGGGCGTGGTGGCCAGCCTCGCCGGCGCGCATCCCTGCGGCCGGCTCATCGACGAACCGGCCGAGGTGCTGCAGCGCACCCTCGACCAGGACCTGCTGCCGCACCTGTTCGCCGCGCGCCACCTGCTGCCGCTGCTGGCCGGCGACGGCGCCGGCTACGTGCTGGTCGGCGGTCCGGGCGGGCGCTATCCCTGGGCCGGCTATGGCCACTGTTCGATCGCCGCCGCGGCGCTGCGGATGATGGCGCGGGTGCTGCACGAGGAAGCCGGCCGCCAGGGCCAGCGCGTGCAGCTGCTGTCGATGGACGCACCGCTCGGCGCCAACGCCGCCGACGACGCGCTGGCGCTCGGCCGCCGCGCGCTGGCGATGCTCGAAGCCGCGCGCGGCCGCTGTCCCGCACCGATCCTCGATTACGCCGCGCCCATGACCTCCGGGGTCATCGCCACGACTCCCGCCGCCGGCGCATCGTCGGCCATGAGCGGCCGCCGCCGCGCCAGCCACGCCGAGGTGCTGCCCGCGCGCGACCTGCGCGCAGCCCGCGCCCTGCTCGACGCCATCGTCTCCCCCATGTCTCCAGGAACCCACCACGATGAACACTGCTGATCGCAGCATGTCTTTCCACCGCATGCCCTTCCGCCACGGCCTGCGTGCCGTGCGCCTGGTTCCCGTGCTGCTCGCGGCCGCGCTCGCGGTCGCCTGCAACAGCAACGCCGCGCCCGGCGACGTCGCGCCGCCGGCACCCGAGGTCAGCGTCGCCCAGGTCGTCGCCCGCCCGGTGCAGCAATGGGATGCCTTCAGCGGCCGCGTGAGCGCGGTCGAGACGGTCGAGCTGCGTCCGCGCGTGAGCGGCTACGTGCAGCGCGTGGCCTACGAGGAAGGCCAGCTGGTGGGCAAGGGCGACCTGCTGTTCGAGATCGACCCGCGTCCCTACCGCGCCGCGCTCGATCGCGCCCAGGCCGACCTGGAACGCGCGCGCAGCGAGGCCAAGCTCGCCAGCGCGCAGAACGTGCGCGCCAGGGCGCTGGTCGAAGCGCGCGCGATCTCGCGCGAGGAGTTCGAAACCCGCAACGCCGCCACCGCGCAGGGCAATGCCGCGGTGCGCGCGGCCGAGGCCGCGGTCGCCGCGGCGCGCCTGGACCTGCAGTTCACCCAGGTGCGCTCGCCGATCGCCGGCCGCGCCGGTCGCGCGATGGTGACCGTCGGCAACCTCGCCCAGTCCGACGCGACCGTGCTGACCACGGTGGTCTCGCAGGATCCGGTGCACGTGTACTTCGAGGCCGACGAGCAGACCTGGCTGCGCTACAGCCGCGCGGCCGGCGACGGTGAGCGCGCCGGCACCGACAGCGCGGTGCGCGTCGGCCTGGCCGGCGAGGACGGCCATCCGCACCGCGGCACGGTGGATTTCGTCGACAACCGCGTCGATCCGGCCACCGGCACCATCCGCGCGCGCGCGGTGCTGCGCAATCCCGACGGACTGTTCACCCCGGGCCTGTTCGCGCGCGTGCAGCTCGAGGGCAGCGCCGAGTTCGACGCGCTGCTGGTCGACGACAAGGCGGTGCTGACCGACCAGGACCGCAAGTACGTCTACGTGCTGGGCGAGGACAACACCGCGCAGCGTCGCGACGTGGTGCTGGGCCGGGTGGTGGACGGCCTGCGCGTGGTGCAGTCGGGCCTGGCGCCGGAAGACAAGGTCATCGTCAACGGCCTGCAGAAGGTGTTCATGCCGGGCATGCCGGTGGCGCCGAAGCCGGTGGCGATGGACGCGCCTGCGGGCGAGGCCGTGGCCAGCGTGCGCTAGCGCGACCCGACACTGCTCCCCGGCGCGCGCCACGCCCGGGGAAGCGGCGTTGATCGAACGGCCGCGCATCCCGCTCGCGCGCGGCCAACCCGTTCCCCCGGGACCGTTCCCCTCGGCCCCTCCGGCTGGCGGTCTTCCCGATTCCCTCCCCTCGCGGGAAGGCCGCCGGACCGGATTCTGTCTCCAGGCCGCGCTCGCGCGGCAGCCGCGGCCGTTGCCGCAAGGACCTACCGCCATGGACTTCTCCCGCTTCTTCATCGACCGCCCGATCTTCGCCGCGGTGCTGTCGATCGTGATCTTCGCCGCCGGCCTGATCTCGATCCCGCTGCTGCCGATCGGCGAATACCCCGAGGTGGTCCCGCCTTCGGTGGTGGTGCGCACGGTGTATCCGGGCGCCAACCCCAAGGTCATCGCCGAAACCGTGGCCACGCCGCTGGAGGAAGCGATCACCGGCGTCGAGGACATGATGTACGTCAAGTCCGTCGCCGGCTCCGATGGCGTGCTGCAGCTCACCGTAACCTTCCGCCCGGGCACCGATCCGGACGAGGCCACGGTGAAGGTGCAGAACCGCGTCTCGCAGGCGCTGGCGCGGCTGCCGGAGGACGTGCGCCGCCAGGGCGTGACCACGCAGAAGCAGTCGCCGGTGTTCCTGATGGTGGTGCACCTGACCTCGGAGGACGGCCGCTACGACTCGCTGTACCTGCGCAACTACATGCGCCTGCACGTCAAGGACGAGCTCTCGCGCATCGATGGCGTGGGCGATGCGCAGCTGTTCGGCGGCGGCGACTACGCGATGCGGCTGTGGCTGGACCCGGACAAGGTGGCCGCGCGCGGCCTCACCGCGGGCGACGTGCTGCGCGCGGTGCGCGAGCAGAACGTGCAGGTCTCGGCCGGCCAGCTCGGCGCCGAACCGATCGCCAACGGCAGCGACTTCCTGCTGCCGATCAATGCGCGCGGACGCCTGGAGACGGTCGAGGAGTTCGGCGACATCGTGCTCGAGGCCGGCACCGGCGGCGAGATCGTGCGCCTGCGCGATGTCGCCCGCATCGAGCTGGCCGCGGGCGACTACACCCTGCGCGCGCGACTGGACGGCAAGAACGCGGCCGCGATCGGCATCTTCCAGGCGCCTGGCGCGAACGCGCTGCAGATCCGCGACGCGGTGGTGGCCAAGATGGACGAGCTGCGCCCGACCCTGCCCCCGGGCGTGGAGATCCAGTCGATCTACGACACTACAGTCTTCGTGCGCGATTCGATCCAGTCGGTGATCACCACCCTGCTCGAGGCCACGCTGCTGGTGGTGCTGGTGGTGATCCTGTTCCTGCAGACCTGGCGCGCCTCGATCATCCCGCTGCTGGCGGTGCCGGTGTCGGTGGTCGGCACGTTCGCGGTGCTGTACCTGCTGGGCTATTCGATCAACACGCTGACCCTGTTCGGGCTGGTGCTGGCGATCGGCATCGTGGTCGACGATGCGATCGTGGTGGTGGAGAACGTCGAACGCCACATCGAGGAGGGCGCCACGCCGCTCGAGGCGGCGCACCTGGCGATGAAGGAAGTGTCCGGCCCGATCGTCGCGATCGCGCTGGTGCTGTGCGCGGTGTTCGTGCCAATGGCGTTCCTCGACGGCGTGACCGGGCAGTTCTACAAGCAGTTCGCGGTGACCATCGCGATCTCCACGGTGATCTCGGCGATCAACTCGCTGACCCTGTCGCCGGCGCTGGCGGCCAAGCTGCTCAGGCCGCACGGCGCGGAGAAGGACGCGCCCTCGCGCATCATCGACCGCCTGTTCGGCTGGATCTTCCGTCCGTTCAACCGCTTCTTCCACCGCAGCTCGCAGCGCTACGAGGGTTCGGTGGCGCGCGCGCTGGGCCGCCGCGGCGCGGTGTTCGTGGTCTACCTGGTGCTGCTGGCGGGCGCGGCGGTGATGTTCAAGGCGGTGCCGGCCGGCTTCATCCCGGTGCAGGACAAGCTGTACCTGATCGCCGGGGTGAAGATGCCCGAGGGCGCGTCGATCGAGCGCACCGACGCGGTGATGAAGAAGATGGCCGCGATCGCGATGGACATCGACGGCATCGCCAACGAGGTCGCGTTCCCCGGCCTGAACCCGCTGCAGTTCACCAACACGCCCAACAACGGCGTGGTGTTCTTCACCCTCGATCCGTTCTCGGAGCGCTCGCGCAGCGCCGAGGAAATCACCGCCGAGCTCAACCAGAAGCTGGGCACGATCCAGGAAGGCTTCACCTTCGCCTTCATGCCGCCGCCGATCCAGGGGCTGGGCAACGGTTCGGGCTGGTCGCTGTTCGTCGAGGACCGCACCCGGCTGGGCTACGGCGCGCTGCAGGATGCGGTGCAGGCCTTCCAGGGCGCGGCGGCGCAGACGCCGGGACTGGGCTACCCGATCACCAGCTACCAGGCCAACGTGCCGCAGCTCGACGCGGTGGTCGACCGGGTCAAGGCCAAGGCCCAGGGCGTGCCGCTGACCGAACTGTTCGAGACCCTGCAGACCTACCTGGGCTCGGCCTACGTCAACGACTTCAACATGTTCGGTCGTACCTGGCAGGTGATCGCGCAGGCCGACGGCGGGTTCCGCGACCAGGTCGAGGACATCGCCAACCTGCGCACCCGCAACGCGGCCGGCGACATGGTGCCGATCGGCGCGATGGTGGACATCCGCCAGACCTACGGCCCCGACCCGGTGATCCGCTTCAACGGCTATCCCGCGGCCGACCTGCTGGGCGAGGCCGACCCGCGGGTGCTGTCCTCGGGCGAGGCGATGGCGACGGTCACCCAGCTCGCGCAGCAGGTGCTGCCCACCGGCATGGACATCGACTGGAGCGACCTGAGCTACCAGCAGGCCAGCCAGGGCGACGCGGCGCTGGTGATCTTCCCGCTGGCGGTGCTGCTGGCCTTCCTGGTGCTGGCGGCACTGTACGAAAGCTGGACCCTGCCGCTGGCGGTGATCCTGATCGTGCCCATGACCATGCTCTCGGCGCTGGTCGGGGTCTGGCTGACCGGGGGCGACAACAACGTGTTCGTGCAGGTCGGGCTGGTGGTGCTGATGGGCCTGGCGTGCAAGAACGCGATCCTGATCGTGGAGTTCGCGCGCGAGCTGGAACTGCGCGGCAAGGGCATCGTCGAGGCCGCGCTGGAAGCCTGCCGCCTGCGCCTGCGCCCGATCATCATGACCTCGGTGGCGTTCATCGCCGGCACCGTGCCGCTGGTGCTCTCCAGCGGTGCCGGCGCGGAGGTACGCTCGGTCACCGGCATCACCGTGTTCGCCGGCATGCTCGGCGTCACCGCCTTCGGCCTGTTCCTCACCCCGGTGTTCTATGTCGCGCTGCGCAAGCTCGCCAACAGGCCGCTGGTCTCGCATGGTCCTGCCCACGCCACCGCCCATGCCCAGCTCGACGCCTGAGTGCGCCGTCCGGAACCGGCCAGCCGTCGCGCCGGCCGGTGCCCACACTGATCCCGCGCGGCGGCCGCCGCCGCGCTTCCTCCCTTCGCCGTACAGGATCCCATTCGAATGAACGCATCCCCCCGCATCGCCCTGGTCACCGGCGCCACCCGCGGCATCGGCCTGGAAACCGTGCGCCAGCTCGCCGAGGCCGGCGTCCACACCCTGCTGGCGGGCCGCAACCGCGAGCGCGCGGTCGAGGCCGCGTTGAAGCTGCAGGCGAGCGGCCTGCCGGTCGAGGCGATCGCGCTCGACGTCACCGACGCGGCCAGTATCGCCGCGGCGGTGGCCGACGTGGAACGGCGCCACGGCCGGCTCGACATCCTGATCAACAACGCCGGCATCGTGGTCGACGCCGCCGACAAGGGCGTGTCCGGCCAGTCGCTCGAGACCTGGCGCGCCACGTTCGACACCAACGTGTTCGGACTGATCGCGGTGACGCAGGCCTTCCTGCCGTTGCTGCACAAGTCGAGCTCGGGCCGCATCGTCAACGTGTCCAGCGCCCTGGGCTCGGTGACGCTGCACGCCGATCCGTCGTCCTTCATCTACGACTTCAAGATCCCCGCCTACAACGTCTCCAAGAGCGCGGTGAACGCCTGGACCGTGCAGCTGGCGTACGAACTCAAGGACAGCGCGATCAAGGTCAACACCATCCATCCGGGGTACGTGAGAACCGAGATGAACCACGTCGACGGGGAACAACGCGGCGAGCTCGACGTGCCCGACGGCGCCCGCACCAGCGTGCGCCTGGCGCTGATCGACGACGACGGCCCGAACGGCGGCTTCTTCTACCTGGAGGAGTCGCTGCCATGGTGAGCCGTCTCGCGATCACCGCACTGGCCGCGGCGCTGCTGGGTGCATGCGCGGTCGGTCCCGACCACGTGCGCCCGCACATGGCCGTGCCCGAGCGCTTTGGCGCGGCGGCCACGCCGACAGGCGATACGCCGGCGGACGCATCCGCCAGCGCCCAAACGCCGGCGGCGTTCGACGACGCCTTCCTCGACGGCCTGGGCGATGCGCAGCTGGCGCAGCTGGTGGACGAGGCCCTGCACGCCAACCACGACCTGCGCATCGCGCTCTCGCGCATCGACCGCGCCAATGCGCTGCTGCGCAACGCGCGCCTGGACGTGCTGCCCACGGTCACCGCGCAGGGCGAGGCCGCGGACGTACGCAGCAGCGCCGACCAGGCGCCGGGGCTGTCGCGCGAGCAGCGCGATGGCGAGCAGTGGAGCGCCGGCATCTCCGCGGCATGGGAGCTGGACCTGTTCGGCCGGGTGCGCCGTTCAATCGAAGCCGGGCGCGCCGGCGCCGATGCCAGCACCGCCGATCTGCGCGCGCTGCAGGTGGCGGTGGCCGGGGAGGTCGCACGTACGTTCGTGGAGTTGCGCGGCACCCAGGAGCAGCTGCGCGTGGCGCGGGCCAACCGCGACAACCAGCAGCGCACGCTCGACCTGGTGCAGGCGCGCCTGGATGCCGGCGCCGGCACCGAGTTCGACACCGCCCGCGCGCGCGCCCAGCTGGAAACCACCGCCGCGCGCATTCCGGCACTGGAGGCGCAGGAGCGTGTGGCCATGCACCGGCTGGCGGTGCTGACCGGTCGCGATCCCGGCGCGTTGGTCGCGCAACTGGCGCCGCTGCATCCCTTGCCGGCGCTGCCGCCGCGCATCGATGCCGGCGCGCCGGGCGAGCTGCTGCGTGCGCGTCCCGATGTCGCGGCTGCGGAGGCGCGGCTGCACGCGGCCACCGCGCGCATCGGCGTGGCCACCGCTGACCTGTTCCCGCGCTTCACCCTGGGCGGGCTGATCGGCAGCCAGGCCATCGAGGCCGATGCGCTGTTCGAACGCGACAGCGAGACCCGCATCGTCGCGCTCGGCATCGACTGGTCTTTCCTCGACATCGGCCGCGTGCGCGCCCGCATCGCCGCGGCCAACGCCGAAGCCGAAGGCGAGCTGGCCCGCTACCAGCAGGCGGTGCTGCTGGCGTTGGAGGATGCCGAGAACGCGCTGGTCCGCCACGCCCGCGCGCGCAGCGAGGACGCGCACCTGGAGCGCGCGGCGATCGACGCGGCCCAGGCCGCGCAGCTGGCGCGGGCGCGCTTCGAGGCTGGCGCATCGGGCCTGCTCGAAGTGCTCGATGCCGAGCGCGTGCAGCTGCAGGCGCAGGACGCCTTCGCCGCAGGCCGCACCCGCAGCGTGGCCAGCGCGGTGGGGCTGTACAAGGCGCTGGCCGGGGGCTGGCCGCAGCGGGTGCCCGAACGCGAGCGCACCGCGGGCCGGCGCTGAGGCCCCGGCCTGTGCGGAAAGTGGGACGGCCGCACGCTGGGGTCGACCCCAGCTAGGGCGCCACCGGGCTGACGCGGCACCGCCGGCCTCCCCTACCGTCGCTGCGTGGCGCGGCGGGGGACGCGTCGTGCATCCGATGCGAACCAGGGAGCCGCCATGTCCGTCAACGCCGTCGATCACGCTTCCCACGCCGACAGCGGCACCAACCGGGCGGGGGACCACCTGAGCCCGGACGGGTTCGACTACAACCGCATCCAGGGCCTGCAGGGCAATCCCAACGTCACCGAAGCGTTCCTGCGCGGGGTGGAGGAGATGGCCGGGCGGCTGGGCACCCGGCCGGAGTACATCCTGGCGGTGATGAGCTTCGAGACCGGCGGCAGCTTCAGCCCCGGCGTGCGCAACGGCGTCGGCAGCGGCGCCACCGGCTTGATCCAGTTCATGCCCACCACCGCGCGCGAGCTGGGCACCAGCACCGATGCGCTGGCGCGCATGAGCGCGGTGGAGCAGCTCGAGTACGTCGAGCGCTACTTCGCGCAGCGCTCCGATCCCGGCGACCTCAACACGCTCGAAGGGGTATACACCACGGTGCTCTACGGCAGCCCCAGGCCCGACCCGGGCTCGACCCTGTTCTCGCAGGGCGGTGCCGCCTACCGCATGAATGCCCCGCTGGACCTCAACCGCGACGGCCGCATCACCGCCGGCGAGGCCACGAGCTTCGTGCGCAACAAGATCGATGGCGACGCGCCCGCACCGATCGAGGGCACCCCGCCGCGCCCCGATCCGGGCGACGCGCCGCCGGCCGAGGGCAGCCGCTACACGGTGCGCCCGGGCGACACGCTCTCGGCGATCGCCGCGCGGTTCGGCACCACCGCGCAGGCGCTGGCCCAGGCCAACGGCATCCGCAATCCCGACCTGATCCATGCCGGCACCACGCTGCGCGTGCCCGCTGGCGAGGCCGCCCCCGCCCCCGCCACCAGCTACACCATCCGGCCCGGCGACACGCTCTCGGAGATCGCGGGCCGGATGGGGACGACGGTGCAGGCGCTGGCCCAGGCCAACGGCATCCGCAATCCGGACCTGATCCACGCCGGCGACACCCTCTCGCTGCCCGCCGGCGCCGCGACCAGCGCCAGCTACACCATTCAGCCCGGCGATACCCTGTCGGGGCTGGCGGCACGCTTTTCCACCAGCGTCGGCGCGCTGATGGCCGCCAATCCGGGGATCCGCGACTCCAACCTGATCCATGCCGGCGACACCCTGGCCCTTCCCGGCGCCGCAGGACGCGGCGATGCGCCGGCCGGCGGCACGCCACCCGAAACCGGGCCGCGCGGCGATGCGCCCCCGGTCAGCGGCACGGCGCCGACCTATGCGCCCTACACCGTCTACAGCACCGGCCACCAGGCCGCGTTCGCGGTCAGCGATGCCAGCCAGATGCAGCCGCACCACGACTACCAGACAGTCACGCGCAACGGCCAGCAGCTGGAGGTGCGCGACATCGTCCTGCACCGCAATGGCCAGTCGCAGACCAGCCAGGCCATCCCGGCGCCGCTGCAGGGCGAGGTCATCCACGCCGGGCCGATGGGCGGCGCCGGCAATGCCGTGGGCATCCGCGGCGCGGACGGCAAGGTGGCGTGGGTCTTCCACATGTCCAGCATCGACGTGCGCGTGGGCCAGCAGGTCGGCTACGGGCAGGACCTCGGCAACCAGGGCTCCACCGGCAACTCCACCGGGCCGCACGTGCACATCGAAGCCGCGCCCGCGGTGATCGACCGCTGGGTCAACGACCTGGTCGACGGCCGCTTCGACGGCCGCAAGGGCTGATCCGGGCCGGCGGCGCCCGGTGCCGATGAGCCGCGTCGCGCTGTTCGCCTGCGGCCTGCTGCTGGCCGCATGCGGCGCAGCCAGCCCGGCGCCTGAAGACGGCCAGACCCCTCCCGCCACTGCGCAGGCGCAGACCCTGCCAGCCGACATCCAGCGCGCGCTGCAGACCGACGAGCGCGTCCTCGACTGCCCGCAGGGCCAGGTCGACGGACACAGCGCGTTCGCGGCCGACTGGGTCCGGCCGCGGCGGGTGGACCTGGACGACGACGGGCGCGCCGACTGGCTGCTGGAGGGCGTCCACCCCTGCCTGCGCCGCGATGGCGCCGCCGACTGGTGGATCTACGCCGAGGCGGCCGGCGGGCGTCGCCTGCTGGGCCGCGTGCGCGGCGCCCGCGCGCTGGACGTGCTGCCCGCGCGCAGTCGCGGCCACGCCGAACTGCGCGTCGAGGACACGGAGGGCGAGCGCATCCTGCGCTACCGCGACGGCGGCTACTGAGTGGGACGTCGTTGCGGCCGCGCTACCATGTGCGGCCCGCGATCGAGCCCCAGGAGCCTGCACGTGACCGAATCCGACGACGCCCGCAACGGCGTATCGCGCACGCAGGCCGAAGAGGCGGTGCGCACCCTGCTGCGCTGGGCAGGCGAGGACCCGCAGCGCGAGGGCCTGCTCGACACGCCCAATCGCGTGGTCAAGGCCTATGGCGAATGGTTCAGCGGCTACGCGCTGGACCCGGACGAGTACCTGGCGCGCACCTTCGAGGAGGTGGCCGGCTACGACGAGATGATCGTGCTGCGCGACATCGAGTTCGAGAGCCATTGCGAACACCACATGGCGCCGATCATCGGCCGCGTGCACGTGGGCTACCTGCCCGCCGGCAAGGTGGTGGGCATCAGCAAGCTGGCGCGCGTGGTGGAGGCCTACGCCAAGCGCTTCCAGGTGCAGGAGAAGATGACCGCGCAGATCGCCGGCTGCATCCGCCGCGTGCTGGCGCCCCTGGGCGTGGGCGTGGTGGTCGATGCCAGCCACGAGTGCATGACCACGCGCGGGGTGCACAAGCGCGGCGTGAGCATGGTCACCTCGACCATGCTCGGCAGCTTCCGCGAGGATGCGCGCACGCGCGCGGAGTTCCTGCGCTTCATCGAGGCGGGCGGCGGCCGACGCTGATGGCGGCCTGTCCCTGCGGCAGCGGGCGCGGTTACGGCGACTGCTGCGGGCCGCTGCACGCAGGCGTGCCGGCGGCCGACGCGCAGGCGCTGATGCGCTCGCGCTACAGCGCCTACGTGCGCGAGGACGCGGCCTACCTGCTGCGCAGCTGGCATCCGTCCACGCGCCCCGACGCGCTGTCCTTCGACGATCCACGGCCCACCTGGCTCAGGCTGGAGGTATTGCGCCACCTCGCGACCGGCAGCGACAGCGCCGAAGTGGAGTTCGTGGCCCGCTACCGCATCGGTGGCGGTAGCGTGGTGCGCATGCGCGAACACAGCCGTTTCCTGCGCGAGGACGGTCACTGGTATTACCTGGACGCGGTGGAGGGCTGAGGCCGCGCGGAGGGACGCGGGCGCACGCAGCGCCATGCGCAGCGCCAGGCACGGCGCCTGCATGCGCCGCATCCGGGCCCCGCATCCACCGGACGGCGCGGCCTGTCCACCCGTGGCCGGGGCAACGCATGCGCGGCTCGATGAATCCCCTGCAACCCTGCAGTCCCCGGCATGCGGGATGACCACGCCGGCGAGGCTATCCTCCGGCCTCCCCCGCACCCGGCCGACGCGATGCTCCGTTTCCATGTCCTTGCCCTGCTGTGCGCGTTGCCGGCTGCACAGGCGCTGGCGCAATCCCCTACTGCTCCGGCGCCCGTCGAGCCGCCCTCCGCGTCGCAGTCCAGCGTGCCGTCAGCGCCGCCGGTCGCGGCGCCGGCACCGGCCGATCCCGAGTACGACGCCTGCGTCGCCAATCGCCTGCGCCCGCAGGCGGCGGCGAGCGGCATCCCCGGCGAGGCCTTCGACCGCTACATGACCGGGGTGACGGCCGATCGCAGCGTGCTCGGCCTGCTTGACGCGCAGCCCGAGTTCACCACCCCGATCTGGGACTACCTGGCCGGCCTGGTCGACGAGGAGCGCGTGACCGACGGCCGCGCGATGCTGCAGACGCACAGCGAGCTGCTGGCGACGGTGCCGGCGCGGTACGGCGTGGATCCGGAGACGGTGGTGGCGGTGTGGGGCGTGGAAAGCGACTACGGTCGCGTGTCGGGCAAGCGTCCGTTGCTGCAGTCGCTGTCGGTGCTGTCGTGCTTCGGCCGCCGCCAGGCGTTCTTCCGCGGCGAGTTCCTGGCCACGCTCAGGCTGCTGCACGACGGCGACCTGCGCGATCCGGCGATCACCGGCTCGTGGGCCGGCGCCTTCGGGCACACCCAGTTCATGCCCAGCACCTACGCGCGCATCGCGGTCGACGGCGATGGCGATGGCCGCCGCGACCTGGTCACCAGCATCCCCGATGCGCTGGCCTCGACCGCCAACTACCTCAAGCGCAGCGGCTGGCAGACCGGCCGGCCCTGGGGATACGAGGTCAGGCTGCCGCCCGGCTTCGACACCGCCCTGGCCGGGCGCACCAGCCGCCGCCCGCTGTCGGACTGGGTCGCGCGCGGCGTGACCCGCGTCGATGGGACGCCCATCGCGCCAGCCGACACGCGCAGCGCGATCCTGCTGCCGGCCGGTGCCAAGGGCCCGGCCTTCCTGGTGTTCCGCAACTACGACGCGATCTATTCCTACAACGCCGCCGAAAGCTATGCGCTGGCGATCGCCACGCTGGCCGACCGCCTGCGCGGCGGCAGCGGCCTGGCCACGCCCTGGCCGACCGACGACCCCGGCCTGTCGCGCGCGCAGCGGCGCGAACTGCAGACCCTGCTGCTGGCGCGCGGCCACGCCATCGGCGAGGTCGACGGCATGGTCGGCACCGCCACGCGCCGCGCGATCCGCGACGAACAGCAGCGCCTGGGCGTGCAGCCTGCGGACGGCCGTGCCGGCACGAAGATCCTCGAGGCCCTGCGCGCGGGCCGCTGACCGCGCGGGCCGTCCTGTCCTCCAGCACGGGCGCCCCTCTGCGCCGATTCGCGGATAATGCCCGCCCGCATCTTCCGGCCGCCTGCGTGAGCGAACCGACAGCCGCCCGGCGCAAGGCCGCGCTGGTCTTCATCTTCCTGGTCGTGCTGATCGACGTGCTGGCGTTCGGGCTGATCATCCCGGTGCTGCCGCACCTGGTCGAGGAGTTCACCGGCAGCACCTCGCGCGCGGCGCTGTGGATCGGCGTGTTCGGGACCGTGTTCGCGGCGATCCAGTTCCTGTGCTCGCCGATCCAGGGCGCGCTGTCGGACTGCTACGGACGTCGCCCGGTGATCCTGCTCTCGTGCCTGGGGCTGGGCCTGGATTTCGTGATCATGGCGCTGGCGCCGTCGCTGTGGTGGCTGCTGGTCGCGCGCGTGTTCTCCGGCGTGTTCTCGGCCAGCTTCAGCACCGCCAACGCCTATGTCGCCGACATCGTGCCGGCCGACGCGCGGGCGAAGAGCTACGGCATGATCGGCGCGGCGTTCGGCGTCGGCTTCACCATCGGCCCGGTACTCGGCGGCTGGCTGGGCGAACTCGACCTGCGCCTGCCGTTCTGGTTCGCCGCCGGGCTGGCGCTGCTGAACTTCTGCTACGGACTGTTCGTGCTGCCCGAGTCGCTGCCGCCGCAATCGCGCGCGGCACGCTTCGACTGGCGCGCGATCCGCCCGTACGCGGCGATCCTGCTGATCGGTCGCTATCCCTCGATCGTCGGACTGGCCGTGGTGGTGTTCATCGCCAACCTGGCGCACTACGTCTATCCCAGCGTGTTCGTGCTGTTCGCCGACGTGCGCTATGGCTGGGGCCCGTGGCAGGTGGGCTGGGTACTGTTCCTGGTCGGCGTGTGCAGCGTGATCGTCAACGTCGCGGTGGTGGGGCGCGCGGTGCGGGCGCTGGGCGAGCGGCGCGCGCTGATCCTCGGGCTGTGCTGCGGCACCGCGGGCTTCGTGGTCTACGCCTTCGCCGGGCAGGGCTGGATCTTCCTGCTGGGACTGCCGGTGAGCGCGCTGTGGGCGATCGCCTCGCCGGCCAGCCAGGCGCTGATCACCCGCCAGGTCGACGTGGACATGCAGGGCCGCATCCAGGGCGCGCTGATGAGCCTGGTGTCGGTGGCGGGGATCGTCGCGCCGATCGCCTTCGCCAGCGTGTTCGGGCTGTTCATCGGCGAACGTGCGCCGGTCGCGTTTCCCGGCGCGCCCTGGCTGCTGGCATCGATGCTGCTGGCCATCGCCGCGCTGATCGCGTGGCGGCATGCGCCGCGACCCGTGCAGCACGCCGCGCACGACTGAACGCGGGCAACGACGCGGGTCCGGCGCGACTTGCCGCGCCGCACGCGCCGGTGCGAGGATCGCCTGCTCGACGTGGAGGGATCCCGATGCGCAACAAGATGATCATGCTGCTCGCGGCGGGCCTGGTGGCCGGCTGCGCGGGTTACGAGGTGCGCGATACCAACGCGGCCGTGGACCGCAATCCGGCCTGCGCCAGCCGCCCCGACCGTCCGGGCGAACCGCTGCCCCGGGAGTGCGAGCGCACCACCGAGGCGGGCTGGAGCAGCGAACGGCGCGAGAGCACGCCGATCGATTTCAGCCGCAAGCGCGGCGACGACTGACCGGTCCGGTCCCGCGCCACGAGGGCACGGACCGGACCGCGGGATCAGCCGCAGTTGAGGGTCTGGATCGCGCCAGCGGCGTCGGTGGTGATGGTCAGCCGGTCGATGCGGAAATCCATCGTCGCCGCGTCGTCCGGTCCCAGTACGCGCACGCTGGTGGCGCCGCTGTCGGCGGTGGCCTGGGCGACGACCGTTTCGCTGGCTTCCTGGCCGACCAGCGCCTGGATGGCGTCGGCATTGCACGGCTTCGCTTCGCCGACGGCGCCATCGAGCGGCGATATGGCGCCGGCGTCGCCCGCCGGCGTCGCGGCATCGGCCTGGGCGGCGGGCGCCGGGTCGGTCGCAGGCGGAGCCTCGGCGTCGCGGTCGGGCGAGCAGGCGCCGAGCAGCGCGATGAGCGCGGCCGACAGCAGCGGCGTGCGCAGCGGAAAGCGGGATGTCGAACCAGCCATGGCGCAATCTCCTTGTGTGGGAGCGGCGACGATAGCGTCGCCTGCCTGAAGGCTCGCCGCTCGGGCCAGCTGGCATTCAGTGCACGGCCGCGCGCTTGGTGGCCGGAAGCGCGGCACGCAGCATCGCGTTGTAACCGCTGGCGAGCAGGGCGAAGCCGGCTTCGGTCGGATGGATCTCGTCGTACCAGAAGCCGCGGTCGTCGAGCGAGCCGACCGCGGAGAAGTCGGCGTAGGAGAACAGCCCCGGCCAGGCCGCGCGGCTCGGCGCCAGCACCTGGTCGCGGAAGCCGTCCACCAGCAGCCGCCAGGCGAAGCGTTCGGCTTCGGCCTTGCTGCCCAGCACCGGCTGCATCACCGGCCACAGCCACGGCCCGACCGTGCCCATCACCATCGCCGCCAGACCGAGGTTGCGCACGGTCAGCGCGCCCTCCTTGCCGATCGCATGGCGCGACAGCGGCGCGTAGCCATGGCCGACCACGCGCAGGCCGCCGAGCGGTGCCATCGCCGAAAGCAGCAGGTCGTAGCGCGCGCGCAGCCGCTCGAACACGCCCTGCGCGACGACCCGCTCGAACGCGGCGTCGGCGTCCATGCGCGGCGCGCCGGCGAAGACCGCGGCCAGCCGCTCGCCGAGGCAATCGTTGCCGCCGATGCTCAGGCACAGCAGGTCGAAGCCGCGCGCGGCGAAGCGTTCGGCGTTGTCCCGGCAGGCCGCCGGCGTGAGCATCCGCGCCGCGGTCAGCCCGGGGCCGCCGAGCCGGATCGACATGCCGTCGATGCGCGCGAAGCTGTTCCAGCACAGGTTGCGGTACAGCGGCGTGCTGAACCACGAATCGCCCCAGTAGGCGATCAGCGGCCGCTCCTGCAGGTACGCGCGCCATTCGCGGCGCTGGCGCGAGCCCGGCGTGCCGCTCGCCGCACGCAGCTGCTGCCAGTTGTCGTAGATGCGCTTGAGCGCCATGCCGGCACCTCCTGCGGCGAGTCTGCGCGATGTGGCGCGTGCTGTCGCGGCCGCGGTGGCGGGCCTCCGCCGCGCGCCGCGTCGTATCCCGGTCCAACGCGCGACGCCGGCGCTGGCGGTCACGTCCCGCCAGCGCGTTGCGGCGCGTTTGCACTACAGTGGCCGGCGGGGGATCCGCCACACGCACATGGAGGATGCGGTGCGCCTGTCGAACCTGTTGCCGACGGCCCTGCGGGCGCGCTGGAGCCCCGCGCCACCCGCGCCCGACCTCGCGTCGGTCCGCGCCGCCGAGCTGGGCGTCATCCTCGGCGTGCGGGCCGGCCAGGATCCGGCCGCGGTCGAGCCCTGGGGCCTGGCGCTGTCGGGCGGCGGCATCCGCAGCGCCACCTTCGGCCTGGGCGTGCTGCAGGGACTGGCCCGGCTGGGCCTGCTGCGCTGCTTCCACTACCAGTCCACGGTCTCGGGCGGCGGCTACATCGGCGGCTTCGTGCAGGCCCTGATCCGGCGCCATGGTTTCGCCCAGGCGTTCGCGACCCTGGCCGGCAGCGGTACGGCCACCGGGGAAGGGCCGGGCGCGCGCCCGATCCGCCACCTGCGCGAGTACAGCAACTACCTGGCGCCGCGCAAATCGCCGTTCTCCGGCGACACGCTGGGCATGGCCGGCACCTACGTGCGCAACGTGCTGCTGGTGCAGGCGCAGCTGTGCGCGCTGATCCTGGCGCTGTGCCTGCTGCCGCTGCTGCTGTACGCGGGCGCCGACGCGCTGAGCCTGCGCAACCCGACCCTGCCGCTGTCGCTGGCGGGACTGACCGGCATGCTCGCGGTGGCGCTGCTGGCCTGGGTCAGCACCTGGGCCAACCGGCGTCCGCTGCCGGCCGAGGGCGAACCGCCGCAGCCGCCGCGGCGGGTGGTGCTGGCGGCGCTGGCGACGATCCTGGCGCTGGCGCTGGCGTCCATGCTCGGCGCGCTCGGGCTGGCCCGCTTCGAGCGACTGCCGGGACTGTTCGGCGCCGCGCTCGGCTGGCTGCCCGGACGCTGGACCATCGGCGGCGCCGACCTCGGCATCGTCACCGCGGCCCTGTACCTGGGGGTCTGGCACGCCTGGCTGGTGTTCGATCCCTGGTATTCGCGCCGGGTCGCGCTCGGCGACGCGCCGCCGCCGCCGCTGCAGCGGCATCCCTGGCGCTTCGTGCTCGGCACGGTGGGCGCGGCCGCGTTCGCCGGCGTGGCGATCGTGCTGCTGCGCGGCTGGTTGCGCGCCTGGGCGCTGGCCGACGGCGGGCTGTGGCACGTGCTGGTGGTCGGCCCGCTGCTGGTGGTGGTGGCGGTGGCGCTGACCGCGATCGTGCACCTGGGCCTGGCCGGACCGGCGATGAGCGACCTGCAGCGCGAGATCTGGGCGCGGGTCGGCGGCAAGACCTGTGCGCTGGTGGCGCTGGGCATGACCCTGGCGCTGTCGCTGGTGATCTACGGGCCCTGGCTGCTGCGGCTGGGCGCCGGCCAGGGCGTGCAGGCGCTCTCCACCGCCGGCTGGGCCGGGGCGCTGGCCTGGCTGTCGACCACCGGGATCGGCCTGCTGGCCGCGCACGGCACCCGCGCCGGCAAGGGCGGGTCGCGGCGCTCGCGCCTGCTCGACCTGGTCGCGCGGCTGGCGCCGTGGGTGTTCGTGCTCGGGCTGCTGGTGGCGCTGAGCCTGGCCGGGCAGGTCCTGCTGCAGGCCGCCGGCCCGGCGCTGGAGCGGC
>JAEWZE010000266.1 GCA_023395465.1 Pseudomonadota bacterium
CATCGATCTGCGCCTTGAGCCCGTCCCAGATCGAATCGGCATTGGGGAAGTCCTTGCGCGAGGTGCCGTCGCCCTGCCAGGTCAGCGTCCAGCCGCCGGACTGCTTGGCCAGGTTGTCGGCGCCGTCGCCGGCGACCAGCACGCTGGCCTTGGGCGACAGCGGCAGGATGCCGTTCTGGTTCTTGAGCAGCACCAGCGACTCGCGCACGGCGCGCCTTGCGACTTCGCGGTGTTCCGGTGCGCCCAGCAGTTCGAACTTGCCGCCCAGGGCACGCTCGGAAGGCCTGGGCTTCTCGAACAGGTTGGCGCGGAACTTCACCCGCAGGATGCGGCGCACCGCATCGTCCAGCCGCGCCATCGGCAGGGTGCCGTCCTTGACGTGGCGCAGGGTGGATTCGTACATGCCCTTCCAGCTGTCGGACGCCATCGCCATGTCGAGCCCGGCGATGAAGGTCTGCGCGCAGTCGGTGTTGGTGCAGCCGCGCACCTGGCCGTGGCCGTTCCAGTCGCCGACGATGAAGCCGCCGAAGTTCATGCGCTGCTTGAGCACGTCGGTCAGCAGCGGCTTGTGGCCGTGCATCTTCTCGCCGTGGAAGCTGTTGAACGAGGCCATCACCGCCTGCGCGCCGGCCGCGATCGATGGCACGTAACCGGCGGCGTGGATGTCGCGCAGCTGCGCCTCGGTCACCACGGTGTCGCCCTGGTCCTTGCCATTGGCGGTGCCGCCGTCGCCGAGGAAATGCTTGACCGAACTCATCACGTGGTGGTCGTCGAGGAACTCGGCCGTGCCGGGCTTGCCCTGCAGGCCCTCGACGAACACCCCGGCGTAGCTGGCGACCAGTTCCGGGCTTTCGGAATAGCCTTCGTAGGCGCGGCCCCAGCGGTCGTCCTGCGGCACCGCCACGGTCGGCGCGAAGGTCCACTCCATGCCGGTGGTGCGCGTCTCGATCGCGGTGATGCGCGCGATCTCGCGCAGCAGGTCCGGATTGCGCGTCGCGCCCAGGCCGATGTTGTGCGGGAACAGGGTCGCGCCGACGATGTTGCTCTGGCCGTGCATCGCGTCGATGCCCCAGATCACCGGGATCGCCTTGCCGCCGCCGCTGGTGTCCATCGACGCTTCCCAGAACGCGTCCGCCAGCGCCAGCCACTCCTCCGGCTTCGCGTTGTACTTGCCGCCGGGATCGGAACCGCCGCCGGCCAGGATCGAGCCCAGCCGGTACTTGCGCACGTCGTCCGGGGTGACGCTGGCGATGTCGCCCTGCACGATCTGGCCGACCTTCTCCTCGACCGTCATCGTCGCCAGCAGGTCATCGACCTTCTTCTCGAGCGCGGGATCGTCGGCGAACGGCCACTGCGGCTGCGGCCAGTTGGCCGGATCGATCGCGCCGGCGTCGGAACCGGCGGCGGCGACGGTTTCTTCGGGCTGCGCGGTGGCGGCATTGGCTTCGCCGCTGCGCTCGCCGCAGCCGGCCAGCAGCAGCGCCGCGGCCAGGCTGGCGCACAGTCGCGAGACGGCGAGTGAGGTGCGAGGTGTGCTCATGAAAGACGTCCCCTGGGGCTTTCGGACCGGTCGGATCCGGACTGGATGCAGGCCGTTTGCCGCGCCCGATGCTGCGCCGCGACATGACAGCGTTGTCAGATCGCGCACCATACCCGCTCCGCGTCCACGATGCTTGCTGCACAGCACAAGCGGCGCCAGCCGGGGAAGGGAATGAACACGGGCGACAGGGACGGGCCTGCGCAGGGCCGGCCGGGCCGCGACGGCGGCGGTCTGGCAGAATCCGCAGGCTTTGCGACGGGAACCGGCAGACCGATGGTGCGAGTCAGGATCGAGGATGTGGCTGCCGAGGCGGGTGTGTCGATGAAGACCGTCTCGCGCGTGCTCAACGAAGAGCCCAACGTGTCCGAACGCACCCGCGAGCGGGTGCGCGAGGTGGTCGAACGCCTGCAGTACCGCCCGCATCCATCGGCCCGCGTGCTGGCCGGCCGCAAGTCCTACCTGGTGGCGATGCTGTACGACAATCCGTCGAGCAACTACCTGATGGAAGTCGAGCAGGGCGTGCTCGACGCCTGCCAGGCGCAGCACTACAACCTGATGCTGGCGCCGCTGGTGTACGACGCCAAGGACATCGTGTCCAAGGTCGAATCGCTGGTGCTGCAGTCGCGCCTGGACGGCGTGGTGTTGACGCCGCCGATCACCGACGACGCGGCCTTGCTCGCGCGCCTGGATGAGCTCGACATTCCCTGGGCCAGCATCTCGCCGACCGAGCGCAACCGGCGCATCGGCGTGATCGTCGACGAGCCCAGCGCGGTGACCGAAATGATCGGACACCTCGCCTCGCTCGGACACCGCCGCATCGCCCACATCAAGGGCCACCCGGCGCATGGCGCGAGCAAGTGGCGCCTGGCGGGCTACCGCGAGGGCATGGCGCGCGCCGGCCTGGCGCTGGACGAGGCGCTGATCGCCGACGGCGAGTTCTCCTACGACTCCGGGTTCGCGGCCACCAACCGCCTGCTCGACCTGCCCGATCCGCCCACCGCGATCTTCGCGGCCAACGACGACATGGCCGCCGGTGCGATCGGCGCGATCTGCGAACGTGGCCTCTCGGTGCCGCGCGACATCTCGGTCTGCGGTTTCGACGACACGCCGATCGCGCGCCACATCTATCCCACCCTGACCACCGTGCGCCAACCCACGCGCGAGATGGGCCGGATTGCCGGCGCGGAACTGCTCAAGGCGATCCGCGACCGCGAACACGGCGGCATGGTCACCGTGCCGTACACGCTGCAGTTGCGTCGATCGACCGGCCCACGAAGGGCCTGAACCGCCGCACCGCCCGGTCTGCGGCAATCGCCGCAGCCGCTTGCGCATGCCGGTGCTTCCGGTGCGCTCGGGCATGACCCGCCACGACATCTGCTGACTCGGGGAGCAGCGAACGCTGCCACTCCATGACGCGTCTACGACGCGCTCCGTGTCGCTCCAAGCTGCCGCAGACAAGCGCAAGAGAAAGATAGCGCTAACAGTCGCGGAGCCGTGAAAACAAGGGTTGACAACGCTGTCAGCGACCTTCCTAATCCAGCCCGCCGCCGGCACGCCGGTCTGGCTACTCAACCTGATTCGTGACGACCTTGGGAGAGGGAAGGTTCATGAAAACCATCAAAGCAGCGCCCCAGCGGCGCCTGTTGACGTCGGCGCTGCTCATCGCGCTGGCCCCGCCGCTCGCGGCGCAAACCGTTGCCCAGGACACCACGCCCGCGGCGCCGCAGGTAACGAACCAGGAACCTGCCGAACTCGAGGCGATCGTCGTCACCGGCATCCGCGCGAGCCTGGAATCGTCGATGAACCTCAAGCGCGATGCCCAGGGCATCGTCGACGGGATCGTCGCCGAGGACATCGGCAAGTTCCCCGACACCAACCTGGCCGAGTCGCTGCAGCGCATCAGCGGCGTGTCGATCGACCGCTCGATGGGCGAGGGCTCGCGCGTCACCGTCCGCGGCGTTGGTCCCGACTTCAACCTGGTGCTGCTCAACGGCCGGCAGATGCCCGCCTCGAGCATCGAGGCGACCAACGCCTCGAACTCGCGCGCCTTCGACTTCGCCAACCTGGCCTCCGAGTCGATCTCGGGCGTGGAGGTCTACAAGACCAGCCGCGCGCAGACGCCGACCGGCGGCATCGGTGCGACGATCAACATCAAGACCGCGCGCCCGCTCGACAGCGGCCCGCTCGCGAGCGTGGGGCTGAAGGCGGTGAACGACAGTTCGGTCGACAACCTGCCCGGGCCGATGCGCGGCGACAACTGGACCGGAGAACTGTCGGGCATCTTCAGCGACACCTTCGCCGATGGCCGGGTCGGCATCGCGCTGAGCGGCAGCTACCAGGATCGCGACTTCGGCTACAACGAGGCGGCGGTGGGTGGCGGCTGGTACGCCTTCCCCGGCGGCACGGGCCCGGTCGCCACGGCGGGCAACGCGACCAATCCGCCCGGCGAGGGCGACATCTACTCGATCCCGCAGAACCTGATCTATGCGGTCAACGGCGTGCAGCGCCAGCGCACCAACGCGCAGGCCACCCTGCAGTGGGCGCCGACCGACAGCGTCACCGCGACCCTCGACTACACCTATGCCGAGAACAGGATCCAGGCGCGCCGCCATGAGCTGTCGACCTGGTTCAACCAGGCCGCCTCGGAAACGGCGTGGACCGACGGCCCGGTCGCGGCACCGACCAGCTACACCGAGTACGCCGGCTGCTTCAACCCGGCCACCGAACAGTGGACTGCCAGCGACGGCGCCAACGTCTGTCCGGCGGGCTTCGAGCCGCGCTGGGGCGACCTGGCGATGGCCGGTTCGCTCAATGCGACGAAGAACGAGAACAAGTCGCTGGGCTTCAACGTGGCCTGGGACGTGTCCGACGCCTTCAGCCTCGAGTTCGACTACCACAGCTCGAGCGCCGAGTCCGGCGCGGACAGCCCGTTCGGCTCCAACAACGTGATCGGCACCGCCGCGTTCGCACGTGGCGTCACCAACGTGGACTTCAGCGGCGACTTCCCGGTGCTCTCGGTGCTGTTGCCGCCGGGCATGACGTCGGTCGGCGCCGACGGGATGATGGTGACCGGCTCGTCCTTCCGCAACAGCTACATGAAGTCGGAAGTCGACCAGGGCCAGGTGCGCGGCCGCTTCGATTTCGAGAACTATTCGCGGCTGGACTTCGGTGTGTCCTACACCGAGGTGCAGAACCGGACCGCCTACAACTTCACCCAGCGCGATGACTGGGGTGGTTTCGGCGGCGGAGCGGCGGACTATGCGGACGATCTGTGGATCGCCGACGACATCAGTCGCTACTTCGACCAGTTCCCGGGCAGCGGCGACGCCTTCGGCCAGTTCTACCTGTTCGACTTCGCGCGCCTGCGCGAGGCGGCGATCGCCGCGCGTGGCGGCGACGAGGCCGCCTACCTGCCGCCGCCGGATTTCACGACGGACCGTCGCACCACCGAGAAGTCGCGCAGCGCCTTCGTGCAGTGGAGCAACACCTTCGACCTGGGCATGCCGCTCAACGTCGCCGTCGGCGTGCGCTACGAGGAAACCCAGGTGACCTCCAGCGCGCTGGTCCCGATAGCGACCGGGCTGCTGTGGACCGGCAACAACGAGTTCTCCGTCCAGTTCGGAGATCCCGATTTCACCACCCTGCGCGGCGAGTACGACTATTGGCTGCCCAGCGTGGACCTGGGCCTGGAGATCACCGACAGCATGATCCTGCGCGGCAGCTACGGCCACAGCATCGGCCGGCCGCAGTGGAACCACATCCAGGGCGGGCAGACGCTCGACTCGTTCGCCGCCTACGAAGGCGGTACCGGCTCGCAGGGCGACCCGGGCCTGAAGCCGCTGGAGTCGAAGAACTTCGACCTGTCCTTCGAGTGGTACTACGACGAGGGCAGCTACCTGTCCGTCGGCTACTTCCGCAAGGACATCGACAACTACATCGGCACGTCGGTCACCGAGATCTCGCCGTTCGACCTGCGCACGCCGGTGGGCGGCGCGTACTTCAACGAGGCCGTCGCCAACGGCTGCGTGCAGGGCTCGATCGATTTCCGTGGCTGCGTGCGCAGCTACATCTTCGAGAACTATGCCGGCACGCCGGGCGTCGTCCAGACCGGGGTAGGCACCGACGGGCAGCCGCTGGGCACCATCGCCGGCATGCCGGGCGATCCGCTTGCGGTGTTCCGCGTCACCGTGCCGGTGAACAAGGAGTCCTCGCAGCTCGACGGCTGGGAACTCAACGTCCAGCACATGTTCGGCGGCAGCGGCTTCGGCATGTCGGCCAACTACACCATCGTCGAATCCGACCTCACCTACGACAACCACAACCTGGGCGACCAGTTCGCGCTGGTGGGGCTGAGCGACTCGGCCAACCTGGTGGCGTTCTACGACCAGGGACCGTGGCAGCTGCGGGCGGCCTACAACTGGCGCGACGAGTTCCTCTCGAGCACCTTCGACAGCTGGCGCCCCAACCCGGTCTACGTCGAGGCCTACGGCCAGCTGGACGTCAACGTCAGCTACCAGGTCAACGAGAACCTCTCGCTGCACGCCGAGGCGATCAACCTGACCGACGAAACCATGCGGTCGCACGGTCGGCACGAGCGGCAGGTGTTCTACGCCACCCAGACCGGACCGCGCTACATGCTGGGACTGCGCTACCGGTTCTGAGTCGCCCACGCCGCGGCGGCGGGGCGCCGGCGCCGCGGCGAAGTCGATCCGCTACCCTGCCCGGGTGTCCCCCGGGCGGGGGCGAGGTGCGAAGGACAGGCCCATGCTGCAAGCCATCGATGCGCTCCCGCGCGTTCCCGAAGCGCCGGTCGCGGCGCTGGCGGACGTGCTGGACCTGCAGGAGCCACGGGTCATCCGCGGCCTGGTGGCCGGCTGGCCGCTGGTGCAGGCCGCCACTGGCTCCGCCACTGCGGCGGTCGCCTATCTCGAGCGCTTCATCAACCCCGCGCTGCCCGCCGTCGCCACGGTCGCGCCGCCGCAGGCGGGTGGGCGCATCTTCTACGACGCCTCGATGCAGGGCTTCGGCTTCCGCCGCGAGCCGGTTGCGCTCGACGTGGCGCTCGACACCCTGCTCAGTCATCGCGACGACGCCGAGCCGCCGCTGATCTACCTCGGCGCGACCACGCTCGAGACCTGCCTGCCCGGCCTGGACGCCGCCAACGGCGTGGACCTCGGTGGACGCGAGGCGCTGGCCAGCATCTGGATCGGCAACCGCTCGCGCGTACCCACCCACCAGGACCTGCCGGACAACCTGGCCTGCGTGGCCGCGGGGCGGCGCCGCGTGCTGCTGTTTCCGCCGACGCAGTTGGAGAACCTGTACATCGGCCCGCTCGACGTCACCCCGGCCGGCCAGCCGGTGAGCCTGGTCGATCCGCTGGCGCCGGACCTGGCGCGCTTCCCGCGCTTCGCCGAAGCCTGGCGCCATGCGCAGGTAGCCGAACTCGGTCCCGGCGACGCGATCTTCATGCCCGGCATGTGGTGGCACCACATCGAGGCGCTGGATCCGTTCAACGTGCTGGTCAACTACTGGTGGCGCCGCGTGCCGGCCTGGATGGACGCGCCGGTCAATGCGCTGATGGCCGCGATCCTGTGCATCCGCCAGCTGCCCGCGCACGAACGCGCGATCTGGCAGGAGGTGTTCCGCCACCACGTGTTCGAGTTCGACGAAGCGGGCGTGGCCGGGCACATTCCCGCACCGGCCCGCGGGGCGCTGGCGCCGCTGGACGAAGCCCGCGCCGCCAATCTCAGGCGCCACCTGGTGCAGCGCCTGCAGCGCTGACCGGCACGCGCAGGCCTGCGCTCACACCGTCCGCGAACTTCCGTCGCGCAACGGGTCCGCCGCCGCCAGGCCCTGCAGCGCGCGCAGCTTCGGCATCACCATCGGGATGGTCAGCATGGTGCTGGCGACGGCCAGCAGCAGCAACGCGGTGAAGGTCGCGCTGGTGATGATGTGCTTGTCGGCCAGCACGTTGGCGAAGATGATGATGATCAGGCCCTTGGTCTGCAGCAGCCAGCCGATGATCGAGGCCTCGCCCGGCTTCCATCCGAGCAGGCGGCCGGCCAGGTGCACCGCGCCGATGCGTCCGGCCACCGAGGCGACCAGCAGCACGCCTGCGGCGACGAAGACCTGGACGCCGCCCACGTCCCACGAAGTGCGCAGGCCGGTGCTGAGGAAGAACACCGGCATCAGCACCAGCAGCACGTGGTGGCGCAGCAGGTCGAGCACCTCCTGCTCGAACCATTCCGCGTCGATGACCACGCCGGCCAGGAAGGCGCCGACCATGTAGTGCAGTCCGGCCCAGTCGGCGCCGAAGGCGCAGATGGCCAGCCAGATCAGCATCACGTACCAGCGGTCGCTGGCGGGAATCGCCCGCATCAGCCTGCGGAACACGACGCACGCCAGCGCGAACGTGGCCAGGAAGGCCAGCTGCCTGCCGATCCGCTCCCAGTCCATCAGCACCAGGGCGAGCACGCCCCAGATCGCGATGTCGTCGAGGCTGGCGTAGCGCAGGATGCGCTGGCCCAGGTGCGAGCGCAGCAGTTGCATCTTCTCCATCAACAGGATCAGGATCGGCAGCGCGGTCACCGCGCAGGCCATGCCGACGCCGACCACGAACTGCCAGGGGCGTCCCTGCGGTCCGAGCCAGCCGTCGAAGCCCAGCATGGCCAGCGCCACCGCCCCTCCCAGGACCAGCGGCACGCCCAGCGCGAGTCCGGCGGTGATCCCGGTCTCGCGGCGGTGCTCCCAGGCCTTGCGGATGTCCAGCTCGATGCCGGCGATCATCACGAACAGCATCACCGCCCACAGCGCCACGCCGTTGAGCGTATTGATGACGTCCGCGGTGAACAGCGTGGCGTGCAGCTCCGGCATCGCCTTGCCCAGCACGCCCGGGCCCAGCAGGATGCCGGCCACGATCTGCACCACCACCAGCGGCGCCCAGTAGTCGGTCCGCAGCAGCCGCCAGACCAGGTAGGGCACGGCGAAAATGACCGCCATCGCGATCAGGAACAGCTCGGTGGTCGTGATCGCGTGGTTCATCCGTGACCGGGCGTGGCGCGGTGGCTCAGTGTCCCCCGCCCGCGGCGAGCTTGTCGAGATCGATGCCTTGGCGCCGCAGGATGCCCGGCGTGCGCGCCGCGTAGAAGGCCAGGTAGGCGAAGCAGGCCACGCCGACGACGAAGCTCATGTGGATGCTGGTCATGTCGGCCAGCCAGCCCTGGAACCAGCTCACCACGCCGCCGCCCATGATCATCATGATCAGCAGGCTGCTGCCCTGGTTGGTGTTGCGGCCCAGCCCGGTGATGGCCAGCGCGAAGATGCACGGCCACATGGTGCTGCAGAACAGGCCGACGCTGACGAAGGCCACGATGCTGGCCTTGCCGGTGGTGGCCATGCCCAGCAGCAGCGCGGCGATGCCGCATAGCGAGAACACCAGCAGCATGCGCGCCGGATTGCCGCGGCTGGCGAAGGTCGCGACGATCATCAGCACGATCACCGCCGCATAGCCGAAGAACTGGGTGACCTCGTGGCGGGCGATCGCGTTGACCGCCAGAAACACCGCGAAGGCGATGTAGGGCAGCAGCACCGTCAGCATGCGCCGCGCGGTGAGGCCGACCTCGAACGCGCCCGCCGCGCCGGCCCAGCGCCCGATCATCAGGCTGGCCCAGTACAGCGACACGTACGGCGCGAGCTGCGAGGTCGGGATACCCAGATCCTCCTCCAGGTAGGCCGGCAGGTTGGCGATGGTCGACACCTCCACCCCGACGTAGACGAAGATCGCGAGCATGCCCAGCACCAGCTGCGGATAGGCGAAGGCGGACTTCTTGTGGACCAGGCGGCTCGCGTCCTCGGCCTCGTCGCGGGCGACCCCTTCCAGGTCGATGCGGTTGGGCACCGAGGAGAACTTGAGGAATACCGCGACCAGCACGAAGGCCGCGCCCAGCACCAGGTAGGGGACCTTGACGCTTTCGATGCTGGCCTCGTTGCCGCCGCTGAGCACGCTGCCGAAGATGGCGAAGCTCACCAGCAGCGGGCCGATCGTGGTGCCGAAGTTGTTGACGCCGCCGGCCATGGTCAGGCGCTGCGCGCCGGTGGCCGGGTTGCCCATCACGATCGCCAGCGGATTGGCCGCGATCTGCTGCAGCGAGAAGCCCAGCCCGACGATGAACAGGCCCGAGAGCATCAGGCCGAACGACCCGGCGTTGGCGGCCGGGTAGAACAGCAGGGAGCCGGCCGCGGAAATGAGCAGGCCCAGGCAGATGCCGTTCTTGTAGCCGATGCGGTTGAGCACGTCGGCGCCGATCAGCCTCGAGGTGAGGAAATAGACCAGCGAGCCGACCGTGTAGGCCACGTAGAACGCCAGCGCGACGTACATGCTCTGCTGCTGCGACAGGTTGAACGCGTTCTTGAAGACCGGGATCAGGATGTCGTTGCTGGCGGCCACGAAGCCCCAGAAGAAGAACACGGTGACGAGCACGCCGAACTGCGACCAGCGGGTCTGTTGGGTGGCCATGGGTCCTGCCGTTTGCGAAGTGGAGGT
>JAEWZE010000288.1 GCA_023395465.1 Pseudomonadota bacterium
GCGCTGGTCGACGCGCGCGCGCACCTCGTCGAGGCTGCCCTCGGCAACCACGCGGCCGCCGGCCAGCACCACCACGCGGTCGGCCAGGGCTTCGGCTTCCTCCAGGTAGTGCGTGGTCAGCAGCACCGAGGTGCCGCCGGCCACCAGCGCGCGCAGGCCGCGCCACAGGCCCTGCCGCGCCTCGATGTCGAGGCCGGTGGTGGGTTCGTCGAGGAACAGCACGCGCGGCCGGCCGCAGATCGCCAGCGCGAACTGCACGCGCCGCTGCTGCCCGCCGGAGAGCTTGCCGTAGCGGCGCCCGAGCAGGCCGTCGAGGCCGGCGATCGCCACGCACTCCGACACGTCGAGCGGATCGGGGTAGTAGCTGCGGACGAGGTCGAGGTGCTCGGACACCGCCAGCGTCGGCACCAGCGCGCCCGACTGCAGCATCACGCCCACGCCCTGGCGCGCGGCGAGATCCCGCGGGCTGCGGCCGGACAGCCGCGCCTGCCCGGCATCGGGCTCGAGCAGGCCCAGCAGCAGCGACACCGCCGTGGTCTTGCCGGCGCCGTTGGCACCGAGCAGCGCCAGCACCTGGCCCGCGCGCAGCTCCAGGTCGACGCCATCGAGCGCCAGCGCGCCGCCGTAGCGCTTGCTGGCGCCGTGCAGGCTGGCCAGCGGAATATCGCAGCGGTGTTCCATGTCCGTCCTCCTCGTCAGGATTCCAGAATCCACGCCGGAGGCCCACGGCGGCAGTCCCGGGCATCATCCGTAGAAAGTGACAACCGTCAGGTGACCCGCACCGTCGATGCCGTCACACTCGGCCCCTTGCCGTCGTCGGGGATGCCATGAACACGAAAGCCGACCTGCTGCGCGAGCTGCGCATCGACCGCCAGCCCACGCCCCCGCCCTCGCGGCGCGGCCTGTGGATCGGACTGGGCATCGTCGTCGCGGTGCTGCTGCTCGCGGCCCTGGCCTGGGCGCTGCTGTCCGGTGGACGCGCGATCGAAGTCCGCACCGCCACCGCGGCGGCGACCGGCGACGGCGGCAGCGGCGCGACCTCGGTGCTCGACGCCAGCGGCTACGTCGTCGCCCGGCGCATGGCCACCGTCTCGGCCAAGATCACCGGCCGCGTGCGCGAGGTGCTGATCGAGGAGGGCATGGCGGTCGAGGAAGGCCAGGTGATGGCCACGCTCGACCCCGTCGATGCCGACGCGCAGAACGCGCTGGCCCGGGCCCAGCTCGGCGCCGCGCGCAGCCAGATCGCCGGCGTCCAGGCGCAGCTGTCCGAGGCCGAGGCCAACGCGACGCGCCTGTCTGGCCTGGTGCGCCAGCAGCTGGTGTCGCGCGCGCAGTACGACCAGGCGGTGGCCCAGCGCGACGCGCTGCGCGCCCAGCTGGCCACGGCACGGCGCAACGCGCAGGTCGCGAGCGAAAGCGTGCGCATCAGCGACATCGGCGTCGACAACACCGTGGTGCGCGCGCCGTTCGCCGGCGTGGTCGTCGCCAAGGCCGCGCAGCCGGGCGAGATCGTCTCGCCGCTGTCGGCCGGCGGCGGCTTCACCCGCACCGGCATCGGCACCATCGTCGACATGGACTCGCTGGAAGTCGAGGTCGACGTGGGCGAGGCCTACATCGGCCGGGTGCAGCCGAAGATGCCGGTGGAGGCCACGCTCAGCTCCTATCCGGACTGGAAGATCCCGGCCGAGGTCATCGCCATCATCCCCACCGCCGACCGCGGCAAGGCCACGGTGAAGGTGCGCGTGGCGCTGAAGGAGAAGGACGCGCGCATCGTGCCGGACATGGGGGTGACCGTGAGCTTCCTGGAAAAGGCGCCCGAGCCGGGCAGCGAGCCCAGGCGCGGCGTGCGCGTGCCGGCGGCGGCGGTGGTGCAGCGCGAGGGCGCGGACGCGGTCTTCGTGGTGGGTGCGGACAACGTCGCCGAGCTGCGCCGGGTCGAGGCCGGCCGCGAGGCGGGCGAGGGCCGCGAGGTCACCTCCGGCCTGGCGCCGGGCGAGACGGTGGTGGTCGATCCGCCGGCGGAACTGGCCGATGGCGCGACCGTGTCCACGGATGCGCAATGAGCAGGCCGCCGCCCCATTCTTGTCGCCGCGGACGATCGCGCGACGGCGGATGTCGAAGCAGTCCTTCCCCGTTCGTCCGCATTGGCAATCGCGGCTGATCCGCAAGATCCACGTGACAACCCGCGCGATGCGGCGAACCATCCGCGATCGCATGACCTTCGCCGGGATTTCCCCGGCCACGACACCACAGCGAGGCAAGCCATGGCATCCCTGGTATCGATCCGCAGCCTGACCAAGACCTACCAGCGCGGCCCGGAAAAGGTGCAGGTGCTGCACGACATCGACCTGGACATCGAACAGGGCGACTTCGTCGCGCTGATGGGTCCGTCGGGCTCGGGCAAGACCACCCTGCTCAACCTGATCGGCGGGTTGGATTCACCGACCGCGGGCAGCATCGAGGTAGACGGACAGCGCATCGACCAGCTCGGCGGCGGCAGGCTCTCGCACTGGCGCAGCCAGAACGTCGGCTACGTGTTCCAGTTCTACAACCTGATGCCGGCGCTGAGCGCGCAGAAGAACGTCGAGCTGCCGCTGCTGCTGACGAAGCTGGGCGGCGCGCAGCGCAAGCGCAATGCGCAGATCGCACTGCAGCTGGTGGGCCTGTCGGACCGCGTCTCGCACAAGCCGACCGAGCTGTCGGGCGGCCAGCAGCAGCGCGTGGCGATCGCGCGCGCGATCGTGTCCGATCCCAAGCTGCTGATCTGCGACGAGCCCACCGGCGATCTCGACCGCCAGTCGGCCGAGGACATCCTGGGACTGCTGCAGACGCTCAACCGCGAGCACGGCAAGACCATCGTGATGGTCACCCACGATCCGAAGGCGGCCGAATACGCCAGCCACACCCTGCACCTGGACAAGGGCAGCCTGGTCGAGTCCCAGGCGCACGCGGCCTGAGGCCGCCAGTGGACCGTCACCGCGGCGGGCAGCGGCGCAACGCCGGCCGGCGCGGGATCGGCACGACACGTGTAGAGGACATCGCGCGATGAAGTACTTCCACCTGATCTGGGCGGCGCTGTTCCGGCGCAAGACCCGCACCTTCCTCACCCTGGCCTCGATCCTGGCGGCGTTCCTGCTGTTCGGCATGCTCGACGGCATCCGCTCCACGTTTGCCCAGCTGGGCCAGAACGCCGATGGCGCGCAACGCCTGCAGACCACCTCGCGACTGTCGATGGTCGAGACGCTGCCGCTGTCGCTGGAGGCGCGCATCCGCCGGATCGACAACATCGAGGCGGTCACCTGGGCCAACTGGTTCGGCGGCGCCTACCAGAACCCGCGCAACCAGCTGTTCACCTTCGCCGTGGCGCCCAACTACCTGGACCTCTATCCCGAGATCGAGGTGGAGCCGGCGCAGCTGGAGAAGTGGAAGGCCACGCGCAACGGCATGCTGGTCGGCCAGCAGATGATGACGCGCTTCGGCTGGGAGGTCGGGCAGACGATCCCGCTGCAGTCGACGATCTTCCCCAACAGCGACGGCACGCTGAACTGGGCGTTCGAGATCACCGGCGTGCTGCGCGCCAAGGACAGCAAGAGCGCCGGCTTCACCGAAGCGCTGATCCTGATGCACTACGGTTACTTCGAGGAAGCAACGCCCTACATCGACGACAGCGTCGGCTGGTACATCAGCCGGGTGTCCGACGTGAACCGCAGCGACGCGGCGGCCAAGGCGATCGACGCGCTGTCGCAGAACTCGCCGCACGAGACCCGGACCATGAACGAGCAGGCGGCGATGGCCGCGCAGCTCAAGCAGATGGCCGACATCGGCCTGATCGTGGGCTCGATCATGGGCGCGGTGTTCTTCACCCTGCTGCTGCTGACCGGCAACACCATGGCCCAGGCGGTGCGCGAGCGCACCTCGGAGCTGGCGGTGCTCAAGACCATCGGCTTCACCAGCCACAGCGTGCTGGCGATGGTGCTGGCCGAATCGGTGCTGCTGGTGGTGATCGGCGGCGTGCTGGGGCTGGGGCTGGCGGCGGTGCTCGGCCCGGTGGTCGGCACGCTGAGCAACGGCGCGATCAACCTGCCGCCGATCGGCTGGCGCAGCTGGACGCTGGGCCTGGGCCTGATGGCGGTGATCGGCCTGCTGGTCGGCGCGTTGCCGGCCCTGCGCGCGATGCGCCTGAACATCGTCGATGCGCTGGCCGGCCGCTGATGCGCCGATCCACGCCGGTCAATTCTGCTCGAGGACACTGAGATGGGCATGATCAAATCCTTCCTGCGCGGCGCAGGGCTGTTCCTGCTGCTGGTGGCGTTCCTTGCGGCCTGGATCGTGCTGCCGTGGCAGGCGCTGCTGGCCGTCGCGCTGCTGTTCGCGCTGTGGATGGCGTTCACCCGCAGCGGCCGCCAGGCCGCATCGGTGACCTGGGTCGGCGTGGGCACGCTGCGCCAGCGCCTGGGCGCCTCGTCGGTGGTGGTGATCGGCATCGCCGGCGTGGTCGGGGTGCTGGTGGCGCTGCTGGCGATGGCCGAGGGCTACCGGCACACGGTGAGCAACAGCGGCAGCACCGACACCGCCATCGTGCTGCGCGGCGGCTCGTCGGCCGAGCTGATGTCGGTGCTGGCGCGCGATGCGATCACCACCATCGAACGCGCGCCCGAGATCGCGCGCGATGCCGAGGGCCGGCCGCTGGCCTCGGCCGAGATCGTGGTGTCGGCCAACGTGCCGCGCAAGGACGGCGAGGACGGCAGCGTGACCCTGCGCGGCGTCGGCGACATGGCCTGGGCGGTGCGGCCCAACCTGAAGCTGGTGGAGGGGCGCAGGTTCGAGACCGGGCGTCGCGAGCTGGTGGTCGGCCGCGGCGCGCACCGCCAGTTCGCGGACATGGACGT
>JAEWZE010000003.1 GCA_023395465.1 Pseudomonadota bacterium
GAACACGCCTGTCGCGACCCGCCTTGACCGCACCTGCACGCGCCTGACGTTATAAAAACGTTAGCGCATGTGCCATGCGCCTCACTGTGGACAGGGGGTTCAATGAAGCGGTTACTGGTGTCGATCCTGGTCGTGTGCGCGCTCGCCGGATGCCGGCGCGATGCGCCGACGCAGGACGCATCCGCGGCTGCCGGAGCGGCGCATGCGCCCGAGGTGCCGGCCGAAGCCGCGCCGCAGCCGGTGGTGCTCGAGGACGTGGTCGAAACGGATCCGCGCTACATCATCGGCATCACCTGGCCCGACGGCGCGGACCGCTATCCCGCGCTCGCCGCCGAACTCAAGGCCTATGCCGACAGTGCACGCGCCGAGGTGATGCAGGCCGTGGAAGCGCTGGAACCCGACGCCAGCGCCATGTACGACCTGGCACTGGAGTTCAAGGTGCTGGCCGATACCCCGGAGGTGTTCGCGGTCGCGGCCGATGGCGGGACCTATACCGGCGGCGCGCACGGCACGCCGCTGATCGCGCGCTTCGTCTGGCTGCCGCGCGAAGAGCGCCTGCTGACGCCGGACGCGCTGGTGCCCGACCCGGACTCGTGGCGGGAGATTTCCGCCTACGTGCGCGAACAGCTGCATGCGGCGCTGTCGCAGCGCGTGGACGCCGATGAGCTCGACCCCGGAGAACGCGCGCGCGTGATGCGTTCGGCTGGGCGCATGATCGACGAAGGCACCGCGCCGGAACCGGACAACTTCGCGCAATTCGAACCGGTCACCGGCAGCGGTGACCGTTTCGCCGGACTGCGCTTCGTGTTCCCGCCCTATCAGGTCGGGCCGTACTCGGACGGCGTGCAGAGCGTCGAGGTCCCCGCCGCGGTGCTGCTGCCGCATCTGGCGCCGGCCTACCGGCCGCTGTTTTCCGACGCGACGGCCGCGCAGTAGACTGGCCCGCGAAGCGCCGGCGGTGGCATCGCCGGTGCGGAGCGGGAGCATGGGCGACGCGCGTTTCCGGACCCGTCTGCAGGACCTGCTCGCGGAGGCCGACGTCCGCATCGACGGCGCGCGTCCCTGGGACCTGCAGCTCCACGACCGCGACCTGCCCGCGCGCCTGCTGGCGGGCGGTTCGCTGGCGCTCGGCGAGTCCTACATGGACGGCGACTGGGACGCCGCGTCGCTGGACGGCATGCTCTGGCGACTGCTCTCGGCCGGGATCGACCAGCGCGTGCGCGGCTTCGCCGACCTGCGCCTGGCGGTGCTGGCGCGCCTGTTCAACCTGCAGCGCGGGCGCCGCAGCTACGAGGTCGGCGAACGCCACTACGACCTGGGCAACGACCTGTACCGGGCCATGCTCGGGCGGCGGATGGTCTACAG
Organism: Pseudomonadota bacterium; assembly: GCA_023395465.1. Lineage (GTDB taxonomy): Bacteria > Pseudomonadota > Gammaproteobacteria > Xanthomonadales > Xanthomonadaceae > Luteimonas. Next base: position 1,366 of record JAEWZE010000003.1, read on the forward strand.
CTGCGGCTACTGGCGCGAGGCGCGCGATCTCGACGCGGCGCAGGACGCCAAGCTGGCGCTGTGCTGCCGCAAGCTCGGGCTCGCGCCGGGCATGCGCCTGCTCGACATCGGCTGCGGCTGGGGCGAACTGCTGCGCTACGCCGCGGAACGCCACGGCGTGTCGGGCGTAGGCATCACGATCTCGACGCAGCAGGCCGCGCATGCCCGCGAGCTGTGCGCCGGCCTGCCGGTCGAGATCCGGGTGCAGGATTATCGCCAGCTCGACGATCGCTTCGACCGCATCGTCTCGGTCGGCATGTTCGAGCATGTCGGTGCGAGGAACTACGCGGACTATTTCGATGTCGCGCGCCGCTGCCTCGACGGCGAGGGTCTGTTCCTGCTGCATACGATCGGTGCCAACCTCAGCCGCAGCCACACCGATCCGTGGATCGCGAAGTACATCTTCCCCAACTCGATGCTGCCGTCGGCCGCGCAGCTCACCGCGGCGCTGGAAGGGCGCTTCGTGATCGAGGACTGGCACAACTTCGGCGCCGATTACGACCGCACCCTGCAGGCCTGGCGCGACAACATCGAAGCGGCCTGGCCGACGCTGCCGGAGCGCTACGACCGGCGCTTCCGCCGGATGTGGCGCTACTACCTGGCCGGCTCGATGGCCGCGGCGCGTGCGCGCGTGATCCAGCTGTGGCAGCTGGTGCTGTCGCCGCACGGCGTGGCGGGCGGCTACGTGGCGCCGCGCTGACGCGCGCGGTCGCGGCTCAGTCCCTGGCCGCGTCCGGATAGCGGGCCAGCAGCGCTAGCAACACGCCATTGGTCCAGCCGAACCCGTCCTGCAGCGGGTATTCGCCGCCGCCGGCTTCGGCGTCGCCGGTGACGTCGTATTTCTCGACCAGCTTGCGCTGCGTGCGGAACAGCTCGAGGTTGCGGCGGATCCAGCGGCCGGCCACCTCGCGCGCGAGCGCGTCCTCGCCATAGCGCGACAGGCCGCGGATCGCCAGCCACTGCAGCGGCGCCCAGCCGTTGGGCAGGTCCCACTGCTCGCCGCTGCGCACGGTGGTGGTGGCCAGCCCGTGCGGCTGCAGCAGGCGTTCGCGCAGCGTCGCGGCGATCCGGCCGGCCTGCGCCTGCGAGGCGATGCCGAAGTAAAGCGGATAGACGGTGGCCAGCGTGATCGTGCCGGTGGAACGCATGCCGTCCCGGAGGTGGTCGGTGAACGCGCCCCGGTCCTCGTCCCAGAGCAGGCTGCGGATCGCCCCGGCGCGCGCCGTGGCGCGGGCGCGGTAATGCGCGGCGCGATCGGCGTCGCCGGCCGATCCATGGGCCTGGGCGAGCGTCGATTCCAGCGCGTGCATCAGGCTGTTGAGGTCCGGCGGCACGATCTCCACGGTGCGGATGGTGTGCAGGCTGCGCCCGTCCGCCAGCCAGCGCGAGCTGAAGTCCCAGCCGCTCTCCGCGCCTGCGCGCAGGTTGCGGTAGATCTCCGCGGCCGGGCGTCCGGACGCCGCGGCGGTGGCCACGTCCATGATGTGGCTTTCGTCGCGCGGCGTGTCGCAATCGTCCCAGTAGCGGTTGAGCACGGTGCCGTCGGGCAGGCGCACGACGCGCCGGTAGGCGGAGCCGGGCGGGAGGTCGTCGGCGCCATCCATCCAGAACGCGTATTCGCGCTCGAGCTGCGGCAGGTGATCGGCGAGCACCTGCGGCCCGTCGCGGCTGGCCAGCAGCTGCACCATCGGCGCGAAGAACGGCGGCTGGGAGCGGCTGAGGTAGTAGGTGCGGTTGCCGTTGGGCACGTGCCCGTAGCGGTCGATCATCGCCGCGAAGTTGGCGACCATCGCGCGCACCAGGTCGAGCCTGCCGCTTTCCACCAGGCCGAGCATGGTGAAGTAGGAATCCCAGTAGTAGATCTCGTCGTAGCGACCGCCGGGCACCACGTAGGGCCGCGGCAGGGGCAGCAGCGAACTGCGCGCGTCGCCCGGCTGCGGCTGGCGCTCCAGCGCGGTCCACAGGCGGTCGATGTGGGTCACCACGTCGTGGCGCGGGTCGGTGCTGTAGCTGCCGCCGGCCGGTCGGGGGAGTTCGAAACGCTGCCGGATGAAGCGTCCCAGGTCGAAGTCGGGCGCGCCGCGCCGCTGCGCGTACTCGGCGGCGATGGCGGCTGGCGCGGCCGCGGGGATGGCATCCACCATCGACTTGGGGTCCTGCACCACGCGCTGCGCCTCGGCGAACAGGTCGCCGTAGATCTCCGGGAAGCCGGCCACGCACTGCTGGGCCAGGGCAGGTGTCGACGTGGCCCACAGCAACAGGGCGAGCAAGGGCGGACGATGGCGGACACTCATTGCAGGGCCTCCTCCAGGGACGTGGCGATGTCGGCGTCGACGCGCAGGGTGGCCAGCCCGTCCGCGCGCGTGCAGCCGGCGTTGAGGATCGCGAGCGGCAGGCCGGCGGCCGCGGCCATGCGCGCGAAGCGGAAGCCGGACCAGACCATCAGCGAGGAGCCTGCCACGAGCACGGCATCGGCTTCGTGCAGGGCCTGCTGCGCCTCGGCCACGCGTTCGCGCGGGACGTTCTCGCCGAAGAACACCACGTCCGGCTTGAGCAGGCCGCGGCAGTACCCGCAGTAGGGCGGGACGAAGCCGTCCACGGCGTCGTCGTCGAGGTCGGCATCGCCGTCCGGCGCCGTCGGCGCCGCGCCGGCTTGCCATCCCGGGTTGGCCTCGACGATGGCGCTCTGGACCGCCTCACGCCGGCTGCGCGCGCCGCAGCCCAAGCAGACCACCGCGTCCAGCCGGCCATGCAGGTCGATCACTTGGCGGTTGCCGGCGCGTTGGTGCAGGCCGTCGACGTTCTGGGTCAGCAGCAGCCGCACCTGTCCGCGCCGTTCCAATGCCGCCAGTGCCCGATGCGCGGGATTGGGCTCGGCGCCGAGGAAGCGCGGCCAGCCGACGCTGCTGCGCGCCCAGTAGCGGCGGTAGGCGGCATCGCTTCCGGTCAGCTGCTGCAGGGTGATCGGCGGGCTGCGCTTCCATTCGCCGTTGCGGTCGCGGTAGTCGGGGATGCCCGAACCGGTGCTGCAGCCGGCGCCGGTGAGGATGAACAGGCGCTCGTGGCGCCCGATCCAGTCGCGCAAGGCGCTGGCAGCGGACCCGCCGCGGGCGGGAAGGTCTGGCATCGCGGACATGGGCGGATGCTAACCGGAGGCGTGTGGAGGACCCGCAGGTCGCCAGGACAGGCCTTGGGGGCGAGGTGCGTCGGGTGGAGTGCCAGGACGTCGCCGCCGGCCACCTGCCATCCGGGGTCCGGCGGAAGACGTGGCGCGACTGCGACGACTCGGGACCGCCTGGTCCGGAGGCCCACAAGGAAAAACGCCGCCGGGGTCACCGGCGGCGTCGTTCGTGCGGCTGCGTTGGCCGGTCAGTTGGTCGCAGGCGCGTCCAGGCCGCGCTTCTTCAGCAGCGGCTCGATCCGCGGCTCGTGGCCGGTGAAGTCCACGAACAGCTGCTTGGCGTCCTTCGCCCCGCCGCGCGAGAGCAGGGTGTTGCGCAGGCGGTCGCCGTTCTCGGGCTTGAGCCCGCCATTGGCCTTGATCCACTCGACCGTGTTGGCGTCCAGCACTTCCGACCAGATGTAGGCGTAGTACGCGGCCGCGTAGCCGCCCATGATGTGGCTGAAGTAGGGCGTGCGGTAGCGCGGCGGCACCGGCGCGTAGTCCAGACCCACCGACTTGAGCGCGGCGGCCTCGGCGGCCATGACCTGGTCCGCCGAAGGCAGCTGGTCCTGCGGCAGCTGGTGCAGGTACTGGTCGAGCATCGCGGCGCCGAGATATTCGGTGGTGGCGAAGCCTTCGTTGAAGGTGGCCGAGGCCATCTTCTTGTCCAGCAGCGCCTGCGGCAGCGGTTCGCCGGTCTCGTGGTGCTTGGCGTAGTTGGCCAGGATCGACGGCCAGTCGGCCCACATCTCGTTGACCTGCGAGGGGAACTCGACGAAGTCGCGCGGCACGTTCATGAAGAAGTACGGGTACTTCACGTCCGAGAACATGCCGTGCAGCGCATGGCCGAACTCGTGGAACATGGTGGTGACCTCGTCCCAGGTCAGCAGGGTCGGCTCGCCCGCCGGCGGCTTGGGGATGTTCTGGTGGTTCGCCACCACCGGCAGGGTGCCCTCGAGTTCCGACTCGCCGACGTAGGAGTTCATCCACGCGCCGCCGCGCTTGGACGGACGCGCATAGGGGTCGAAGATGAAGATCGACAGCGGCGTGCCGTCCTTGTCGAAGACGTCGTAGGTCCAGGTGTCGGCGTGGTACTTCGGCAGGTCGGTGCGTTCCTTGAACGTGATGCCGTACAGCTGCGTGGCGGCGAAGAACACCCCGTTCTCGAGCACGTTCTTCATCTCGAAGTAGGGCTTGAGCTGGTTGTCGTCGAAGTCGTACTCGGCCTGGCGCACCTTCTCGGTGTAGTAGGCCCAGTCCCAGGGTTCGAGCTGGAAGCTCGGTTCGCCCTTTGCGGCCTGCTCGCGGTCGATCATCGCCTGCAGCGCGGCACCCTCGCGACGGGCGTTGGCGACGGCGGCCGGCGCCAGGCGGCTGAGCATCGCGTTCACCGCCTCGACGGTGCCGGCGGTTTCGTCGGCCAGGGTGAAGGCGGCGGGGGTATCGTAGCCCAGCAGCGTGGAGCGTTCGCCGCGCAGCTTCAGCACTTCGGCGACGATACCGGTGTTGTCCCACTGGTTGCCGCGGCTGCCGCGGGCGACGGACGCCTTGTGCACGCGCTCGCGCAGGGCGCGGTTGTCCAGCTGCGGCAGCAGCGGCTGGCCGGTGGTGTTGAGCAGGGTCAGCAGGTACTTGCCCTCATGGCCCTTGGCCTTGGCGGCCGCGGCGGCGGTGGCGATCTGCGATTCGCTCAGGCCGGCGAGTTCGGCGACGTCGTCGACCAGCACGGCGGAGTCGTTGACCTCGTCGAGCACGTTGTTGGAGAACTGCGTGCCCAGCGCAGCCATGCGCGCGTTGATCTCCTTCAGGCGGGCCTTGTCGGCGTCGCCCAGCTTGGCGCCCGAGCGCACGAAATCGTCGTAGTACTCCTCGACCAGGCGCACGCTCTCCGCGTCCAGCCCCAGCGCGTTGCGCTGGTTGTAGATCGCCTCCACGCGCTCGAACAGCTGGCCGTCGAGCATGATCGCGTCGCGGTGCGCGGCGAACTTCGGCGCGTACTCGTTGTTGATCTTCTTGCGCGCCTCGTTGGTGTCGGTGCCGTTGAGGTTGCCGAAGATGCGGCGTGCGTTGCCCAGCAGTTCGCCGGACTTTTCCAGCGCGATGATCGTGTTCTCGAAGGTCGGTGCCGACTTCTCGGTCGCGATCTTCTCGATCTCCTCGAGGTTGCGGGCCATGCCGGCGTCGAAGGCCGGAGCGAAGTGTTCGTCCTTGAGCTGGTCGAACTGCGGGTAGCGCAGCGGCAGCGGGCTCTGCACGAACAGCGGATTGGCGGCCTGGCTGCCGGCGCTCGCGGCTGCGGCGGTGTTCACGGAGCCGTCTCCGGTGGTCTGGGCCGAGGCCGCGGTGGAGACGGCGGCTGTCAGCGCGATGGCGAGGGCGGCGGCGAGCGGGTGCTTCATGGGTCGATCCTTGTGGAACTCGAAAATCCAAGGGTATCCGATGGGGCAGGGCACCGGCCCATGACGAACGGCACATGGCCCCGGCGCGCGGACGGGCGCGGCGCAGGGATACACTGCGGCGGGTACGTTCCTTCACACGCTGGCCGCGGCGCGGCATCGGGGGTTGCATGAGGCAGCACGGGTTCCTGTTCCTCCTGCTGGGCCTGTCGCTGGCGGGCGCCGCCGGGGCGGCGGACACGCTGCGCTACGTGGTCCTGGTGGACGGCGGCAAGCAGGCCGGGCAACAGACGGTGACCACCGGCGAGGACGGCGTGACCCGGACCGAGTTCATCTTCAAGGACAACGGCCGCGGCCCGGAACTGAAGGAGGAGTACACCCTCAACGACGACGGCACCTTCCGTCGCTACCGGGTGACCGGCACCTCCACGTTCGGCGCGCCGGTCGACGAGCATTTCGAACTGGCCGAGGGCGTGGCGCGCTGGACCTCCACGTCCGACCAGGGCGAGCTGGCGGTGGCGCCCGGCGCGCAGTATTCACCGCTCGGCGGGACCCCGGTCGTGGCCTCGGTGGCGCTGGCCGCGATGGCCGCGCGCGAGGACGGGCGCCTGCCGCTGATTCCCAGCGGCACCCTGAGCGCGCGCAAGGTCGACCAGGCCGAGGTGCGCAGCGGCGACGACAGGCGCCAGGTGCAGTTGCTGGCGATCACCGGCATCGGCTTCACCCCGACCTTCGTCTGGGCCACCGACGAGGCGCGGCCGCGCCTGTTCGCCTACATCTTCCCGGGCTTCCTGCAGCTGGTCGAGGCTGGCTGGGAGGGCAATGCCGATGCTCTGGAAGCGGTGCAGAAATCGGCCGAGTCGCAGGCGCTGGTCTCGCTGCAGCAGCGGCTGGCGCATCCGCTGCCGGGCAGCACGCTGATCCGCAATGCGCGCGTCTTCGACAGCGAGCATGCGCGGCTGGGCGCCGTGTCGGACGTGCGCCTGGACCAGGGCAGGATCGTCTCGGTCCTGGCGGCCGGTGCGGACGCCGCGCCGGCCGACCAGGTCATCGACGCCGGCGGTCGAGTGCTGCTGCCCGGACTGTTCGACATGCATGCGCACGCCGACCGCTGGAGCGGCGGCCTGCAGCTGGCGGCCGGGGTCACCTCGCTGCGCGACATGGGCAACGACAACGCCAGCCTGCAGCAGCTCATGGCCGACGAGCGCGCAGGCACGCTGCTGATGCCGCGCGTCGTCGCGGCCGGCTTCCTCGAGGGAGAGAGCGAGCAGTCGGCGCGCAACGGCTTCGTGGTCAGCGACCTGGACGCCGCCCGTGAGGCGATCGACTGGTACGCGGCCAACGGCTATCCGCAGCTCAAGATCTACAACTCGTTCCCGAAGGACATCCTCGCCCCGACCGTGGCCTACGCGCATGCCAAGGGGCTGCGCGTCAGCGGCCATGTGCCGGTATTCCTGCGCGCCCAGGACGCGGTCGATGCCGGCTTCGACGAACTCAACCACATCAACCAGGTGGTGCTGAACTTCCTGGTCGAGCCCGGGACCGACACGCGCACGCTGGAGCGCTTCTACCTGCCCGCGCGCGAGGCCGCCGGCCTCGACCTGGACTCCGCGCCGGTCCGCGACTTCATCGCGACCCTCGCGGAAAAGCGGATCGTGATGGACCCGACCCTGGCGACCTTCGAGTTCCTGCACCAGCGCAACGGACAGATCACGCCGATCTTCGCCGGCATCGAGGACCACCTGCCGCCGGACGTGCAGCGCGGGCGGCGCGCGGCGGAAATGGACATCCCCGACGACGCCACCGGTGCGCGCTATCGCGAGTCGTTCGAACGGATGGTCGAGTTCGTCGGCCGCGCCTATCGCGCCGGCGTGCCGCTGGTGGCGGGCACCGACGAGGTGCCCGGCTTCACCCTGCAGCACGAGCTGGCGCTGTACGTGCGCGCCGGGCTGACGCCGGCGCAGGTCCTGCAGGTCGCCACCTGGAACGGGGCGAAGTACTCCGGCGTGCTCGACCGGCTGGGCAGCATCGCGCCCGGCAAGCAGGCGGACCTGGTGCTGGTGGACGGCGATCCGACCACCGACATCGCCGACATCCGCCGGATCGTCACCGTGATCAAGGGGCAGAACGCCTATTATCCGGCCGAGATCCACGCCGAACTCGGGATCCGGCCGTTCGCCGAGCCGCTGCGCGTGCAGGCGACGACGCCGTGACTACCGCGCATGACTTCACAGCGACCGGGCTCGACGGCGACGAGGTGCTCCTGTCCGACCATGCGGGCAAGGTGCTGCTGATCGTCAACGTGGCCTCCAGGTGCGGCTTCACCCCGCAATACGCCGGCCTGCAGCAGCTGTGGCGCGACTATCGCGAGCGCGGGCTGGTGGTGCTGGGCTTTCCCTGCGACCAGTTCGGCCACCAGGAGCCGGGCGACGAGGCGGCGATCCGCGCGTTCTGCACGCTCGACTACGGCGTCGATTTCCCGATGTTCGCCAAGGTCCAGGTCAACGGTGCGCAGGCCCATCCGCTGTGGAGCTGGCTCAAGCGCGAGAAGGGCGGCCTGCTCGGCATCGGCGCGATCAAGTGGAACTTCACCAAGTTCCTGGTCGGCCGCGACGGCCAGGTGCTGCGGCGCTATGCGCCGACGGACACGCCCGAAAGCCTGCGCCGCGACATCGAAACCGCGCTCGCCTGAGCGAGCGTGGCGGATGCGCCGCGCGCTGCGTCAATGGACGATGGTGACCGGCACCTGCGTCCCCGCAAGCACCTTCATCGAGACCGAGCCGAGCAGGGTGCCCTTGATCCCGCCACTGCCGCGCGACCCCATCACGACCAGGTCGACCTTCTGCTTGTTCGCGGTGTCGAGGATGCCGGTGGCGACCGCGTCCACCACTTCGACGAACTCCACCGGCACCTTGTTGCGGGCCAGCGCTTTGCGGGCCGGCGCGAACATCCGCTCGAAGTTCTCCGCATGGTGCTTGCGCGCGGCGTCGGCACCGATCTTGCGCTCCACCCCCGGAAACAGGGCATCGTCGACCGCCACCACCAGCACCTTGCCCGGCTTGGCGAAGGACTTGGCCAGCGTCAGCGCGTGCTTGAGGGCGCGCGTGCTCGTTTCGCTGCCGTCGACCGGAACCAGGATCTTCATGCGATGTCCTCCGAATGATGCGGGGATTCTACGACGTCTCCCGTCGGTGGCGGGCGGCCGTCGCGCGGAGGCGACTCACTTCTCGACGAAGGCGCGCTCGAACACGTAGCCGCCCGGCGTGCCGATGCGCGGCGCGGCGACGAAGCCGCGGCGGTCGAGTAGGGCGCGGAAGTCGGCCAGCATCTGCGGGCCGCCGCAGATCATGGCGCGGTCGCGCGCGGGGTCGAGGGGATCGAGTCCAAGGTCGGCGGCCATGCGGCCGCTGTCGAGCAGGTCGGTCAGGCGGCCGCGCTGGTCGCGGCCCTCCCACTGGAAGGGTTCGCGGCTGACCACCGGGTAGTAGAGCAGCTGGCGCGAGATCTGTTCGCCGAGGAACTCGTGGCGCGGCAGCTCGTTGAGGATGTAGTCGCGATAGGCCAGGTCGGCCGCACTGCGCACGCCATGGGCCACGACCACGCGCTCGAAGCGTTCGTAGGTTCCGGGATCCTTGATGACCGACATCCATGGCGCCAGCCCCGTCCCGGTCCCCAGCAGGTACAGGTTGCGGCCGGGGTGCAGGTCGCTGATCAACAGGGTGCCGGTGGGCTTGCGCCCCACCAGGAGATGGTCGCCCGGCTGGATATGCTGCAGGCGAGAGGTCAGCGGGCCGTCGGGGACCTTGATGCTGAAGAACTCCAGCTGCTCCTCCCAGTTCGCGCTGGCGATCGAATAGGCACGCAGCAAGGGCTTGCCGCCGATCTCGAGGCCGATCATCACGAACTGCCCGTTCTCGAAACGGAAGCCGTCGTCGCGGGTGGTGGTGAAGCTGAAGTAGCTGTCGGTCCAGTGGCGGACGTCCAGCACCGTTTCGGTGCCGAAGGCGGAGGACATGGGGAGGAGTCAGCAGAACGTCAGCTGTGAATTATAGCCAACCGGCCGGCCCTGCTCCGGGCGCCGGTCCGGGCATTTTGTCCCCACGCCCAACCGGGCGCGGCTAGCGGTAGCCCGCCGCCTGCAGCTCGAACAGCTCGGCATAGCGTCCGCCCTGGGCCATCAGCTCGTCGTGGGTACCGCTGGCCTCGACCCGGCCATCCGCCAGCACCAGGATCCGGTCGGCCATGCGCACGCTGGAGAAGCGGTGCGAGATCAGCACCGCGGTGCGCTCGTCGGACAGCTCCTTGAAGCGCTGGAACACCTCGAACTCGCTGCGCGCGTCGAGCGCCGCGGTCGGCTCGTCCAGGATCATCACCTGGGCGTCGCGCATGTAGGCGCGGGCGATCGCGATCTTCTGCCACTGCCCGCCCGACAGGTCCACGCCGGTCTTGAAGCGGCGCCCGATCAGCTGGTCGTAGCCTTGCGGCAGCGCCTCGATCACCTCGTCGGCCATGGCCCGGCGGGCCGCGTCCTCGATCCGGACGCGGTCGTCCATGTGGTCGATCCTGCCCACGCCGATGTTCTCGCCGGCGGTGAGGTGATAACGCACGAAATCCTGGAAGATCACGCCGATGTTCGCGCGCAGCGCATCGATGTCGTACTCGCGCAGGTCGCGCCCGTCGAGCAGGATGCGGCCTTCGTCCGGGTCGTAGAGCCTCGCCAGCAGCTTGACCAGGGTGGTCTTGCCGGCGCCGTTCTCGCCGACCAGCGCCAGCACCTCGCCGGCGCGCAGTTCGAAGTCCAGGTGCCGCACCGCCCAGCGTTCGGCGCCCGGATAGCGGAAGCCGACGTTCTCGAACACGAAACCCTGCGCGATCGGGCCCGGGAAGGGCACGGGATGTTCCGGCGAGGTGATCTCGGGCTCGATCTCGAAGAACGAGAACAGGTCGTCCAGGTACAGCGCCTGCCCGGCCACCTGTGAGAAGCCGATCAGCAACCCCTCGAGCAGCTGCCGAAGCCTGCGGAAACTGCCAGCCAGGAAGGTCAGGTCGCCGATGGTGAAGTCGCCGCGCACCGTGCGCCAGGCGATGTAGGCGTAGGCCACGTAGTAGCCCAGGGTGCCGAGCGCGGCCAGCAGCGTGCCCCAGAACGCGCGCCGCCGCGCCAGCGCGCGGTTGGCCAGGAAGAACCTGTCGGCCAGCGTCCGGTAGCGGTCCACCAGGAAGCGGTGCAGGTTGAAGATCTTCACTTCCTTGGCGGTCTCGACGCTGGCGCCGGTCTGGCGCACGTACTCGAGCTGCCGGCGTTCCGGCGTCCACTGGAAGTTGAGCGAATAGCCCAGCGCGCTGAAGTGCGCCTCGCCGAGGAAGGCCGGCACCAGCGCCACCGCCAGCAGCACGATCAGCCAGGGCGCATAGACCAGCAGGCCGACAGCGAAGCTGACCACCGTGATCGCGTCCTGCACCTGGCCGAACAGCTGGCCCATCAGGTTCATCCGGCCCATGGTCTGGCGCCGCGCGCGATCGAGCTTGTCCTGCACGTCCGGGTCTTCGAAATCCTCCAGGTCCAGCGTCGCGGCATGCTCCATCAGGCGCACGCTGGTGGCGTTGGTGAACAGCTCCGACAGCAGCGAATCCGCGTAGCTCACGATCCGCCCGAGCAGGTCGGAGGCGATCGCCAGGCCGAACTCGATGACCAGCAGCCACATCAGCGGATCGAGCTGGCCGCTGCGCCAGGCCTCGCCGACCGAGTCGAAGGCCAGGCCCAGCCCGACCAGGCGGATCGCCTCGTCGATGATCAGCTTGCCGACGTACAGGGTGAGGATCGGCAGGAAGGCGCGCACCACGCGCAGGCCGATGCTGGTCAG